>NZ_JBIVEG010000010.1:195667-244758 GCF_044747545.1 Streptomyces sp. NPDC090077
GGGGGGGGGCGGGGGGGGGGGGGGGGCGCGGCCGGGGGGGGGGGGGGGGGGGGGGGGGGGGGGGGGGGGGGGGGGGGGGGGGGGGGGGGGGCCCCCCCCCCCCCCCCCCCACCACCCGGGGACGGGGGTCCGTCAGGCGATGGAGAAGGTCACGACCGACCGGTAGGTGTCGGCGAACATGAACGGCGGCAGCTGGATCATCGCCGCGCCGCCCACGGCGAACTCGCCGCCGGTCAGCTCCTCACCGCCGGCCGCCTGGGAGGCGACCTTCATCGGCGTGCCCGAGATCGCGCCCGGGGCACCGGCCGTGCAGGTGCTCGGGCTGTCCGGGTTGGTCACGGTGCAGGACGGCTGGATGCCGAGCTGCGCCTTGGCCATCGAGTGGCCCGTGGCCTGGTTCAGGAACGGCGTACGGGTCGCCGTCACGTCCCAGCCGAGGCTGCCGCCGCGGAAGTCCTGGACGGTGGCGGCGTTGAACGCGCCGAACACCGACTGGGCCTTGCCGTTGATGGTCACCGCCCCGAAGCTGACGGCCGGCTGGCCGTCCTTCGGGCCGAGGGCCAGCGGTCCGGGCAGCACCTCGATGTCCACCGGGTTCTGCACGCCGACCTGCTCCTCGATGAACACGAAGGGCTTGGCGGCGCCGGCCGACCCGTCGATCTTGATCGTGTCGGCCTTCTTGGTGATCGTGATGTTGCAGGTGGCGGCGCCGGACGCGTCCGCCGTGCCGGTACCGGTGTCACCGGTCGCCGCGCCCGCGAGCTGCGCGGAACAGGTGACCGGGCCGGCCGGGAAGTTGGCACCGGTGACGGCGACGGGCGTGCCCGCCTTGCCGCTGTTCGGCGTCAGCTTGGTGGTGACCGGGTCCTTCGGCAGGGCCTCGACGGCGATCGAGGCGACCGGGGCGCTCGGGCGCGGGTCCGGCGTACAGGTCGTCGTGTAGACCGTGCCGCCGAGGTCGGCGTCCGTGACCACCTGGTCGATCGTGATCTGGACCGTGGTGCCCTCGGTGCCGTCCGGGATCTTGACCGTGCCGTTGAAGGCGGGCGGATCCGCCTTCTTGCCGGCTTCCTGGTGGCTGTTCACGGGCGGGCTGGTGACGGTCTGCGCGACCCCGCCGACGAGCAGCTTCGCCTTGATGGTGTTGACCGTGTCGATGGTGAACATCGGGACGACCGGCGTCTCGCCGGGGTCGATGGTGATCGGCACGGTCTCGCCCGCCTTGGCGGTGTCCGGCACCGTGACCGTGTAGTCCTGGTTGCCGTTGGCGCCCGGCTGCGGCGCGGGGGCGACGCACTTCACCGGCACGGGCGTGGTCTTGGTCGCGGCCTGCGCCGGTCCGGTCAGGGCCACGACGCCGCCCGTCAGGGCCAGGGACAGGGCGCCCGCCCCGGCCAGCACTCTTCGTCTGAGCGTTCTCGTACTCACAGGGTCGCGACTCCTTCGTCATGACGAACCCCTCCCCCCACCCGCTGTGTGGGGAAGGCCGAGCCGGTGCGGATGGCCGTCATTGACGCGTCGCCGTGTTGAGAAGTCAATGGATTGTTTTCGCCCGAAGCGCACACACATTGATGTCCCATCAGACTCGGTCTGATGGGACATCGGATACCGACTGGTCGGTGCCGCCGGGCTACGGGGCCGCGGGGAGGTGCAGGAGCAGGTTCGGGGTCCCGGCGGGCAGGTTCGTGATCCGGTCCGGGACGGCGTCGCGGACGAGCCGCCGGCCCACCTCCTCGGGGGTCCCGGCCACGCCGTCCGCCAGGAGCAGCGCGGCGGCGCCCGCGACGTGCGGGGCGGCCATCGAGGTCCCCGAGGCCCGTGCGAGGGCGGTCGGGGAGCCCTTCCAGGCCGAGGTGACGCCCTGTCCCGGCGCCGAGATGTCCACGCAGCGGCCGTGGTTGGAGAAGGCCGGACGCCGGTCCGCGTCGTCGGTCGCGCCGACCGTCAGGGCCTGCGGGACGGCGGCCGGGGAGCCGGCGCAGGCGTCCCCGGCCTCGTTGCCGGCGGCGACGGTGAAGGTGATCCCGTAGGCGACCGCGCGGATCACCGCCGCCTCCATGGAGTGGCTGCGGGTGCCGCCCATGCTCATGTTGGCGACGGCCGGACCCCGCGACGGGTTCCTGAGGTGGTCCTTCACCATCCAGTCGAGGCCGCGCAGGATGACCGACAGGCTCCCGTCGCCCCGGCAGTCGGCCACCTTCACGCCGACCAGCGAGACCTCCTTCGCGACCCCGTACGTCGCCCCGCCGACGGTGGCGGCGACGTGCGTCCCGTGGCCGTTGCAGTCCTGGGCACCGCCCTGGAACAAGCCGGTGTAGCCGTTGTAGCCGGTGCGGGCGCGGCCGCCGAACTCCTGGTGGAGGGTGTTGATCCCGGTGTCGACCACGTAGACGGTGACGCCCCGGCCCTTCTTCCCGGAGTACGTGTACGCGCCGTCGAGCGGCAGCTCGCGCTGGTCGATCCGGTCGAGGGCCCAGGGGGCCGGCCGCTGGGTCACGGCGGCGACGGGGGCGGGGGCGGGGGCGGGCACCGGGACGGGAACGGTGACGGCCGGCGGGGGAACGGCCGGCGAGGTCACGGCGGGCGAGGGGACGGCGGGCGCCGGAACGGCTGGTGCGGGGGCGGCCGGTGGGGGGTCCGCGGGCGGGGGCTGCGGGACGCCGACCGGGGGCTCGGGCGCGAGCGGCGCCCCGCTGCCGGAGATCCGGAACGGCGCGTCCGGCTCCACGGAGGCGACCCGGGGATCCGAGGCGAGGGCGGCTGCGCGGGCCGCCGTGGTGCGCACCGCGAACCCGTTGAGGACGGTGTCGTAGACCGCTCCGACCTCGTCCCCCGACCGGGCGGCCTCGGCGGCCAGGGCCCGGGTCGGGGCGCGCGAGGTGGTGTCCTTCAGCATGACGACGTACGCGGCGGGGGCGTCGCCGCCGGCGGCGGAGGCGGGGTGCGGCGGCAGGGCGGCGGCCGCCGCGAGGAGGGCGGCGGCCGGCAGCAGGGAGGTCAAGGCGGTCATGCGGCCGATGCTCGGCCAGCGCGCGCGGCCCCGCGCGGAGGGTGCGCCGAGTGGCCCCACGACACGCCGCCGGAAGGGTCGGCCCGGCCCCTCCTACGCCGCCTCGCCCAGCGGCCAGCCGCGCATGGCGAACAGGCCCTCGTCCTCGGCGCCCGCCGACGCGTACGTGGCCAGCGCCTCCGCGTTGTCCGTGTCGACGCCCACCCACATGCCGTAGCAGCCGCGGGCCTCGGCCTCGTCGGCGAGGGCCAGGGTCAGGGCCCGGCCGATGCCGCGCCGGCGGTACCCCTCGTCCACGGACAGCTCGTACAGGCACATCTCGGTGCCCTTGTCGGGGTGGGTCATCTCGACGCCGGAGACCATGCCGGCGGGCACGCCGTCGACGTAGGCGATGAGCATCAGGTGGCCGCTCCCGGCGAGGAAGCGCTCGGACCACTCGGGGCGGACGGGCCCGTCGAAGAGGCCCTCGGCGGCGGAGAGTTCGGCGGTACTGCGGGCGCGGCGGATGTCCATGGCGGCCAGGGTAGGGCCGGGGCGGTGCACGGGCACGCGGATACGGCGGTGCACGGGAGCGGCCGGCCCGAACCGGCCCGGCCGACGGGACCGGCGCCGCAGCCGGGCCGGTGCTGCCGGGCCGCCGCTGCCGGGGGTCCGGTCAGGCGGCGCGGACCGCGACCGCGGCGGCGTAGGAGTCCGGGGCGGGGAGGTCGCGCAGGGTCCAGCCGGGGACCGGGGCGGGGGCGGGTGCCGAGCCCACGTACGGCTCGGCGAGGCCGAAGGCGACCCCCATGCCGGTGCCCTTCAGACAGGCCTCCTTGCGGGCCCACACGCGGGCCAGCGCCGCCCGCCGGTCCGCCTCCGGGAGCGCGGTGATCTCGCCAGCCTCCGCCGGATGCAGGCTGCTCAGGACGTCGGCCACCGCGCTCGCCCTCGGCACCGCCTCCACGTCGACGCCCACCGGCACCCCCGAGAAGGCGAAGTACGCCACGTCGTCGCTGTGGGAGAGCGAGAAGTGCACCCCACCCCCGGCCACTGCGGGACGGCCGTGCGGCTCCCCGCACCCCGGGCAGTCCTCGCGGACCAGCACGACCTCCTGCGGCCGCATTCCCAGGTACCCGCCGAGCAGCACGCGCAGCCCCAGGTGCGAGGCGAGATAGCTGCGCTGGTCGGCCGGGCGCAGTAGCCGGGAGGCCCGCTCCCGTTCGGCCGCGTCCAGCAGCGCCCGCGCCCCGCCGGCCTCGTGGCCGCCGATCGCCCCGCGCGTGGTGTCCAGCGACCACACCGCCACTCCGGTCCCGGCCGGGGGCGGTCCGGTCAGGGGCGCGGTGCCGTCGAGCTGGTTCACGTACAAGGTCATCCGACGAGGGTAGACGAGCCGGTCGGAGCCCCGGCTACCCTCGTCCCGGACTTGTTGATCATCACTCGAGGGGGAGTACACCGTGCACAGTGCCGTCGTGACGCCCGAAGGCGACCGGATCCGCTGGGTCGAACTCCCGGGAGGCGGAGCGCCCCGCGTCTACCTGCACGGGCTCGGTTCGACCTCCCCCGCCTACTTCGCCGCGAGCGCCGTGCACCCGCTGCTGGCCGGGCGGCGCTCGCTGCTGCTCGACATGCTGGGACACGGCCACAGCGACCGTCCCGAGGCCTTCTCATACACCCTGGAGGCGCACGCCGACGCCGTGGCGGAGGCCATGGACGCGGCCGGTGCCGAAGGCGCCGAGGTGATCGCCCACAGCATGGGCGGAGCGGTGGCCATCGTGCTGGCGTCCCGGCACCCCCGGCTGGTCTCCCGCCTCGTCCTGGTGGACGCCAACCTGGACCCGCAGCCGCCCGCCCCGGGTGCGGCCGGCAGCAGCGGCCTCGCCTCCTACACGGAAGAGGAGTTCCTGGCCGGAGGCTGGGCTGAGGTCCGCGACCGGGTCGGCGCGCACTGGTGGTCGACCATGCGGCTGGCCGGCCGCACCGCCCTGTACCGCAGTGCCGTGAACCTCGCCGCGGGCACCACGCCCACCATGCGGGAGCTGCTGCTGGAGCTGGAGGTCCCGCGCGGTTTCCTCTTCCCGGAGCCGGATGGACCGCCCGCCGGCGCCGAAGCCCTGGAGGCCGCCGGAGTCGCCGTGGTGGCGGTACCGGACTGCGGGCACAACATCATGCTCGACAACCCGGAGGGCTTCGCCCGGGCCGCGGCGGCGCTCCTCGCCCGCGACACCGCCTGAGGGGCTCCCGCTACCTGCCGGAGTTCCCGCCGGATGCCGCGGCGGGCGCGACGGCCGGGGCGCCGCCGTCCGGTACTCGGGATCCGGGGGAGGGCGTTCCGTCGGTCCAGGCGTAGACCTGCCGGCCGCGCACGGAGACCTGGTACTGGTAGCGGTCCCGGCACTCGGGGCGCTCCTCGCGCCGGGTGTCGCCGGGCCACCAGCGGGCGCCCATGTGGGGACCGCCCGCCTTCTTCGGCGTCCCGGCGGCGCACTGCGGGCCGTCGAGCGGGGTCTTGCCCAGGGTGAACCGGATGAGCCGGGCCCCGCCTTCGCCGCGCGCGCGGATCCGTATGTCGGTGGCGTCCCCCGGTATCCAGCTGGGCAGGACGAACGCCCGGTCGCCCTTCTTCGGGGCGTCGGCGGCACTGGCGTACCGCTTGCCCTTCTCCCGCAGGACCTGCTTCTCCAGGGCGTCCGTGACCGGGTTGGGCGGCAGGTTGGGCAGCGCGAAGGCGGCCAGGGCGAGGACTCCCGCGACGGCGGCGGCGATGACGAGCGGACGGCGGTTCATACCCACAAGTGTTCGTGGCGGGCGTCACGCGCGCGTCCCTCCCTGGTATCAACCTCGAATCTGCCGGAAGGCGGACAGGGAGTCATACCTGAGAGGGGTGCGGTCGAGTGCGCACCGGGTCGGCACCTGCGGGTCCGGGCCGCGTTATAGGGGCGGTAGGGGTCGGGGATATGGCGTGCTCCGAGGGTGAATCCCGACGCCGCACCGGGAGTTGACCGGTCGGCCCCGTCGCCCGCCCGCCCCGCCGCCCCCACTCGGAGGAATGCCATGCGTCGCCGCCTCGTCCCCCTGCTCGCGTCCGTCTCCGCCGGCCTGCTGGCCCTCGCCACCCCGGCCTCGGCGGTCCCGGCGGACAAGCCGCAGGTGCTGAGCGGCTGGACGCAGACCAGCGCCTCCAGCTACAACGCCTGGGTCGCGGCCCGCGGCAGCCAGGGCAACTGGGCTTCGTACGCCTTCGACTGGTCGACGGACTACTGCTCCTCGTCCCCCGACAACCCCTTCGGCTTCCCCTTCCAGACGGCCTGTGCCCGCCACGACTTCGGCTACCGGAACTACAAGGCGGCCGGCGCGTTCCCCGCCAGCAAGTCCCGGCTGGACGACGCCTTCTACGCCGACCTGAAGCGGGTCTGCTCGCAGTACTCGGGCGTCAAGAAGGGCTCCTGCGACAGCACGGCCTGGACGTACTACCAGGCGGTCAAGGCCTTCGGCGTCTCCCCGCAGGACGCGCCGGCCGGCTCGGCCCCCGCCGAGTCCACCCCCGCCGAGTCCACTCCGGCCGTCCCGGCCTCCTGATCCGGGGCCGGCCCCGCCCGCGCCCGCGCCCGGGGCGGTCCCGCACGCTCCGTCCCGCCCGAACGACCCCCGTCGGGCGGGACGGTGCTCTTCCGGTTTTCGGCTTTCCGGTTTTGCGGGTGCAAGGATCCCGCGAGCGTCCCGTCGAGTGAATTTCCGCCAATCGCGGATGCCGCGCCGCCCCCGGTCCGGGCAGCCCCGAGGGCCCCGGTTACCCCTCGGGAGGGTGGAAGGAAGTGCCCCCGGCAGGACTCGAACCTGCGGCCAAGCGCTTAGAAGGCGCCTGCTCTATCCACTGAGCTACGGGGGCCGGAAGGTGACCGTGGTGGCCTGGAGCCCCTTGGTGGGGGTGGGACTGCGGTCCGTGCCGGGTCAAGGATAGGGCTCCGGTTGCCTTGTCCCGGTTGCTTCACTCGCGTGCCACGTTGTGGAGGTTCGGTGAAGCGGTCCCGATAATCGCAGGCAGGTGCGATTCTCGCACCGCTTTTGCGCCGCGTCGGCCTGGGTGTTGTGCACTCGTTATGCCTGCGTCCCACTCGTCCGCCGTGTCCATGATGTCCCTCCGGAGTCGCGGTCGGCGCGCAGAGGGCGTATAAGCTTCAAAAATGGTCCCAAATTGGGCATTCTTCGCATGTGGTGACCTTGGATGTTCGGCCTCAGCTGCTCGATGCCCTGTCCGCCCTGCGCGACCGGGTCGCGTCCGTGCGTCTGCCGCTGCCCCTGGCGGGCGCCCCACGCGCCCGCCAGACGAGAGCCGAGCTGCTCGCGCAGCTCGACGACTACCTCGTCCCCCGGCTGAAGTCGCCCGAGGCGCCGCTCCTCGCCGTCGTCGGCGGGTCCACGGGGGCCGGCAAGTCCACCCTCGTCAACTCCCTCGTCGGCCGCCAGGTCAGCGAAGCCGGAGTGCTGCGCCCCACGACCCGCACCCCGGTGCTCGTCTGCCACCCGGACGACCACCACTGGTTCGCCGGGATGCGGATCCTCCCCGACCTCATGCGCGTCTGGGCACCCCAGCAGGACGAGGAGCTGGTGCCCTCCTCCCGGAAGAACCCCGTACGCGCCCCCGGCGGCCCCGCCACGACCGGTGAGCTGCGGATCGAGACCGTCGCCACCCTCCCGCGCGGCCTCGCCGTCCTCGACGCCCCCGACATCGACTCCCTCGTCGTCGAGAACCGCACCCTCGCCGCCGAGCTGATCTGCGCCGCCGACGTCTGGGTCATGGTCACCACCGCCTCGCGGTACGCCGACGCCATCCCCTGGCACCTGCTGCGCACTGCCAAGCAGTACAACGCCACCCTGATCACCGTCCTGGACCGGGTCCCGCACCAGGTGCTCGTCGAGGTCTCGCGCCAGTACGGGGCGCTGCTCACCCGCGCCGGGCTGGGCGACGTACCGCGGTTCACGGTGCCCGAGCTGCCCGAGTCGGCCGGCGGCGGCGGACTGCTGCCGGCCAGCGCCGTCGCGCCGCTGCTCGCCTGGCTCACCCACCACGTCCACGACCCGGCCGCCCGGCAGTACGCGGTCGGCCGGACCGCCCTCGGCGCCCTCGACTCCCTCAAGCGCCGGATGCCGGAACTGGCCTCCGCCGTCGCCGCCCAGCACGCCGCCGCCGTCCGGCTGACCTCCGCCGTCGAGGACGCGTACCGCCAGGAGGGCAAGAGGGTCCGCAACCGCCTCGACAAGGGCGCCGTGCTCGCCGGCGACGCCCTCACCCGGTGGCGCGGCTACCCCCTCGACACCAGCGCCGACGAACTCCTCGACTCCCTCGCGGAATCCCTCGCCGCGCTCCTCCAGTGCGCCGTCGCCGCGGCGGACGAGCGGATCGCCGAGGTCTGGCGGCGCGAGCCCGCCTCCGGGGCGGTGCCGCTTCCCGCGCCCGACCGGGAGGCGGCGGAACGTATCGGCATGGCCGTACGCCGCTGGCGGCGCGTGCTGGAGGAGCTCGCCGAGGAGGAGGTCGCCAAGCTCGACAAGCAGCCCGCGCCCGACCCCGACGGCGTCGCCGCCCTCCTCGTCGCCGCCCTCCTCGGCGGCAAGCGGGCCCGTCCGGCGGGGGAGAAGCTCGCCGAGCGGATCGGCGTACAGGCCGCCGTGCGGCTGCGCGACCGGGGCGGCGAACTCGTCGGGGACCATCTCGACCAGGTCCTGCGCGCCGAACGGGACCGCAGGCTCGCCCCCCTCCAGGCGCTCGAAGTCACCCCCGAACCACAGGCCGAGCTGATCGCCGCGCTGTCCGTACTGCAGAAGGAGAGGTGACGCGGTGACCGCCGTGACCGACCGCGACCACACCGGCGACCGGTGGGACGACGGGTTCATCGCACGCTCGCGCCACCGGAGCACCCGCAAGGGCGGCCCCCGCGGCACCGGCACGCGCGCGGGCGACGCCCTCATCGACGACGCCCTGCTCGACGCGGCCCTCCTCGCCAACGACCTCGACGAGGAGGCGGAGGGCGGACGGGACGGCGACGTCAGCGAGGACGCCGACGGCGACGAGGCCGTCGTACGGGCCGTCTCCGGCGCCGGGAGCGACGGCGGCAAGGCCCCCGCACCCCCGCTCAGCCCCGAGGCCCAGGCCCTGCGGACCCGCCTCGACGCCCTGCGCCAGCTGGTCGGACTCTCCCGTACCCGCCTCGACGGCAAGACCCTCGCCGAAGCCGGCCGGGTCCTGGACGAGGCCGCCGCACGCCGCGGCCTGTCCCCCCAGCACACCGTCGTCGCCATCGCCGGAGCCACCGGAAGCGGCAAGTCCACCCTCTTCAATTCACTCGCCGGAGTGCAGATCTCCGAAACCGGACTGCGCCGCCCGACGACCGCCGCCCCCATCGCCTGCAGCTGGTCCGACGGTGCCGCGGGCCTGCTCGACCGGCTGGAGATCCCCGGACGGCTGCGCCGCCGGCCCCGCGAGACCTCCGAGGCCGAGGTGCTGCGCGGCATGGTCCTCGTCGACCTGCCCGACCTGGACTCGGCGGTCGGCGCGCACCGGGACCACGTCGACCGGGTGCTCGCGCTGGTCGACGCCGTGGTGTGGGTGGTGGACCCCGAGAAGTACGCGGACGCCGTCCTCCACGAGCGGTACCTGCGGCCGCTGGCCGGACACGCCGAGGTCACCTTCGTCGTGCTGAACCAGGTCGACCGGCTCCCCGGCGACGCCGCCGACCTCGTGCTCGACGACCTGCGGCGGCTGCTGGACGACGACGGGATCGCCCTCGGCGAGCACGGCGACCCCGGCGCCACCGTCCTCGGACTGTCCGCCCTGACGGGTGAAGGCGTCGGGGAACTCCGCGAGCTCCTCGGACAGTTCACCCAGGAGAAGGGCGCCGCGACCCGGCGGATCTCCGCCGACGTCGACCGGGCCGCCGGGCGCCTGCGCCCGCTCTACGTCGCCGACGGGCACTCCGGACCCTCCGGACCCGAGATCGGCGAGGCGGCGCGCGCCGAGTTCGAGGACCGGCTCGCCGAAGCGGTCGGGGCGTACGCGGCGGGCCTCGCCGCCGAGCGGGCCTGGCGGCGCAACGCCGGCAAGGCCTGCGGCACGCCCTGGCTCCGGCTGTGGCGCTGGTACGAGAGCCGGCGCGCCCCGCGTTCGCTCGCCTCCCTGGCCCTCATGTCGGCCAAGGGCCGCGGCTCGGGCACCTCCGCCGCGGCTCCTCCCGAGGAGGAGGTGACCGCCCGCCAGCGCGTGGAGCAGGCCGTGCGGACCGTCGCGGACGAGGCCGTCGCGGGCCTGCCCGACCCCTGGGCACAGGCCGTGCGGGAGACCGCGGTGCGCGGCGCCGAGCGGCTACCGGAGGCGCTGGACGAGCTGGCGGTGACCCTGGGCGCGGCCGTCGCCGTGCCCGGCGCGAAGCCGCCGAGGCCCGCCTGGTGGCCGGTCGCGGTGCTGGCGCAGGCGGCCATGACGCTGGTTCAGATCTTCGGCGGGCTGTGGCTGGTCGGGCAGATCGTCGGGGTGCTCGAACCGAAGCTGCTGCCGCCCGTGCTGTTCATGGCGGCCGGCATCGTCGGCGGGCCACTGGTGGAGTGGGCCTGCTCGATCGCCGCCCGGGGGCCGGCCCGCAGGTACGGCCAGGACGCCGAACGGCGGCTGAGGCAGGCCGCGGCCGGCTGCGGCCGGGCCCGGGTGCTGGAACCGGTGGCGGCCGAACTGCTGCGCTACCGCGAGGTGCGCGAACAGTACGCGGCGGTCGCCGCAGGGGGGACGAAGTTGTCCACAACCCGCCAGTAATCCACAGGCCGGAGCGGGGAGCGGGGCCCGGGGCCAGCATGGTCGTACCTCGTGCGGATGGTCCGCACGGGTACGGAGTTCGGGGGAGGGCGACCGGGATGAACGACACCCTGGTGACGCTGGTGGGACACGTGGCGACGCAGATCGACTTCAAGGAGACGGTGACCGGACCGTCGGCGAGATTCCGCTTCGCCGTGACCCCCCGGTACTTCGACCGGCGCACGGAGACCTGGACGGACGCCGCCACCAGCTTCTACACCGTGTGGGCGCGCCGGGTGCTGGCACTCAACCTGGCCAGTTCCGTCTCGGTCGGGGAACCGTTGGTGGTGCACGGACGTCTGCGGGTGCGGGAGGACCCGCCCGACGGCGAGGGAGTCCGCTGGTTTTCGGCGGACATCGACGCGATCGCCGTCGGACACGACCTCAACCGTGGAACGGCGGCCTTCCGCCGGGTCGTCAAGACGGACACCCCACTGATGGGCCCTCAGAAGGCGGCGGTGGTCTGAGTGTTCGAGGCGGCTAGGATTCCCCGGTACTCACGGGCACCTTGGTCTCCGGCCCGAAGGGGAGAACTGTGTCGATTGCTGTTCCCGCATCCTCCGCATCCTCCGAGCCCCGCGCGGCGTCCACCGCGTCCGCGGGCGGGCCGGCCTCCGCGTCCACCGTCCCACCCGAGGCCGGACCGGTCCGGCCCGAGGTTCCGCTTCCAGTCGGTGGCGATACCGGCGCGGCCGCCGGCGCCGCAGGGTCCGTACGCGGCTCCGTGCGCCGCCCGCTGGCGGCCGCCCTGCTGGCGGCGGCCCTCACCGCCGCGCCCGGAGCCCGCGCCGCGGCGGACTCCGGCCCGGCCGCCGCCGGCCGGCCGGGCGGCGGCGCGAGCGCCGTGCTCGACGGCCTCAAGACGTACGGGCAGGCGGTCCTGCGCGGCGGGGACGGCTCGGTCCGCCAGATCCCCGCCGGGCTGTACGAGATGCGGGTCGACGGCGGCGGCATGCTCCAGACGTACGGAGTCGGGGTCGCGGGCTACGCGCAGCCCCAGGCCCGGTACACGGAGAGCGGCTGGGGCGGCAGCCCGCTCGCGGGCAACACCGAGGCGGGCGGCCGGATCCGCTGGGTCCTGGAGCACTCCTACCCCCAGCACAACGACCTGGCCGGGCTGGCCAAGGCTGCCGGGGCAGGGGCGCTGACCGCGGAGAGCGCGGCCGCCGGGACCCAGGTGGCGATCTGGCGCCTGGCCGACGGTGCGCAGGTGGAGGCGGCCGACCCGGCGGCGGAAAGGCTCGCCGACTACCTCCAGCGGGAGGCCGGGCGGCTGCCGGAGCCGCCGGCCTCGCTGGGGCTGGACCCCGGCCGGGTGTCCGGGCCGCTGACGGGCGCCACCGGGACCCGGCTGGGCCCGGTCACCGTCCGGACGGGGGCGCAGAGCGTGACCGTCACCCCGGACGCGGCCGCCACCGCCATGGGGGTGCGGGTCGTCGATTCCGAGGGGCAGCCGGTGACCTCCGCGGCCAACGGCAGCCGGCTGTACTTCGAGGTGCCCGCCGGCACCCCGGACGGGACGGCCTCGGTGACCGTGCACGGCTCCACGAAGGTGCCCGTCGGACGGGTCTTCACCAGCGGCATCCCGGCGGAGGCGCAGATCGTGGCCGGCTCCAGCGAGTCCGCGGCGGCCGCCACCGCCACCGCGGTCTGGCCGCAGCCGCCGGCCGGGGCGGACACGGCGGGCACCGTCGGCCAGCTGGCCGGGGCGTCCGAGGTGGCCGTCGCCGCCGAGTCCGCCACGGCCGGGTCGGACTCCCCGGACGAGGAGCGGCTGGCGACCAGCGGCAGCTCCGCGGCCACCCCGGTCATCGCCTCCCTGGCGGTCGGGCTCGTGGTGCTGGGCGGCATGGTCGTCCTGCTGCTGCGCAAGCGGCCACTGGAGGGAGAGGAGGGCGAGGGGTGATTCCGGGCGGCGGACCGGGGTAGTGGCGAGAGGTGGCTGATCAGAAACTGACCTGGCGGGGCACCCCCGCGGCATGGGACCGGCACCTGTTCGACCTGGTGGCCCGGCGGCACTGGCCCGGGGCCGAACGGGTGCTGCCCGCCCTCGGCCGGGCGGCCAACCACGGGGTGCTCTGGGGCGGGACCGCCGTCGCGATCACCGCCCTCGGTTCGTCCCGGGCCCGCAAGGGGGCGCTGACCGCCGCCGCCTCGCTGGCGCTGGCCTCGGCGACCGTCAACACCGTCGGCAAATGGTCCGTGCGCAGGCCCAGGCCCCTGCTGGAGGGGGTGCCCACGGTGCGGCGGCCGGCCGTGCCGCCGTGGACGACCTCCTTCCCGTCCGGGCACTCCGCCTCGGCCGCGGCCTTCGCCACCGGACTCGCCCTGGAATCCCCCGGGTGGGGGGCCCTGGTGGCCCCGGTGGCCGCGTCGGTGGCCTTCTCCCGGGTCTACACCGGCGTGCACTACCCGTCCGACGTGCTGGCGGGCGCGGCGCTCGGGGTCGCGGCGGGCTTCGCCGTACGCGGCCTCGCGCGGCGCGCCGAGCGGGCGCGGGCCGTCCCCGGCGACGAGCGCCCGGCGGCCGGGGCGCCCGCGCTGCCGGACGGGGCCGGGCTGACGGTCGTGGTGAACACCGCGTCCGGCACGGCCGACGGCGCGGGGCTCGACGTACTGCGCGAGCGGCTGCCGGAGGCGGAGGTCGTGGAGTGCGCGGGGGAGGAGGTGGAGGCCGCGATGGCGGCGGCCGCCGCCCGGGCCGAGGTGCTCGGCGTGCTCGGGGGCGACGGCACCGTCAACGCCGCGGCGACCGCCGCCCTGCGGGCCGGGGTCCCGCTCGCGGTGTTCCCCGGCGGCACCCTCAACCACTTCGCGCTGGACCTCGGCATCGCCGGCCCGGAGGACACCTGCCGCGCCGTCGCCGGGGGCGAGGCGGTCCGCGTCTCCCTGGGCCGCATCACCCCGTCCCCGGCCGCGGCCTCCGGCACGGGTCGGGGCACCGGCCCCGGCCCTGCGGGCGACCCCGGCCGCGGGCCGGCCGCGAGAGGGGGCTCCGGCGGGGCTCCGGCCTCCGGCACCGGCTCCGGCACTGGCTCCGGCACCGGCACCGAGCCGGCTTCCGGTGTCGGCGGGGTGGGTGGGGAGGGGGTCCGGTACTTCCTGAACAACTTCAGCATCGGGGCCTATCCCGAGCTGCTGCGGCACCGGCTGCGGTGGGCGCCGCGGATCGGCGGCGGGCCGGCCGCGGTGCTGGCCGCCTGGCGGGTGCTGCGGGCCGAGCGGCCCGTACGGCTGACCCTGGCCGGGCGGCCCCGGAGCGCGTGGCTGCTCTTCGCGGGCAACGGCACCTACCAGGGCTCCGGCCCCGCCCCCCGCCGCCGGGCCGGCCTCGGCGAGGGCCTGCTCGACCTGCGCGTCGTCCACGGTGGCGGCCGCCCCGGCCCCCGGCTGCTGGCCGCCGCGTTCGCCGGCCCGCTCAGCCGGTCCCCCGTTCACGTCGCCACCCGGCTGCGGACCCTGC
This sequence comes from Streptomyces sp. NPDC090077, assembly GCF_044747545.1. Taxonomy (NCBI): domain Bacteria; kingdom Bacillati; phylum Actinomycetota; class Actinomycetes; order Kitasatosporales; family Streptomycetaceae; genus Streptomyces; species Streptomyces sp. NPDC090077. The sequence continues at coordinate 209,966 of NZ_JBIVEG010000010.1, forward strand.
ACGTCGCGGACATCCCGCCCGGAACCCCGCTCGCCTACGACGGCGAGTACGCCCGGGCCCCCGCCGCGCTCGTCCTCGACGCCCTCCCCGACGCCCTGGTCGTCTACCGGCCCCGCTGAACCGCGGTGTCCGTCCCCAGGTCGGCCCGCATCACGGCGCGCATCTCCCGCCACCGCTCCCCGAGCCCGAGCAGCTCGGCCTTGAGGGCGTCGAAGGAGCCGTCGGGTGCCGGGTCGCCCTCTTCCAGCCGCAGGACCCGGTAGAAGGCCCCGGCGAGCCGCTCGGTCGTTTCGTCCAGCTCGGCCACGACCGCCCCGGAGCCGACCAGCTGCGCCTCCGCGAACGCCAGGTGCATGGTCTGCCGGGCGGCCTCCAGGGCGGCCCGGCCCTCCGCCCCGGCCTCCGCGGTGGTGTCCGGCCGGTGGACCAGCCACAGGAAGTTCATGAGCTCGATCCGGTAGCGCCGGTACCCGGCCAGCGCCGCGACATAGCAGGCCCGGCGGACGTCCAGCTCCGCCACCCGCCGCTCGCGCCGCCACTGGCCCTCGGCGATCCGCTCCTGCCGCTCGAACTGCTCGGACTGGACCCGGCCCACGAGCCGCTGCGTCAGCAGCGGAGCGAAGAGCGTGCCCGCCGTTCCCATGAGCGCTATCGCCAGCGGCAGCGGCCAGCCGTCCACAAGGACTCCCCCCGGAGCGTGGTGCCCGTACTCGTACGCGTACTCGTAATACCAGTGGTACTCAGGGTCATCCTGCCCTGGCCGGGGGCCCGCGCGGCCTCCGGGGGACCCGTACTGGTTTCCCCCGGGGGATGGACGTACGGCAAGATGGGGTGTATCTGCCCACCATCGATCTGCCGGACGGTTTCTCTTGGCTGAGTTCATCTACACCATGCGCAAGACGCGCAAGGCGCACGGCGACAAGGTGATCCTCGACGACGTCTTCCTGAACTTCCTGCCGGGGGCCAAGATCGGCGTGGTCGGCCCGAACGGCGCCGGCAAGTCCACCGTCCTGAAGATCATGGCGGGCATCGAGCAGCCGTCCAACGGCGACGCCTTCCTTTCCCCGGGCTACTCCGTCGGCATCCTCATGCAGGAGCCCAAGCTCGACGAGTCCAAGACGGTCCTGGAGAACGTCGAGGACGGCGTCGGCCCGATCAAGCAGAAGCTCAACCGGTTCAACGCGATCGCCGAGGAAATGGCGACGAACTACACCGACGAGCTGATGGAGGAGATGGGCAAGCTCCAGGACGACCTGGACCACGCCAACGCGTGGGACCTCGACGCCCAGCTGGAGCAGGCCATGGACGCCCTGGGCTGCCCGCCCGGCGACTGGCCCGTCACCAACCTCTCCGGTGGTGAGAAGCGCCGCGTGGCCCTCTGCAAGCTCCTGCTGGAGGCCCCCGACCTGCTGCTCCTCGACGAGCCCACCAACCACCTCGACGCCGAGTCCGTGAACTGGCTGGAGCAGCACCTGGCCCAGTACAAGGGCGCCGTCGTGGCCGTCACCCACGACCGCTACTTCCTCGACAACGTCGCGGAGTGGATCCTCGAACTCGACCGCGGCCGCGCCCACCCCTACGAGGGCAACTACTCCACCTACCTGGAGAAGAAGGCCGAGCGCCTCAAGGTCGAGGGCAAGAAGGACGAGAAGCGCGCCAAGCGCCTCAAGGAAGAGCTGGAGTGGGTCCGCTCCAACGCCAAGGGCCGCCAGGCCAAGTCCAAGGCCCGTCTCGCTCGCTACGAGGAGATGGCGGCCGAGGCCGACAAGATGCGCAAGCTCGACTTCGAGGAGATCCAGATCCCGCCGGGCCCGCGCCTGGGCTCGATCGTGGTCGAGGTCAACAACCTCTCCAAGGCGTTCGGCGACAAGGTCCTCATCGACGACCTGTCCTTCACGCTGCCGCGCAACGGCATCGTCGGCATCATCGGCCCGAACGGCGCCGGCAAGACCACGCTCTTCAAGATGATCCAGGGCCTGGAGACGCCGGACTCCGGCGAGATCAAGGTCGGCGAGACCGTCAAGATCTCGTACGTCGACCAGGGCCGCGCCAACATCGACCCCAAGAAGACCCTCTGGGCGGTCGTGTCGGACGAGCTGGACTACATCAACGTCGGCAACGTCGAGATGCCGTCCCGCGCCTACGTCAGCGCCTTCGGCTTCAAGGGCCCGGACCAGCAGAAGCCGGCCGGCGTCCTCTCCGGTGGTGAGCGCAACCGCCTGAACCTCGCGCTCACCCTCAAGCAGGGCGGCAACCTGCTGCTCCTCGACGAGCCCACCAACGACCTCGACGTCGAGACCCTGGGCTCCCTGGAGAACGCGCTGCTGGAGTTCCCCGGTGCGGCCGTGGTCGTCTCCCACGACCGCTGGTTCCTGGACCGAGTGGCCACCCACATCCTCGCCTACGAGGGCGAGTCCAAGTGGTTCTGGTTCGAGGGCAACTTCGAGTCCTACGAGAAGAACAAGGTCGAGCGGCTCGGCCCGGACGCCACCCGTCCGCACCGCGCCACCTACAAGAAGCTCACCCGGGGCTAGGTCACGGTCATGGCCAGACACCACTACCGGTGCCCCCTCCGCTGGGCGGACATGGATGCCTTCGGGCACGTCAACAACGTGGTCTTCCTCCGCTACCTGGAGGAGGCGCGCATCGACTTCATGTTCCGCCTGGCGCCGGGAGAGGGCAGCGAGTCCTTCACGGGCGGCTCCGTCGTGGCCCGTCACGAGATCGACTACAAGCTGCCCCTCGTGCACCGGCACGAGCCGGTGCTCATCGAGTCCTGGGTGACCCGGATAGGTGCCGCGTCCCTGACCATCCGCTACGAGGTCAAGGACGAGGCGACCGAGGACGCACCGGAGACCGTCTACGTGCGGGCCGAGACGGTCGTCGTGCCCTACAACCTCGCCGAGGGGCGGCCCCGCCGCATCACCGCCGAGGAACGGCACTTCCTGGAGCAGTACCTCGACCAGCCCGAGAAGGCTCCCGCGGCCGCCGAAGGGCGCATCGCGGCATGAACGGACAGCTGCGCCTGGCCGACTCCGGGGAGGCGGCGGACCTCGCCGCCTTCCTGGGCCGGCTGGTGCACTACGACCGCGCCGCCGCCGTACGCCTCCAGGCGGCGGCGGGCGGCGGCGCGCTCGCCGTCTTCGGACGGCCGCCCTCCTTCGAGGTCCTGGCCGTCCGCACGGCACGCCTCGCCGAGCCCCCCGCGACCCCGCTGGACGTCACCGTCTCCGCGGGCGAGCTGCTGGAGGCCGTCGACGAGAGCGGCGCCGCGGTGACCGTTCCCGGCCCCGTCACCGGCCCGCCCTGGGCCGGGGTCCTGCCGCCCCGCGGCGGCTGGCAGCCCGTTCCCGGCCTGCCCGCCCCCGAGGCCGTGCGCGCGGCCGTGGCGGCCGCCGTCGCCGAGTTCCGCGCCCGCGACGAGGCCCTGCCCCCGCAGCACCGGACCCGCTCCGAGCGGGACCGCATCGGCCGCGAGATCTGGTCGCGGACCCTGGGCGACACCGAGCTGCCGCTGCGCGCCGTGCACGCCGCCCAGTCCCTGGGCTTCCTGCGCCCGGTACGCACCCCCGTGCCCGCCGGCGCCCCCGGCGCGGGCGCCCCCGCCCCGGTGGCCCTGTTCGCCTCCGGCGGCTGGCTGCGGCTCAGCACCCCGTACGGGTCCGTCGCCACGCGCCGCCCCGGCGGCACCGGAGGGCTCGGCACCCTCCAGGTACGGCCGGTCTGACGGTTCCGGGCGGTCAGCCGGCGGTGTTGATCATCGAGGCGGCCGCGTAGGTCAGGTACCGCCACAGCTGCGCCTCGTGCTGCGGGGCGAGCCCCAGCTCGTCCACCGCCACGCGCATGTGGGCCAGCCACGCGTCGTGCGCCGCCGCGTCCACCTGGAACGGCGCGTGCCGCATGCGCAGGCGCGGGTGCCCGCGGTTCTCGCTGTACGTCGTCGGGCCGCCCCAGTACTGCATCAGGAACAGCGCGAACCGCTCCTCGGCGGGCCCGAGGTCCTCTTCCGGGTACATCGGGCGCAGCAGCGGGTCCCCCGCGACCCCCTGGTAGAAGCGGTGGACCAGACGGCGGAAGGTCGCCTCGCCGCCCACCTGCTCGTAGAAGGTCGTCTCCTGGACCGTGCTCTGCGCGTCGTCATTCACCCGACCATCGTCTCAGACGCCCGGACGGAGGACCCCGGTCCTAGGTCCACCGCTGCCCGCCCCCGGCCGCGGGGTCGCACCCGGGGCCCGCCCGCAGCACAGTGGAGACATGGGCACGGCGAAGGCCGCGGAGAAGGACCTGCGGGAGACGGCGCACGCCGCCCAGGTACGGGAACTCACCGCCGCCGGCGTGCTGGAGGACCCGGCCTGGCGGGCGGCCTTCACCGCCGTGCCCCGGCACCTGTTCGTGCCGTGGTTCTGGACCGGCCGCGGAGCGGGCCACGAGCGGCTGTGGGACGAGGACCCGGACCCCGAGCGGCGGGCCCGCTGGCTGCGCGGGGTGTACGCCGACGCCCCGCTCGCCACCCGGCTGCGCGACGGCGAGCTCGTCTCCTCCAGCAGCCAGCCCTCCCTGATGGCGAAGATGCTGGACGCGCTCCGGGTCCGCGACGGGGACAACGTGCTGGAGATCGGCGCCGGCACCGGCTACAACGCGGCCCTGCTCTGCCACCGGCTCGGCGACGGCCTCGTCACCACGGTGGACCTGGACGAGGAGATCACCGAGTCGGCGCGCTCCCACCTGGCCCGGCTCGGCTACCGGCCCGCCGTGGTCACCGGGGACGGCGCGCGCGGCTGCCCCGCCCGGGCGCCCTTCGACCGGATCCTGGTGACCTGTACCCTGCCGCTGATCCCGCCCGCCTGGCTCGGGCAGTGCCGGCCGGGGGCGCGGATCCTGGCGCCGCTGTCGACCGGGCTGATCGCGCTGACCGTCCGGGACGCCGGATTCGCCGAGGGCCGCTTCCTGCACACCCCCGCCTACTTCGTCCCGCTGCGCGGGGCCACGGCCGCGCCGGGGCCGCCCGGCGCGACCGGGCCGCTGCACGGGATCCCGTACGAACTGGTGGAGAACGAGCGCTTCCAGTTCCTGCTGGTCCTGACCGCGGACGTGCTCCACCCGCGCGAGGCGCTCGACCTGTGGCGCGGCGAGGGCCGGCCGGCCCGCGAGCGGTTCGGGGTCACGGTCACCCCGGAGGGGCAGTGGGCCTGGCTCGACGATCCCCAGGGGCCCTACGTCTGGCCCCTGGGGGAGGGCGGCAACTAGCCGAGGCGGACCGTGATGGTGGTCCAGGCGCCGACGTGGACGCGGTCGCCGTCGGAGAGGGGCACGGGCACGTACGGCTGGATGGGGTCCTCGCCGCCGTTGATGGTGGTGCCGTTGGTGGAGTTCTGGTCCACCACCGCCCAGGTCAGGTCCGGCTGCTGGACCAGTACCGCGTGCTGGTGGGAGACGCCCGGGTCCTCCGGCGGCACCGACAGGTCGATGTCCGGGGACTCGCCCGTGGAGGCGCGGCGGCGGCCGATGGTGATCTGGCCGCCGGAGAGCGGGAGGCGCAGCTCCGGGGAGTACGCGGGCAGGTTGAGCGCGGCAGCCTCGGGACCGCTGCGCTGCATCATCGCCATGAAGTACGAGCGGTCCGGGCCGATCGTCGCCGACCAGGAGCCGCCGCTGCGGTCCGGGGCGGCGAAGGGCTCCGGCTGCGACGGCTGCCGGTGCTCGGGCTGCGGCGGGGCGGGCGGTGCCACCGGCGGCGGCGGTACGGGCTGCTCCTGCGAGGGCGGCTGGAGCAGCCAGTCGTCCTCGCCCTGGAGCGGCTCCGCCGGGCGGTTCACCCGCGAGGGGCGGGAGCCCTGGTACTCGAAGTGGTCCTGGGAGAACACCGGCTGGGGCGGGGCCGGCGGCGGGGGCGGCGGTCCGGCCGCCGCGCCGGTGCCGGCCGGGCCGGGGCCCGGTACGGGCTCGGTGGTGTACGGGGTCGCCGAGCGGGTGAGGAAGTTGTACCGGCACTCCTCGCAGAACGGGGCCATCGCCTCGCGCGGGGTCCGGCACTGCGGGCACAGTTCGGCCTGGGCGGTCGGCTCCCCGCCGGTGGGCGGGAAGCCGTAGCCGTAGGAGGATGCAGCGGGGGCGGTCATGCGGAGGCCGCAGACCTCGCACCAGTCGTCGGAGGCGGACTGGTGGCCGTTCGGGCAGGTCGGCATCGCGGCGTTTCCCCCTTTTTCCTGCGTCATCGCGTCAGGCTTCTTCTCAGGTCTTCTTCACTCGGACGGTCTGCGTCGAACGCGTTTCAAGGGTCATCTCGTCGGCATCGGCGACCTTGGCCTTCAGCCGCACAGTACCCGCCACCGCGTCCACGACATCCACCACCTTCGCGAGCAGTTTGGCGGTGTCGGCGTTCCCGGAGGCGCTCGCCAACTGCACGGCCCGGCCCAGCTTCGCCGTCGCGCTGTCGACATCGCCCATTTTGCGGGCTTCCAGGCCCTGCTGGATAGCCTCCGCGAGCTCCGCCTGACCCGTGTAGTGCGCCACCTGGGGGCTGATGGCGGTCGAGGCCGCCAGGTCGTCGGTCCACACCGCCCGGACCAGACCCTGCGCGAGCGGGGGCCGCGGCTCGCCGTCCGGCCCCGGCAGGACCAGCGAGGCGCGGGCGGCCAGCATCTCCTGGCCCACGGAGCCGCCGGGCACCCGGACGCACACGTGGTACTCGCGGGACTCGTCGCCCCACGACCCGGTCGGGTAGTCCCCGGCCCGCGGGCCCGCCTCGGTACGGCGGCCCGTCAGGTCGTGCATCGAGGGCGAGACCTGCTTGACGTACTGGACCTCCGCGCCGACCGGGGTCCACAGGCGCAGCGCGACGTCCGCGACCTCCTTGCCCATGACCTGCTCCATCATGCGCGTGAAGTCCTCGGCGAGACGGGCCGGATCGGCGACGATGTCGGCGGACCCGAGCAGCGCGCTCGCGATCCCGGTCACCTCCTTCACCTCCCAGTCCGTGCCCACCCCGCGGGCGTCGCAGGTGAAGCGGCCGGCGCAGGCGTCGAGGGTGGCGCGCAGCACGGCCGGGTCCTCGTGCTCGTTGCGGCCGTCGGTGAGGAGGATGCCGTGCCGGATCGACGCCGGGGTCCGGCGCAGCAGGCCGTCGGCGAGCCGCAGCCAGGTCCCGATGGCCGTGCCGCCGTGCGCCTGCAGGCCGCGCAGGGCCTCCTTGGCCTGGGCGCGGGTGACGGGCCCGGCGGTGGCGAGGCCGCCCTGGCCGGGGTAGACCTCCCTGGCCTCGTGCGTACCGGCGATCACGGCGAAGGCCGTGCCGTCGCGCAGGGTGTCGATCGCGGCGGCGGTGGCCTCGCGGGCGCCGCGCATCTTGTCCGGCGGGTACTCCATGGAGCCGGAGCAGTCCACCATGATCACGACGGCGGCGTCCTGGCCGCCGGGCGCCTGCGCGGCGGTGGCCGTGGCCCCGCCGGTGGAGGTGACCGTCACGATGGCGTGCACGTCCCGTCCGCCGTCGGGCAGGAACTCGTTCTGGTACACCTCCACGCTGAAGCGGGGTGCGCTCGGCTTGGCGAAGTTCGCCATCGGTCGGTCTCCTCCTCCGGTCCGGTTGGGGCGTCGGGTGGTCAGGCCTGCGGTTCCGCTTCGGATTCCGCTTCGGGTCCCGCCGGTGCTTCCGCGGGGTCCTGCGCCGGGCCCGCGAAGGGCACGACGGCGACGGTGATGTTGTCATGGCCGCCCCCGTCCAGGGCGTGCCCGACCAGGACCTGCGCGCTGTGCAGCGGCCGGTCGGCGGCGTCCGCGGGCAGTACCTGCGCCATCTCCCGCGCGGACTCGGCGTAGTTCCACAGGCCGTCCGTGCAGACGACCACCACGCCGGGGTGGTCCGGTCTGAAGCTGGCGGTGTGCGGTTCGAGGTCGTACGCGTCGGCCCCGAGCCAGCCGGTGATGGCGTGGGCCCGGACGTCGGCGTAGGCCTCGGCCTCGCCCATCAGGCCCGCCGCGACCATCTGCGCGGCCCAGGAGTCGTCCTCGGTGAGCCGCTGGGCCAGGGCGGCCCGGTCGTCCGGCACCCAGTAGGCCCGGCTGTCGCCGACCCAGCCGATGGTCAGCACACCGCGGCTGACGACGGCTCCGACCAGGGTGCAGGCGGGCGCGTTCTGCGCGCCGGGGGTCGGCGGGGCCAGCGCGGTCACCGCGGCGGCCGCCGCGAGGATCGCCCCGTGCATGGCCTCCGCCGGGTCGGCGCCGCGCGGGAGGGCGTCGAGCAGTGCCTCGTTGGCGGCACCGGCGGCGGCCGCCGAGGCCTCGTCGGGGCGGCTGGCGGAGGAGACGCCGTCGCAGACGATCGCCACGGTCGCGGCGGAGCCGTCGGGCAGGGCGGTGGCCGACACGGCGAAGGAGTCCTCGTTGCGGTGGTGGCGCAGGCCGCGGTCGCTGACGGCGGCCACGCTGCAGAGCTCCTCCTCCAGGTGGTCCCGCTCGCGGGGCTGCGCGTGGCCGCAGTGCTCGCAGTACCCGTCGGTGTCCACGTGCCCGGCGCGGCAGGCGACGCAGGTCCGGCCGTCGCCCTGCGGGGCGGCGGCGTACGGGTCCTCCTGCGGGGCGGCCGCGTACGGGTCTCCGCCTGCGGTGCCGGGCGGGTCGTGGCGCACCCCGTCGTCACCCCGCGGGGAGTCGGGGTAGGGCACTTCGGGGCCGGTGGCGGCGGCCCAGGGGGCGTCCGGGCCGGGCTCGCCCTCCCAGCCGGGCGCGGGCACGCCGTACCCGGCCGGGGTCCCGCCGTAGCCGGGGGCGGAGTACGAGGCCCCCGCCGGGACGGGCGCGGGTGCGGGCTCGGCACCCCCGGCCGCCGGGGCGGCGTACCCGGCCTCCCAGCCGGGAGCCGTCACGGGAGCCGGCGGGGCGGGAGCCGGCACCGGGGCCGGAGGGACTGCGGCCGGAGCAGGCGGGGCCGGAGCCGCGGCCGGCGGGGCCGGGGCCGCGCCCGCCGGGGGGCCCGCCGGGGGCTCGTGACCCGTCCGGCCCGCCGCGCCCGCGGTCGGCGTGACCGGGAGGGTCGGGGTGGGATCCGCGTCCGGAGGCGCGGCCGAGAGGGCGTATCCGCATACGCCGCAGAAACGGTCACCCTCCTCCAGGGGCTCCGCGCAGCTGGGGCAGCCCGACAGCCGATGCATCGACATCACTCACACCCACGTCCGGGGACGGAAACGGTTTGCCCGTTCCACCAGTTCGATCCGCTCCTCGCCCCGCTGCGCCAGCCGGGCGAGGACGCGGTAGGAGCGTTCAAGGCCGAAGCGCAGCCCCCGCTCGTCCAGTTGACTGCCGAGCAGCGAGGTCCGGCCGGGGTCGGCACCCCGGCTACCCGACAGTACCCAGTCCAGGGCGGCGCCCAGAACCTCCGTCGCCAGCCGCTCCTGACGCTCCGGATCCAGGCCGAACCGCCGCAGCGCCTCCACCTGGTCGGACGCCGCCGAGAGGTCGGCCAGCAGCTCCTCGTGCGGGGACCGGTCGCGCAGGCGTGCCCGTACCGCCGCCACCCGAGCGGCGGTGTAGTGGATCGACGCCTCCGGTACGGATTCCAGGGTGCGCACCGCCGCATCCCGGTCGCCGGCGGCCAGTTGGACCCGGGCCAGCCCGAAGGCCGCGCTCACGAAGCCCGGGTCGGTGATCCAGACGAGCCGGTAGTACTCGGCGGCGTTGTCCAGCTGGCCCAGGACCTCCGCGCACAGCCCGAGGGCCAGCTTCGGCGCCGGCTCGCCCGGGAAGGCGTCGTAGACGGCGTCGAAGGACAGGGCCGCTATCTCGTCGTCCCCGGTGGCCAGGGAGGCGATCCCGCGCGCCCACACCACCCGCCAGTCGTCCGGATGGCGGGCCTCCAGCTCGGCCAGGGCGTCGGCGGCCACGGCCAGTTCGCCCAGTTCGAGCCGGGCCCGCAGCTCCCGCAGCCGCAGCTCCGCGGAGTCCGCCGGGGCCGCGGTCAGCGCGCCCAGCAGGTCGGCGGGCGCGGACGCGAGGAGTCCGGCGAGGAAGCCGGCATTGGGGTCGGCCGGGTCCACCAGCGGCACCGGCAGGGCGAGCGCGGTGTCCCGGGCGTCGAGCACCGCGAGCCCCGCCGCGGCCGGCGCGGGCGTCCGGGGCTCGGTGAACGGTACGAACGCCGGCGCGACGGCCGCCGCCGGAGCCTGCCGGGGCCCCGGCACCGGAGCCCCCGCGATGTGCGTGGCGGTGGTCCCGAGCGCGGGCAGCGCCCCGCCGCCGGGCGCACCGGGCACCGCGGCGGCACCGGTCCCGCCCGGGCCCACGGCCCCGGCCGGAGCCCCGGCCCCCGCGCCCCCGGCCCCGACCTCGGGGACGGCCGGAGCGGCCGCGCCCGCCGGTACGGCCGCCGGAGCACCGCCCGACGCGGGCACCGCACCGCCGGAGCGCCGGCCGAAGAAGGGGAACCCGCCCCGCCCGGGGGCCACGGAGCGCACGCCCAGCCGGGACACCTCCGTCCCCGGCGCGTCCTCGTACAGCTCGGTGTCAGGGACGCGCAGCTCCGGCCCGAAGAGGGTCGACAGCCACGGCCGGGGCCGGCCCGTCTGCAGCGCGACCACCTCCCGCAGCACGCCCGTCAGCTGGTCCGCCATCTCCTGCGCCGACGCGAACCGCCGCCCCGGATCCGGATCCGTCGCCCGCACCAGCAGCCGGTAGAACGACTCGTACCGCTGGAACACCTCGATGTGCTCCGGATCCGGCAGCGAGTCCACGAACACGTTCGTGTAGCCCTGGAAGTCGAACGTCAGCACCGCCAGGGTGCGCGCCACCGTGTACAGGTCCGAGGCCACCGAGGGCCCCAGCTCGGCCACCTCCGGCGCCTGGTAGCCCACCGTGCCGTAGATGGCCGACTCCTCGTCGTCCATCCGCCGCACCGCACCCATGTCGATCAGCTTCAGCTGGTCCTGCTGCTGGATCGCGTTGTCGACCTTGAAGTCGCAGTACAGCAGGTTGCGGCTGTGCAGGTGCCCGAGCGCCTCCAGGGCCTCGATGCCGTACGCGCACGCCTGCTCCACCGGCAGCGGATCGCGCCGCCCGTCCGGCCGCCGCCGCTCGTTGGCGATCTCCTTCAGCGACTTGCCGCCCACGTACTCCATGACGATGTACCCGTCCAGCGAACCCGTCCGCTGGTCCAGGTGCTCCACGAAGTTGTAGATCCGCACGATGTTCGAGTGCTCGATCTCCGCGAGGAAGCGCCGCTCGGAGATCGCCGCCTCCATCGCGTCCTGGTCCCCGGTGTCGAGCAGGCCCTTGAGCACCACCCACCGGTCCGACACCGCCCGGTCCACCGCCAGGTAGACCCAGCCCAGCCCGCCGTGCGCGAGGCAGCCCGCCACCTCGTACTGGCCGTGCACCACGTCCCCGGCGCGCAGCTTCGGCACGAAGGAGTACGGGTGCCCGCACTTGGTGCAGAAGCCCTCCGTACGGCCCGGCCGGTCACCGCGCGACCGGCCCACCGGCGCACCGCAGTCCGAGCGCGAGCAGAACCGCTTGCGCTCCGGCACCTCCGGGTTCTCCAGCACCGCCGCCGAAGGATCCGGACGCGGCACCTCCGGCACGCTGACCAGCCCCGCGCCCAGCCGGCTGCGCCCCGACGAGGACGCCGCCGAGCCCGAACTGCGCACCGACACAGACCGGGTGGACGCGGACCCGGGCAGCGAACGCGACAGCCGCCCCGACACCGAGCGCCGCGAGGAGGAGGACCGCGAGGACCGCGAGGAGCGGGCCGACGCCGACGAGCGCCCCGAGCCGCGCGAACCCGCCGACCCCCGGGAGTCGCCGTGCCGGGCCGCGCTCGTCATCCCCGTCGGCGGCGACACCAGTTCCTCCGCGCCCGCCGCGACCGCGCCCACCGGAGCGAGCCCGCAGGTGTCGCAGTACACCTCGCCGCCGCCCATGTCCTCGTACGCCCCAGGGCAGCCGGGACGAAGGCAGGGCGATCCGATCAGGCTCATGCCTCCTCCTCCCCCGACCGCTCGGGCCGGTGGTCCTGCGGCGCCAGCGCCTCCGCCGTCGCCTGCTGGTAGCGCCACACCGCCTGCTCGGCGGCCCGCAGGTCGCAGGGCGCGCTCCACAGCATCCGCCGCGCCGCGTCGTACCGCTCGGTCAGCAGCGGGTCCTCCGCCAGGCCGTGCCGGGCCGCCTTCGCCCGGTACGCGTCGAGCCGCCCGCGCAGTTCGGCCCGGACCGCCAGCGGCGCCGTCACCGCGGTCAACGATTCACGGGCCCGGCGCAGTTCCTCCTCGGCCCGGTCCTCCAGCGCGTCGAGCAGCGGAGAAAGCCGGTGCCACTGCGACTGCCGCCGGTACTCGGCGGCCGCCGCCAGCTGCTCCTGCAGGGCCGTCGGCGGACCGCTGACCGCCGGCACCTCCGACGCCGCGATCTTCGCCAGCACCTCGCCGCGCGCCGTCCGCGCCTCCGACAGGGTCCGGTCGGCCCGCGACAGCACGTCCCGCACCGCGATCAGCCGCTGCTCCGCGTCCTGCCGCACCGTCAGGACCGCCTCGACCTCCCGCCGTACGTCGTCCAGCGCGCGCGCCGCCCGGTCGTAGCGGGCGGTGTCCGGACGCCCCCCGCCCGGGGCGGAACTCCCCGCCACCGCGACCCAGAAGGCCAGCGGGTCGGCGATCACCGCCGCCCGCAGCTCCGCCAGCTCGGCGGTGATCTCCTCCAGGTCGTCCCCCGAGGGGTGCTCGCCCGGCCGGACCCCCACCGAGTGCGCCAGCGAACGCGTCCGGTGCAGCTCGGCGGAGAGCAGGTCGATCCGCGCGGGCAGCGCCGACCACACCGCGTCCGCGGCGACCACCACGTCCAGCGAGGCCGCGTACAGCTCGTTCATCCGGGCCACCAGCTCCGCCAGCGAGAAGCGCTCCGCCAGCGCCGCGCCCTCCATCCCGGCCCCGGCGATCGTCACCCCGGGCCCGCGCAGCCGTTCCGTCAGCTCGGCCAGGTCCTCCCGGCTCGGCCAGCGGCGCCGCTCACGGATCTCCCGGGCCGCGGCGAGGGCCCCGCTGTACGCGTCGAAGTACGTCCACAGCCGGGTCACCGACGCGTCGGCGGCGGCCCACCGCTCCTTGGTGACCCCGCTCAGCGCGGCCCCCTCCAGCAGCCGCCGGCCCGCGTGGTCCTGGAGCGCGAGCAGGGAGGTCTCGACGGCCTCGTGCTCCGCACCCAGCCGCGCCAGCGCACGGTCCACGTCGTCCCGGTCCATCACCGCCGGCCCCGCCCCCGGTCCGCCCGCACGGAACCCGCCCGCGTGGGCGCCGCCCGCATGCAGCCCGCTCCGCTCGCTCACGTACCGCTCCGAATCCGCCATGGGCCTCAGCCGTCCCGGTACTTGGGCGCCGGCGGCACGCTCGCCTTGGGCAGGACGTCCTCGAAGTGCTTCTTGTACGAGGTCGTCCACGGGCTCTGGTCACCGCCCGCCCGGTAGTTCTCCAGCACCTTGTTCACCCTGCGCACCAGGTCGGGGGCGTCCTTGTTGATCGCCACCCCGTAGAACTCGCGGGTGAACGGCGCCCCGACCAGCTGCACCGAGGGGTCCTGCGCCGCCTGCCCGGCGGCCAGCGCGTTGTCCGTGATGATCCCGTCCACCTCGCCCAGCTGGAGCCGCACCAGGCAGTCCAGCTGGTTGGCCACCGACACCCCGACCGACCCGTACGACTGGGACTTCAGGGCCGCCTCCGCCGTGGAACCGGCGGCCGTGCAGATCCGGCGGCCCTTCAGCGAGGCGTCGTACCCGGTGATCGGCGAACCCTTGGGGGCCAGCACCTGCTGGCCCGCCTCGAAGTAGGCCGTCGAGAAGGCGACGTCCTCCAGGCGCTTGCAGTTGATCGTCATGGTCCGCACCACGATGTCGACCCGGCCCTCCTGGAGCGCGGGGACGCGCTGACTGGTCGGGATCGCCCGGTAGATGACCAGGTCCTCGTTCCCCAGGATGTCCTTCGCTATGGCCTTGACCAGGTCGATGTCGAAGCCGTCCAGGTGGCCGTCCGGATTGCGGTAGCCCCACTTGAAGCTGTTCTGGTCCACGCCCGCCACGAGCTTGCCCGCCTTGCGGATCCGCTCGATCGCCGGGCCGTCCAGCCCCGACGGGCGCAGGCTGGCCTCCGGGTCCTGGCAGGTGTCGGCCGGCGCGTACGGGACCACCGCCACCGACGCGGGATCGTGCACGACCCCGGACCCGCCGGACGGCGCCGACCCGGCCAGCGGCAGCAGCACCGCGGCCGCCGTCACCGCGCAGGCCGCGGCCATCGCGCTCACCCCGCCCCAGCCGCGCAGCCGGCCCGCCGCGCGCCGCACCCGGGCCGCGCCGCCGGCGGCCCGCTCCGGCGTCCCCGTCCCGTACGGCTCCTGCCGCTCCGGCCGTGTGCCACGTATCCGCATCGATCTCACCTGTACTCCGAAAGCCTGCGACCGATGCCGAGGAGGGCCGCCGCCGCGCCGGCCACCGCCAGCAACGCCGCGCCCGTCACCAGCCCGCCCAGCGCGCCGAGCCCGTCCCGGGCGGCCAGGGTGAACTGCTTCTGCTCATGGGCCACGGCCCGCTCCAGGGAGGCGTCCACCGTGTCGAACGAGGCCCCGCTGCTGTCCTTGTGCTTCTCGTCCCCGATGACCAGGGGGAGGGCCTGCTCGTAGTCGCCCTTCATGTCGGCGTCCCGGGCCGCCGCGTGCCGCTGCTTCCACTGCGCCACGCCCTCGACGGCCTTCGAGACCGGCTCCCGGCCGCTCCCGTCGTCGGCCAGCCGCAGCGCCCGCTCCAGCCCGGCGTCCAGCTGCTTCATGTTCTTCGCGTAGTCCACGTCGTACTTGTCGGACTTCTTGTCCTCGGCCAGGACGGCACCCCGCGCGATCAGCGTCAGGTTCTCGTTCGCCCGCGCCTGGAGCGAGGCGATCCGGGCGTCGTTGAGCACCTTCAGGGACTCCTGGCCGTCGGACCTGGCCTCGCCCAGCCCCGCCCGCGCGAACGACTGCCCCACCGTCAGCCACAGCAGCACCACCGCCGCCGCGGCCGTCGCCGCCAGCAGCCCGTGGTTGAAGACCCGGTTGGTACGCCGGTAGTTGCGCCGCTGCGCCCACACCAGGGCGGCCAGCGCGAGCACACCCGCACCCGTCGCCGCCACCGGCCAGGACCGGGCCTCGTCGTAGTCCGTGTACAGCCGGCCGGTCTCCGCCTCGTACAGCCGCTGCGCGGCGGGCAGCAGCACCGTGCTCATCTGCTCGTTGGCGTAGCGCAGGTAGGCCCCGCCCAGCGGCAGGCCCTGCCGGTTCGTGGCGCGGGCCTGCTCGATCAGTCCGGTGTACCGGGGCAGCTGCTCGCCGAGCAGGGCGATCTCCTTGCGGGACTCCCCGCCGGCGCCCGTGTTGGCGGCCGCGTTCACCAGCAGCCGGGAGGCGTTCGCGATGTCCTTCTCGTAGCGCTGGCGGACCTCCCGGGGCTCCTGGGCACCCGCGAGGAAGCCGCTGGAGGAGGCCGTGTCCGCGTCGGCCAGGGAGCGGTAGATGCTCGCCGCGTCCGCGCTCAGCGGCTGGCTGCGGCCCACCACGTCCTCCGCGGCGGAGACCCGGCCGGACACCTCCCACACCGCGACCGCGCCGAACAGCACGACCAGGGCGGCCAGGACCGCGCCGATGATCCGCAGCCGGCCCGGCTCGGTCGTCGCCGCGGAGCGCACCCGCTCCACGCCCTCGGCCCAGGCCGTACTGCGCCCCGGCGGCGCGGACGGTCTCCCGGCCGGTCCGGCGGGCGCCCCGGAGGTACCGCCCCCGGGCGCGGACGCGCGTGTCGTGATGGCCACCGTGACCTCCCCCTCGGTCCCTCTGCTCCGCAGCAGTATGGCCGTAGCGGCGCCCGACCACAGCACCCGGTGCCCGATCTTGGACGATCCCCCTCCCGGACCGCCCGGCCGCCACCCCGGCTCCTACCCCCGCGACTTCCCCCGCCACCCTTCAACGTGAATACGCCGCAGCGGCCCCCGTGGTTCCAGCCGTACGCCCCGGCGGCCCGGGTTCACCCGAACCGGGCACGCAGCCGCCGCATCGCCGCGGCCGGCGCGTCCAGCGCGTCCAGGCCCAGCAGGGCCGCCCCCAGCACCGGCGGGGCCGTGACCACCGAGACCCGGGCCAGGGGCGCGCGGGCGGCCAGCAGCTCCCCGATCCGGCCGTTCAGCTGCGGGTGCCGGGCCGCGAGCACACTGCCGCCCAGCAGCACCGGCACCTCCGCCTCCAGCAGCCCGAGCCGCTCCAGGGCCACCGAGGCCAGCGCCACCACCTCCTCGGCCTGCCGCTCCACCAGCGACGCCGCCACCGGGTCGCCCGCCGCCGCCACCGCGAACAGCACCGGCACCAGCTCGTGCAGCCGCCCCCGGTCCAGCGGCCCCAGGTGCAGCGCCTCGATCAGCGCCGCCATCGAAGCCAGCCCGAAGTGCCCCGGCAGCGCCGCCGCCAGGGCCGTCGGGCCGCCCCGCCCGTCCTCGGCGCGCGCCGCCCACCACAGGGCCTCCTGCGCCAGACCGCCCCCGCCGCCCCAGTCCCCGGAGAGCTGGCCGAGGGCGGCGAAGCGGGCGGTGCGCCCGTCGGGCAGCATGCCCACGCAGTTGATGCCGGCCCCGCACACCACGGCGACCCCGAGCGGGCCGTCCGCGCCCGCCCGCAGGATCGCGAAGGTGTCGTTGCGGACCTCGGTGGCCGCGCCCCAGCCGCGGGCCGCGACCGCCTCGGTGAGCCGGCGCTCCTCCACCGGCAGGTCGGCGTTGGCCAGGCAGGCCGAGACCCGGGCCGCCCGCGGCACCCCGGGCAGCCCGGCGGCCGCCGCGGCCTTGGCGACGGCCTCCGCGAGGACGTCCACGGCCGCCTCCACACCGGACACCGGCGGCTGGAAGCCCCCGGCGCGCCCGGTGCCGAGGACCGTGCCGTCGGCGGCGACCAGCGCGGCGTCGGTCTTGCTGTTGCCCGCGTCGATCGCGACGACGGCGATGGCGACGGCGCGGGCGGGCGGGAGGGCTACGCCCACGGCAGGTGCTCCTTGTTGTGCGCGAGCAGCCGGTCGGCCAGCCCCTCGGCGAGGTCGTACTGTCCGACGAGCGGATGGGCCAGGAGGGCCTTGAAGACCCGCTCGCGCCCGCCGCGCAGGGCCGCGTCCAGTGCGAGGTCCTCGTACGCGCTGACGTGCGCGACCAGGCCCGCGTACAGGGGGTCGAGCCGGGGCACGGGCAGCGGCACCGGGCCGTCGCCGTCGACCCGCGCCTGCACCTCGATCACGGCGTCGTCCGCCAGGAACGGCAGGGTGCCGTCGTTGCGGGTGTTGACCACCTGGACGGACGGCCCGCCGCCGCCCAGCAGGGCCGCGGCGAGGTCCACGGCCGCCTCGGAGTAGAAGGCCCCGCCCCGCTTGGCCAGCAGGGCGGGCTTCTCGTCGAGCGCGGGGTCCGCGTACAGGGCGAGGAGTTCCCGCTCCATCGCGGCGACCTCGGCGGCCCGCGAGGGCTTCTCGCCGAGCTCCCGGACCACCTCGTCGTGGGCGTAGAAGTAGCGCAGGTAGTACGAGGGGACCACGCCGAGGCGGTCCAGCAGCGGGCGCGGCAGGCGCAGGTCGGCGGCGACGGCGTCCCCGTGTTCGGCCAGCAGCCGCGGCAGCACGTCGGTGCCGTCCGGGCCGCCGAGCCGGACCCCGAGCTCCCAGGTCAGGTGGTTGAGGCCGACGTGGTCGAGGTGGACCTCGGCGGGAGCCACGTCCAGCAGCTTCGCGAACTTGCGCTGGAGGCCGATGGCGACGTTGCACAGCCCGACGGCCCTGTGCCCGGCCCGGAGCAGGGCCCGGGTGACGATCCCGACGGGGTTGGTGAAGTCGATGATCCAGGCGTCGGGGGCGGCCCGGCGGACCCGTTCGGCGATGTCGAGGACGACCGGCACGGTCCGCAGGGCCTTGGCGAGCCCGCCCGCGCCGGTGGTCTCCTGGCCGACGCAGCCGCACTCCAGCGGCCAGGTCTCGTCCTGGAGCCGGGCCGCCTGCCCGCCGACGCGCAGCTGGAGCAGCACCGCGTCGGCGCCGGCCACGCCCGCGTCCAGGTCGGAGGTGGTGGTGACGCGCCCCGGGTGGCCCTGGCGGGCGAAGATCCGCCGGGCCAGGCCGCCGACCAGCTCCAGCCGTTCGGCGGCCGGGTCGATCAGGACGAGTTCGCTCACGGGCAGGGTGTCGCGCAGCCGTGCGAAGCCGTCGACCAGTTCGGGCGTATAGGTGGAACCGCCGCCCACCACTGCGAGTTTCATCGGGATCAGCCTTTCACTCCGGTCAGGGTGACTCCCTCGACGAACGCCTTCTGGGCGAAGAAGAAGAGGACGATCACCGGGGCCATGACGAGCACCGTCGCCGCCATGGTCAGGTTCCAGTTGGTGTGGTGCGCGCCCTTGAAGGACTCCAGGCCGTAGCTGAGCGTCCAGGCGGCCGGGTTGTCCGAGGCGTAGATCTGCGGGCCGAAGTAGTCGTTCCAGGCGTAGAAGAACTGGAACAGGGCGACGGCCGCGATCCCCGGCTTCGCCATCGGCAGGACGACCCGCAGCAGGGTGCGCACCTCGCCGCAGCCGTCGACGCGGGCCGCGTCGAGGTACTCGTCGGGGATCGTCAGCAGGAACTGCCGCAGCAGGAAGACGGCGAACGCGTCGCCGAAGGCCAGCGGCAGGATCAGCGGCCACAGGGTGCCGGACAGGTCGAGCTGTTTCGCCCAGAAGAGGTACATGGGGATGACGACCACCTGCGGCGGCAGCATCATCATGGCGATCACCAGGAGCAGCGCGAGCCGCCGCCCGCGGAAGCGGAACTTGGCGAGGGCGTAGGCGACGGGTACGGAGGACACCACGGTCAGTACGGTGCCCAGCCCCGCGTACAGCAGGGTGTTGCGCCACCAGGTGAGGAAGCCGGGCGTGTTCCAGACCTGCGCGTAGTTGCCCCATTCCCAGGTGCGCGGCCACAGCTCGCGGGTGAGCGCCTGCTGGTCGTCCATCAGGGAGGTGAGGAGGAGGAAGACGAAGGGGAGGACGAAGAACAGGGCGGCGGCGACGGCCAGGGAGTGCACCCCGACCCAGTGCAGCACGGCCCTGCGGCGGTGGCGGCGGGCGTCGGTCATCGGTCACCGGCTCCGATCAGTCCGCCCCGCCGGCGCATCAGGAGCGCGGTGAAGGCCATGGAGAGGGCGAACAGCACCAGGGCCAGGACGCAGGCCGAGCCGTAGTCGAAGCGCTGGAAGCCGAGGTGGTAGACGGTCTGGGGGAGGGTCAGCGTGGACTTGTCGGGGTAGCCCGGTTCGGTCTGCTGGCCGGAGCCGCCGATGATCCCGGCGGCGGCCTTCGAGGCCACCGTCGGCTGCGTGTAGTACTGCATGGCCTGGATGACCCCGGTGACCACGGCGAACAGGACGACCGGGGAGATGTTCGGCAGGGTGATGTGCCGGAAGCGGGCCCAGGCCCCGGCCCCGTCCAGCTGGGCGGCCTCGTACTGCTCCTTCGGTACGTCGAGCAGCGCGGCCATGAAGATCACCATCAGGTCGCCGGTCCCCCACAGGGCGAGCGCGGTGAGCGCGGGCTTGGACCAGCCGGCGTCGGTGAACCAGCCGGGCGCGGGCAGCCCGGCGGCGTCGAGCAGGGTGTTGACCGGGCCCGTGCCGGGGTTGAGGAGGAAGACGAAGGCCAGGGTCGCGGCCACCGGCGGGGCCAGGTAGGGCAGGTAGAACAGGGTCCGGAAGAGCCCGGCGCCGGTCTTGACCCGGGTGACGAGGAGCCCGACGCCGAGGCCGAAGACGACCCGGCAGCTCACCATGACCACGACGAGCCACAGGGTGTTGCGCATGGCCGGCCAGAAGAGCGGATAGTCGGTGAAGACGTAGCTCCAGTTGTCCAGGCCGTTGAAGACCGGGGGCCGGAAGCCGTCGTAGCGGGTGAAGGAGAAGTAGACGGTGGACAGCAGGGGGTAGGCGAAGAAGACGGCAAAGCCGATCAGCCAGGGTGACAGGAAGGCGAGGGTCCGCAGGGCGGAGCGCCGGTGCCGGGCCCGCAGGGCGGCGGTGTTCGTGGCCGGGGTCATCTGGGGCTACTCGGCCTTCGCGATGTCCGTGTCGATCTGCCGGGCGGTCGCGGCGAGCCCGGCGGCGAGGTCGGGGACGTCGCCCTTCTCGACGGCGTACGCGAAGTCCTGGAAGGTCAGCTGGTAGGCGCCGCCGTCGGCCCGCGCGGGGGTGGTGTTCGACTTCGGGTGCCGGGCGATGTCGAGGAACGTCTTCGACTCGGTGGTGACCTGGAGCTGCGGGGACCGGAGCGCCGCCAGCGTGGACGGGATGTTGTGGATGGCGTTGGCGAAGGCGACGACGGCCTCGGTGTCGGTGGTCATGTACCGCACGAGTTCCCAGGCGGCGTTCTGCTTGCGGCTGGTGGCGGAGATGCCCATGACGGTGCCCGAGAGGTAGCCCTTGCCGTAGTCGGCCCGCTGGTCGTCCGGCACGGGCAGCGGGGCGGTGCCGATCTCGAAGGGGACCCCGGCGGCCTTGGCCATGGCGGGCCGCCACTCGCCGTCGACCTGCATGGCGACGAGCCCCTTGTGGAAGGGGTGTTCGGCGCTCCACTCGTCGCCGAAGCCGGAGCGGAAACGTTCCAGCTTCTCGTGGCCGCCGAGCTTGGACACCAGGTCCTTCTGGGCGGTCAGCATCTTCGCGAAGGCCGGGTCGCCGGCCAGGTTCGACTTGCCGTCGGCGGTGAAGTAGGTGGGGCTCCACTGGGCGACCAGCCGCTGCGGGGTGGTCTCGTAGCCGTGGAAGGTGGGCATCACGCCCACCTGCTCGTACGAATCCCCCTTGGGCTTGGTGAGCTTCTGCGCGACCTCGGCGAACTCGCTCCACGTCACGGGCGCTTCGGTGATCCCGGCGGCGGCGAACGCGGTCTTGTTGTAGACGAGGCCGTAGGCGTCGTGCAGCAGCGGCAGGGTGCACTGGTTGCCCTTGTACCGCGTGTACTCCAGCAGGGTCGCGGGGAAGACCGCCGCACCGTCGATCCCGGACTTCTTCAGGAAGGGGTTCAGGTCGGCGAAGGCGCCGGAGTTGCAGAACTTGCCGACGCTGTCGGTGGCGAAGGAGGAGACCACGTCGGGGGCCTTGTCCCCGCCCGCGCGCAGCGCCTGGTTGATCTTGTCGTCGGTCATGTTGCCGGTGGCCTTGACCTTGATGTTCGGGTGCGCCTTCTCGAAGCGGTCGATGCCGTCCTGGATGGCCTTGACCTCGGAGGGGGCGGACCAGCCGTGCCAGAAGCTGATGGTGACGTCGGCCTTCGGGTCGTCGGCGGCCGTCGCGCCGCCCTGCCCGGTACAGGCGGTGGCGAGTACGGATATGGCGGCAAGGGCGGCCGCGGTGGTGGTCAGGCGTGCGGCTCGGGGCATGGGGGTGCTCGCTCTCTGGGGGAGAACTCCGGATGAGGGGTGCCGGGGCGCTGTCGCGGGGGTCCGCGGTGGGAGGGCGCTCCGGTGGCAGGGGGCGGCGGCGGGCAGGTCGCGGGAGGGGGCGTCAGGGGGAGGTGTCAGGGGCGGGAGGTGTCGAAGACTTCCTCGCGTGTGGTGGCGAGGGCGCTCTCCAGGGCGCCGCGCAGCACGGGCCGCTCGTGCACCTCGCCGGTGACCAGCCGCGGCCGGGAGGGGGCCAGTTCGGCGAGCTCGTCCTCCAGCAGGGCGCGCAGCGGGTCGCCGCCCGCGGTGATCAGGGCGCCGGACAGGACCACGATCTCCGGGTCCAGTACGGCGACCAGCGAGGCCAGGCCGGTCGCGAGCGCGGTGGCGTACGACCGCAGGAAGCCGAGACGGGCCCCCTCCGGCTCGGCGGCGGCCCGCCGCAGCAGCTCGGCGGCGGCGGCCACCTGCGCGGCGGGCGGGGCGTCCGGGACGGGGACGGAGCCGGCGTCGAGTCCGGCCGCGGCGGCGAGGGCGGGCAGCACCTGCGCGCCGGCCAGCTCCTGGTAGCCGCCGGTGTTGGCCCGGGTGACCTGGCGCACCAGGGGGTGGCCGGGCACGGGCAGGAAGCCCACCTCGCCCGCGCCGCCGGTCCAGCCGCGGTGCAGCCGCCCGCCGAGGACGAGGGCGGCGCCGAGGCCCTCCTCGTTCCACAGCAGGACGAAGTCCTCGTGGCCGCGGGCCGCGCCGAGGTGCTGCTCGGCGACCGCGGCGAGGTTCACGTCGTTCTCGTACTCGACCGGCAGGGGCAGGGCCGCGGCCAGTTCGTCGAGGAGGGTGGGGGAGTGCCAGCCGGGGAGGTGGCTGGCGTAGCGCAGCCGCCCGGTGCGGGGGTCGAAGGCGCCGGGGGTGGCGATGACCAGGCGGTGCAGGTCGGACAGGTCCAGCCCGGCGTCCGCCAGGGCCCCGCCGAGGGCCCGGGTGACCTGGCCGACGGCGTCGGCGCCCTCGGTGTAGGGCAGCTCGAAGCCGCCGACGACGGTGCCGGTCAGGTCGGCGACGGCGGCGAGCACCCGGTCGGGGGTGACGTCGAGTCCGCCGACGTGGGCGGCGCGGGCGTTGAGCGCGTACAGCTGGGCGCTCGGGCCGGGGCGGCCGCCGTCGGTGCCGGTGGCGACGACGAGCCCGGCGGCCTCCAGGCGGGCGAGCAGCTGGGAGGCGGTGGGCTTGGAGAGGCCCGTGAGGTGCCCGATCCGGGTCCGGGACAGGGGGCCGTGCGTCAGCAGCAGCTCCAGGGCGGCGCGGTCGTTCATGGCGCGCAGCAGACTGGGCGTTCCCGGCGTGGCGGCGGGCATGGCGGGGTCCCTCCTTCACCGAGGTGATTGTTAGGTAAGTTTCCTATTGGCTTCGGAGCCCTGTCAATGCCGCTGCCCCGCCGGAAGGGACCGGCGGGGCAGCGGACGGTACGGAAGGGGGCGGGGCGCGCCCTACTGCTTGGGCAGCCGGACCCCCGGCACGGGCGCCTGCGGGATCGGGGTGGTGGCCAGGGACTGCGGGGAGGACGGGTTGGCCAGCGCCGAGGGCGCCGCGACGGCCGCCGCCGGGTCGGCCGGGGCCGCCTCGTCCTCATCTGCGGCCGGCGCACCGCCGATGATCCGGATGCCGGCCGCGTCGAAGGCGTCCTTGATCCGCCAGCGCAGCTCGCGCTCCACCGCGAACTGCTGGCCCGGCATGGTCTTCGCCGACACCTTCACCGTCATGGAGGCCAGCAGCACCTCGTCCAGGCCCAGCACCTCCACCGGACCCCACAGGCGCTCGTCCCACGGCGACTCCTTCGCCAGGGTGTCCGCGACCCCCTGGACCACCTCGCGGATGTGCGCGAGGTTCTCCGTCGGCTTGACCTGCACGTCCACGCCCGCGGTCGCCCAGCCCTGGCTCAGGTTCCCGA
Organism: Streptomyces sp. NPDC090077; assembly: GCF_044747545.1. Classification (NCBI taxonomy): domain Bacteria; kingdom Bacillati; phylum Actinomycetota; class Actinomycetes; order Kitasatosporales; family Streptomycetaceae; genus Streptomyces; species Streptomyces sp. NPDC090077. The sequence continues at coordinate 233,347 of NZ_JBIVEG010000010.1, forward strand.
TGCGCTTGATCTCGCCGTTGCGGACGTACCAGATCTCACCGTTGTCGCCGCGCAGCTTGGTCACGCGCAGCCCGACTTCGATCACCTCGCCGGAGGCCACCCCGGCGTCGATCTTGTCGCCGACGCCGTACTGGTCCTCCATGATCATGAACACGCCGGAGAGGAAGTCCGTCACCAGGTTGCGGGCACCGAAACCGATCGCCACACCCGCCACACCGGCACTCGCCAGCAGCGGCCCCAGATCGATCTTCAGCGCCGCCAGGACCATCAGCGCGGCCGTGCCGAGGATCAGGAAGGAGGACACCGAACGCAGCACGGACCCGATGGCCTCCGACCGCTGGCGGCGCCGCTCGGCGTTGACCAGCAGCCCGCCCAGCGCGGTGCCCTCCACGGCCTCCGCGCTGGTGTTCATCCGGCTTATCAGCTTGGTCAGCGCCTTGCGGACCACGCTGCGCAGCGCCACCGCGATCACGATGATCAGCAGGATGCGCAGGCCGATGCTCAGCCAGGTGGCCCAGTTCTCCTCGACGAAGCTCGCGGCGTTCGTCACGCTCTCGGCGGCGTCGTCGGTGGTGGACGCTGCCTGCGGTAGCAGGGTGGCGGGCGAGGGCACGGGGGGAACCTCCAGGGCATAGCGGTCCGCCCGCGGAACGGTCGTACGGTCGTGCTGGCTGTGCGGGCAGGCCATCCACACTAACGGGGCACGGGACCGACCTCGTTGCGTTGTTCGAGGGAGAGACCGGACTCACCTGGGGATGAAAGGGAATGTGGTCGAAAACACCCCGGGCCCGTTACCGGCGCGTGGTGGCGCTTCGACCAGCCGTAAGGGGAGACTGAGAGCAGATCGTCCCGGCGCGAGCCACGCGCCGCCGGCGTACAAGGAGGCAGTCCGTGCCGCACGTCCTGGTCCTCAACGCGTCGTACGAGCCCCTCGGCGTCGTACCGCTCCGCCGCGCGCTCGTCCTCGTCCTGGAGAACAAGGCCATCTCCCTGGAGGAATCGGGCGCCTTCCTGCACAGCGCGACACGAGCCGTCCCCGCGCCCAGCGTGGTCCGGCTCAAGCGCTTCGTGCGGGTCCCCTACCGGGGGCCCGTTCCTCTCACCCGCCGCGCGCTGTTCGCCCGCGACGGCGGCCGCTGCATGTACTGCGGGGCCGTCGCCACGAGCGTGGACCACGTCATCCCGCGCAGCCGGGGAGGCCAGCACGCCTGGGACAACGTGGTCGCCGCATGCCGGCGGTGCAACCACGTCAAGGCGGACCGGCACCTGCTGGAACTCGGCTGGCGCCTGCGCCACCAGCCGGCTCCGCCGTCCGGACTGGCCTGGCGGATCATCGGCACGGGGCACCGGGACCCGCGGTGGATGCCGTACCTCCAGCCGTACGGGGCGGAGGACGCGCTGGAGCGCATCGGAGTACCGACCACGGCAGCCGCCGCCGCCTCCTGACGGGCCGCCGCTTCCTCCGCTGCGCTGGGCCGGGTCCCCTACCCGCCCTTCGCCCGTTCCCTGGGGGCTCCGCCCCAGACCCCGCGCCTCAATCGCCGGCGAGGCTGAAATCAGCCTCGCCGGCGATTGAGGCGCGGGCGCGGTAGCGCCGTAGGGGTCCGGGCGAAGCCCGGGGAACGGTGGAAGGGCGGGTAGGGGACCCCCGCTCCGCGCAGCGGCCCACCCGCCCGCACCCGCCCACCGGCACCAACCACCCGAACCGGCCCCGCCCCGCAGGCCGCCGGACGGAGTCCGGCGCAGCGGCGCGAAGCCGGTAAGGCCGCCCGCGGCCGCACCGCGCAAGCGGCGCGTCAAGAAGAGGCGGCAGCGGCTACCGCCTGGGCCGTCGCAGACCACAGGCTGCAGCCGAACCGCGTAGCCCGCCGCTCGCACGTCACGCGGACGTACCGCGTGTCCGGCGCGTCCAGCCTGACCGCGTCCACCCCGCCCCGGGAGGACACCACCGCACCCGGGCGCCACGTCACGCCGTCGCGGGAGGTCTCCACCCGGAACTGCGAGGGGTACGCCTCCTGCCAGTGCAGGGTCACCAGGCCCACCCGCGCCGGGGCGGCCAGCTCGGCCTGCCACCAGGCGCCGTCCACCGCCGGGGACGACCACCGGGTCGCGGCGGAGCCGTCCACCGCCGCCGACGCCGGGAACTGCGGGGCCTCGTCCCCCGAGGAGGTGGCGCGGGCCCCGCGCAGCAGGTCCGGGCCGGCGGTGCGCGGCACCGCCCGCACGGTGAGCACCCGCACCTCCCCGTCGAAGGCGAGCGGCACCGCGTACTCCCCGGACGGGGTGCCCGCCGCGACCGTCACCTCCACCGGGACGGCGACCGTCGCACCCCGGGGCACCGTCACGTCCTGCGGCAGCCGCACCTGGATCCCGGCCGGCGGAGCCGCCGTCAGCGGCCCCCGGAACTCCCCGGGGCGCAGCCCGGACAGCTGCGCCGACACCGTGCGCGCGGGGCCGCCGGCCTCCACGTCGGCCCGGCCCCCGTCGGCCAGTTCGAAGCGGGCCCGCGGGCCGTCCGCGAACCACGGGACCACCTTGTGCACCACGGGGGCCGGGCCCGCCCACGACAGCCGGACCGCGTCCGCCCGTACGCCGCCCGCGTCGGCCTGCGTCCAGCCGGACACCGCCGCGTCGGCCAGCCGGCGCCAGCCCTCGCCGGGCACGTGCACCTCCACCGCCGCGCCCCGGGCGCCCGGCGCCAGCGGGTCCGTCATCACCGTGACCGCCGCCAGCGGCCGCGCGGAGTCCAGCCGGACGGTGTGGGCGCCGGGTTCCTGCCGCACGGTGCCGTCCTCGCGGGCCGCACCCGTCCAGGCGTCCGACTCCGCGGCGGCCTTCTTCAGGAAGGGGTCCAGCACGGACGAGTCCACCCGCACCCCGCCCGGTTCCGCCAGCTCCTCCCGCGCCGCCGCGAGGGCCCGCGATGCCTGCCAGGCGGCCGCCCCGTCACCCCGGGCCTCGGCCCGCATCAGGTCCACCGCCAGCTCGCCCGCCGCCCCGTACCGCGACAGCCGCTCCAGCCACGGCCCGGCCTCCGCCGCCACCGGCGCGTCGAGGCGCCCGGGAGCCTCCCGCAGCACCGTGAACGCCGCGCGCAGCCGCTCGCCGGCCGCCTTGTCCCCGGCGGCGCGGGCCCGCCAGAAATCCTCCACCAGCGGCTTCAGATACGCCGACTCCTCCACCTTCAGGCCCGAGGAGGCGGTGTTCCCGGCCAGCGCCGCCAGCGCGGCCCGGGTCTTCGGGTCGGGACCGGACAGGTCCCGCACCGCCGCGGCCCAGGACTCCCCGGCCCGGTAGCCGCGCGGGTTCCAGGCGTAGTCCGCCGCCGTGAACAGCGGGATCCGCGACAGGGTGCCCTGCGCCATCGCGTTGGCCAGCACCCCCGCCGAACCGCCCGCCACCGCCGGATCGCGCCCGGCGTACGGGCCCAGGAAGATGCGGCCCGGGTCCCAGTCGTTGACCGGGTAGTTGTCCATGGTGACCAGCGGGTGCGCGAGCGCCGCCCGTGCCCCGGCCAGCTCCTTGCCGGTGATGGTGCGCGGCACCACGCCCACGCCCGTCCAGGCCACCTCCACCCGCGGGTCCAGGGCCCCGGCCAGCGCCGTCCGGTAGGTGGTGGCGCCGTCCTGGAAGTACTCCGTCGGCAGCAGCGACAGCGGGACCGCACCCGGATGCCGCGCCGCCAGGTGCGCGGCCAGCTCGCCCGCCACCTCGGCGTGCGCCTTGGCCGCCGCCGCGGGCCCGGTCCCGTACCGCACCCGGTCGGCCCGGCAGCCCCACTCCGTGTAGCTGACGTCCTGGAACTGCACCTGGAACGCCCGGAAGCCCAGCTCCCACATCGCGTCCACCTTGCGCAGCAGCGCCGCCCGGTCGTCCGCCGAGGCCAGGCACATCGACTGACCCGGCGACACCGCCCAGCCCAGCACCACCCGGTTGGCGCGGGCCCGCTCGGCCAGCGCCCGGAACTCCTCCTGCCGCTCGCGCGGGTACTCCTCGCGCCAGGCCGTGGTGCGGTACGCGTCGTCGCCCGGCGCCAGCAGCATCCGGTTCTGCTTGGTGCGGCCCAGGAAGTCCAGCTGCGCCAGCCGCTGCTCCCGGGTCCAGGGCTGCCCGTAGAAGCCCTCGGTGATCCCGCGCACGGGCGCGATGGGCCAGTCGCGCACCAGCATCCCGGGCACCTTGCCGTGCCCGGCCGCCAGCAGCTGGCGCAGCGTCTGCGCGGCGTGGAACAGTCCGTCCTCGCCCACCCCGGCCAGTGCGACCGTGTCCCGCCCGCCGGCCCGGCCCACCGCCAGCCGGTACCCGCCGGCCGGCAGGTCCCCGGCCGGGGCGGCGCCCAGCGACAGCAGCGCCTCCTCGGCGTCCGCGCCCTGGAGGCGTACGACGAGGGCCCGTTCGGGCAGCGCGGCGCCCGGCGGCCGCTCGTGCAGGGTGCGCACGCCCGCCGCGCGCAGGGCGGTGCGCACGACCTCGGCGGCGTACGGGTCCGCGTCGAAGGGGATCACCAGCACGGCCTCCGCCGGCACCGGCAGCTCCCGGCCCGGATCGGCGGTCGCCGACTGCGGCCGCGGCCACACGGCCGGCCCCTCGGAAGCGGCTCGGGGGACGTCGGAGCCCGGGTCGACGACGGGCCCGAGCCCCGAGGTGTAGACGGGAGCGGAACCGCTGTCGGCGCGCGCGGAGCCCGAAGTCCCCGGGGACCCGCCGATCCGCGGCGGAGCGGACGCGACGGCTCCGCCCAGCAGGGATCCGATCACCGCGACGGCTGCGGCCGTGGTCCGCTTCCTGCCCCTGAGCTGCACGGAGCCTCCCCCGTCCCGAGTCGTCCCCCGACCGTGTGAACGAGCCCGAGCCCACCACCCGTGCGGCCGGGGTGTCAATGCGCGTGGGGTGGTCTGACCGGGATCCGCCAGGAATGCGATGCCCCTGACTGGGTATGGCTGCGGTGTTCGCCGTGGGTGTTGCATGGGAGGTCCGAAGAACCGCAGCGCGGTCCCGAGAACCGCACGGCGGTCCGAACCACCGCAGAGGGAGGCCCCCATGAACGCCCCGACGGCGTCCGGCAGCCGCAGGAAACCCGCCCCGCTCGCCCACCTGCCCGCCCCGGCGGGCCCCGCCGACGAGCCGGCCGCCGCCGCACACCCGCCGCTGACCAGCGAACCCCCGCAGGCCGGCGCCGCGTACGTGCCCCTGACCAGTGAGTCCCCGCTCGTGGCCGAGACCCCCCTCACCAGCGAGCCGACCTAACCCCTCACCCAGCCAAGGATGACGATGGACGACCTCGCCCGGCTCGCGGCCCTCTACGGTGTCGCCACCTCCTACCAGCCCTCCGAGGACGTCACCGTCCAGGTGCCCGAGGCCACCGTCCGGGCCGTGCTGGGCCTGATCGGCGTCCCCGTCGACACCCCCGAGGACGTACGGGTGACGGCCGCCGGTGCCGAACGGGAGCGGGCCGGGCGGCTGCTCCCGCCGACGCTGGTGCACTGGCGGGGCGAGCCCGCGCCCGGGGCCCTGGCCGCGCTGCCGGCCGGGACCCGGCTGCGGGTGACCCTGGAGGACGGGGCCGGGCAGGCCGACTGGCACCCCGGCCTGCCCCTGGGGGTGCACCGGCTCACGGCCGAGGCGCCCGACGGGCGCACCGCCTCCGCCACCCTGATCGTGGCCCCGGACCGGGCCCCGGAGGCACCCGACCGGGCCCACGGGCTGCTCGTCCAGCTCTACTCCCTGCTCTCGGAGCGCTCCTGGGGCATGGGCGACCTCGGCGACCTCGCGGAGCTGGCCCGCTGGGCGGCCCGCACCCACGGCGCCGGGTTCGTGCAGGTCAACCCGCTGCACGCGGCCTTCCCCGGCACCCCGACCGACCCGTCCCCCTACCGGCCGGCCTCCCGCCGCTTCCCCGACCCGGTCTACCTGCGCGTCGAGGACCTCCCCGAGTGGGCGGACTGCCCCGACCGGGACGCCCTCGCCGGACTCGCCGCCCGGGGTGGGGAGCTGCGCCGCGAGGTGCTGGAGAAGGGGGGGCTGATCGACCGGGACGCCGTATGGGCCCTCAAGCGCGCCGCCCTGGAACTGCTGTACTCCGTCCCGCGCGCCCCCGCGCGGGAGGCCGCCTACCGGGCCTTCCGCGCCGCCCAGGGGGAGGGGCTGGCCCGGCACGCCGCCTGGTGCGCGGCCGTCACGGGGGAGGACCCGCGGGAGCGCACCGACTTCCACTGCTGGCTGGTCTGGCTGACGGACACCCAGCTGACCGCCGCCCAGCGGGCCGCGCGGGAGGCCGGGATGAGCGTGGGCATCGTGCACGACCTGGCCGTCGGGGTGCACCCCGAGGGATCGGACGCCCGCACGGGCCCCCTGCACCACCGCGAGATCTCCGTCGGCGCCCCGCCGGACGCCTTCAACGCGCGCGGCCAGGACTGGGGACTGCCGCCCTGGCGGCCCGACGTCCTGGAGGCCCGGTCGTACGCCCCCTTCCGGGCCCTGCTGCGCGGGGTGTTCCGGTACGCCGGGGCGGTGCGCCTGGACCACGTGATGGGCCTGTTCCGGCTCTGGTGGATCCCGAAGGGCACCCCGCCCGCGCAGGGCACGTACGTCTCCTACGACGGGGAGGCGATGCTGGCCGTACTGGTCCTGGAGGCCCACCGGGCCGGGGCGGTGGTGGTCGGCGAGGACCTCGGGACGGTGGAGCCGCAGGTGCGGCGGGAACTGGCCCGGCGCGGGATCCTCGGCACCTCGGTGCTGTGGTTCGAGCGCGACTGGTCGGGCGGCGGCGAACCGCTGCCGGCCGGGGCCTGGCGGTCCCAGTGCCTGGCCACCGCCACCACCCACGACCTGCCGCCCACCGCCGCCAAGCTGGCCGGCTCCCACGTGGAACTGCGCGACCGGCTGGGCCTGCTGACCCGCCCTCTGGACCTGGAGCGCGCCGAGGACGCCGCCGACACCGCCGAGTGGCTGGCGGTACTGGACCGGCTGGGACTGGAGACCAAGGGCGAGGAGGCCGCCGTACGGGCCCTGTACGCCTTCCTGCTGCGCACGCCCGCCCGGCTGGTCGGCGTGTGGCTGCCCGACGCGGTGGGGGACCGGCGGCCGCAGAACCTGCCGGGCACCTGGGACCAGTACCCCAACTGGCGGCTGCCGGTCGCCGACGCGGACGGGCACCCGCTGACCCTGGAGGCGCTGACCGCCTCACCCCGGGCGAACGCCCTGCTGAGCGCGGTGCGGGAGGGCGCACAGACCCGTACGGCACCCCCGGGCGCGCGCCCCGTTTAGGTGTTCGCTACTTTTGCACCGTGGACAAGAAGAACGCTCTGCGCGCCGGCGCCGTCACGGCCGGAACGACGCTGATGATGCTGCTGATGACGTCTCCCGCCCTCGCGCTGACCCGCGACGACGGCGACGACCCGGGCCCGGGCCTGAGCGTTGGCGAGACGCTCGGCCTGTTCGTGGCCGCGCCGATCGTGCTGTTCCTGGTCATCGCGGGTCTCGTGATGGTCGGCGACAAGTCGCGCAAGAACCAGGCCTGACCCGACCGGGCAGGTCCCTTCATCAAGACTTCCGGGCGCCGGAGGTCCGCGGAACCGGTGTGAGCCGGTCCCGGCGCGACCTCCGGCGCCTCGGCGTACCCGCCGGGAGGCCCTTCAGGTCACGTCGGCGAGCAGCTTGCGCAGCATCCCGGTGAGCTGCTCGACCTCGTCGGGGTCGAAGCCCTCCAGGGCCTCGCGGTGCACGGCCAGGCCGGCGGAGACCGCCTCGTCGGCGAGGGCGAACCCCCGGTCGGTGAGGGTCACCTGGAGCCCGCGCCGGTCGTTCGGGTCGGGGTTGCGGGTGAGCAGCCCGGCCTTCTCCAGCTTGTCCAGGCGCCCGGTCATCCCGCCGGTGGTGAGCATCAGCGTGGCCGACAGCTGGCGCGGCGAGAGGGTGTACGGGGCCCCGGAGCGGCGCAGCGTGGCGAGGACGTCGAACTCCCCGCGGCCGATGCCGTAGCCGTTGTAGGCCCGCTCCACGGCCTCGCCGACCGCCTTGGCGATCCGGTAGATCCGGCCGAAGACGGCCATCGGGGCGGTGTCCAGGTCCGGTCGTACGGCGCCCCACTGGGTGGTGATCGCGTCGACGGCGTCCGGCTGGGCGTCCTTCTTCACCTCGGTCATAACGGAAGTATCCGATTCCGCTCTCTCGTTCGCAAGAAAGTAGCTTGCGGAAAAGTAGCTTAGGAGTAAGCTACTTATCAGCGACCTACTCGGGGAGGTCCGGGGACGGGCCCCCGGGTAGGTCGCGGCCAACCCGCACCCGCCCGCCCATCCTCATCTGCCCGAGGAGTGACCGTGAACCGCGTCACCACCACCATCCTGACCGCGCTCGCCCCCGTCTCCTGGGGCTCGACCTACTTCGTCGCGAGCGAACTGCTGCCCGCCGACCGGCCCCTCTTCACCGGTGCGATGCGGGCCCTGCCCGCCGGCCTGCTCCTGGTCGCCCTCTCCCGCGTCCTGCCCAAGGGCGCCTGGTGGTGGAAGTCCGCGGTCCTCGGCACCCTCAACATCGGCGCCTTCTTCCCGCTGCTCTTCCTCTCCGCCTACCGGCTCCCCGGCGGCGTCGCCGCCGTGCTGGGCTCGGCCGGACCGCTCTTCGTCGTCGGGCTCGCCGCCCTCCTGCTCGGCGAGCGGGCCAGGCTGCGGACCGTGCTCGCGGCCGTGGTCGCCGCGTTCGGCGTGAGCATGGTCGTGCTGACCGCCGAGGCGAAGCTCGACCTCATCGGGGTCATAGCCGGCGTGGTCTCCTCCGCCTCCATGGGCGCCGGCACCGTGATGACCAAGCGCTGGGGGCGCCCCGAGGGCGTCGGCCCGCTGGCCGTGACCGGCTGGCAGCTCACCGCGGGCGGCCTGGTCATCATCCCGATCGCCGCCCTGGTCGAGGGGGCGCCGCCCGCGCTCGACGGCAAGGCCTTCCTCGGCTACGGCTACATGATGCTGATCAACACCGGGGCCGCGTACTTCCTCTGGTTCCGCGGCATCGGCCAGCTCACCGCCACCTCCGTCACCCTGCTGGGTCCGCTGTCCCCGCTCACCGCGGCCGTCATCGGCTGGGCCGCGCTCGGCCAGGCCCTGTCGCCCGTACAGCTGGCGGGCATGGCCCTCGCCTTCGGCGCCACGGTCTTCGGCCAGCTCCCGGGGCGGGGGGCGAAGGCCGGGGAGGGGAAGGCCGGGGAGGGGGAGTCCGAGGAGGCGAAGCCCGTAGCGGCCGCCGAGGCGGGATCGTTCAGCCCGGCTAAAGAAACCCGTCGGAATCTTTCGATGGACCTGGGCAAAGCGCAGGTGTGAGAGTGGGTCCACGACCCACACCACACACCCGGGGGGAAACCACCAGTGACCGTCACCGACCGCATCCGCACCGCACCCACCGCCGCCGGCCCCCTCGCCGGCGGCGGCGCCGTTGCCGGAAACAAGGCGAGGAAGGGAGCCGCCGGACTCGGCGTGCTCCTCGCCCTGGTCGCCACGGTCGTCTGGTCCGGCAGCTTCGTCGCCACCCGCGGCATGGCGGACACCGTCCCGCCCGTCCAGGCCGTCTTCTGGCGGTGGATCATCGCCGCCGTCGCGGTCACCCCCTTCGCCGCCCGCCAGGCCTGGCAGCAGCGGGCCCTGCTCCGCAAGCACCTCGGCTACGTCAGCCTCGCCACCCTCTTCGGCGTCACCCTCTACAACACCCTGGTCCACCAGGCCGGACTGACCACCTCCGCCTCCAACATGGGCATGATCATGGCGGCCTCGCCGGTCATCATGGCCCTCTACGCCCGCCTCGGCGGTGAACGGCTCGGCGCCCGGCGCTCCTTCGGGATGCTGCTCGCGGCCTTCGGAGTGCTCCTGCTGGTCGGCGACGGCTCCCTCGGCTTCGACTTCGGCGCCGGCGACCTGTGGATGTTCGGCGCCGCCCTCTCCTTCGCCACGTACAGCGCCCTCCTCAAGCGCAAGCCGACGGAGATCGGCGGCCTCGCCTTCCTCCTGAGCACCTTCGTCCTCGGCGCCCTGATGCTCGCCCCCGCCTACGCCGTCTCCCTCACCGTCCAGGGCGGCTTCGCGGCGACCCCCGGGACCGTCGGCCCGCTCCTCTACGTCGGCGTCTTCTCCTCCGCCGTCGCCTTCTTCGCCTGGAACAAGGCCATCTCCCTCATCGGCGCGGCCCGCGCGGGAGTCGTCTACTACCTCCAGCCGGTCTGCGTCGCCGCCCTCGGCCTGCTCCTGCTCGGCGAGCGCACCGGCCCGTCCCAGCTCCTGTGCATGGCCCTGATCCTGGGCGGAGTCGGCCTGAGCAGCACGGCCCGCCGGTAACGTCCCCCTGTGACCGACTGGGACATCAAGAAGCTCCGCATCCTGCGGACCCTGGCCGACCGGGGCACCGTGACCGCGGCGGCCGAGGCGCTGCACATGACGCCCTCGGCCGTCTCGCAGCAGCTGACCAACCTCGCCCGCCAGCTCGGGGTGCCGCTCCTGGAACCCCAGGGCCGCCGGGTCCGCCTCACCGATGCCGCCCACCTGGTCCTGCGCCACACCGAAGCCGTCTTCGCCCAGCTGGAGCGCGCCGACGCCGAACTCACCGGCTACCTGGCCGGGGAGGCGGGGGAGGTCCGCGTGGGAGCATTCTCGACGGCGGTCCCGGTCCTGGTCGTCCCCGCGGTCGCCGCCCTCCGCCTCAGCCACCCGGGGATCGAGGTACGGGTCCGCGAGACCGAGGCGGCCGAATCGTACGAGCTCCTTGCCGCCGGCGCCGTGGACCTCGCCCTCTCCCTCGCCGCTCACGCCCCGACGGCCGGCGACGACCGCGACGCCCGCTTCACCCGGATCACCCTCCTGGAAGACCCCCTCGACGTGGCCCTCCCCCCGGACCACCCCCTGGCGGCCGCACCCGTGCTCCGCCTGGCGGACCTCTCGGCGGACCGGTGGATCTACGGCGGCAGCGGGCCCTGGTCGGAGATCACCCGCTCCGCGTGCGAACCGGCGGGCTTCGTCCCGGAACAGGCCCACTCCGCCTCGGGCTGGACCGCGATCCTGGCGATGGTGGAGGCGGGCATGGGCGTGGCCCTGGTCCCCCGCATGGTCGCGGCCCGCGCCTCCGGCGTCACCGTCCGCACCCTCACCCACGACCGCCCCACCCGCCACGTCATCGCCGCCCTCCGGCGCGGTGCGGACGCGGGCCCGGCGGTGTCCCGGGTCCTCGGGGCCCTGGTGGGGGCGGCGGCGGCCCTCACCTGAGGGAAGGAAGCGGTGCCCCCTGGGGCGGTCTCGGAGAGGGGTTGGGGGTTTCCCGGCAGTCCATCGTCCTTCCGTGTCGGGCCGGCCTGTCAAGGGCGCTCCTTCGTCGCGTCGCTTCGCGATGGCCTTCGGCCACCCTTGACAGGCCGACCCGCCCCGGAAAGCCGAAAGACTG
>NZ_JBIVEG010000011.1:0-243346 GCF_044747545.1 Streptomyces sp. NPDC090077
CCCCGAAGGGCTTCATCGTTCGACTTGCATGTGTTAAGCACGCCGCCAGCGTTCGTCCTGAGCCAGGATCAAACTCTCCATGAATGTTTACCGGTAATCCGGTGCACACGCACGAAAGAGCGGGTCAGCCTTGGTCGGAATATGACCGACTGACCACAACGTCCTCGCTGTGTTGTTGCCTGCAAGCATCACCCGAAGGCGACCTCACAGGTCTTTTTCAAAGGAACCTCATCCACCGGAGTGGACGGGGTATCAACTTCTGGCGTTGATTTTTGGCACGCTGTTGAGTTCTCAAGGAACGGACGCTTCCTTTGTACTCACCCTCTCGGGCTTTCCTCCGGGCTTTCGTTCTTGCGATTCAGACTCTATCAGAGTCTTTCTCGCTTGCTTTCCAGGTCCTTCGCTTTCGCGCTTTCCCTTTCCGGCGGTTCCGACTCTATCAGATCCTTTTCCTTGTCGTTTCCGACTCGGTTTCGAATTCCGATGGCCTTCGGGGGGCCTTTCCCTTTCGGGTGGATCAGACTTTATCAGGTTTCCCTGAGTGCTGATTGCCACCCGCTCGCACACGGCAACGGGCACACGTGTGTGCCCGGTTCCTTGCGAGGTGGAGACGTAAACGTACTGGAGCGGGGCCCCCGGACGCAAATCCGGTTGCCCCGCTCCAGTGGGGTCGCTACGTACGCGCAGGCGTACGCCGAGGTCAGACCTCGACCACGACCGGGAGGATCATCGGGCGGCGGCGGTAGCTGTCCGACACCCACTTGCCCATGGTCCGGCGGATGAGCTGCTGGATCTGGTGCGGTTCGGCGACGCCGTCGGCCGCGGCGCGGGCGATGGCTTCCTCGATCTTCGCGCTGACCGGGCCGAAGGCCGAGTCCTCGATGCCGGAACCGCGGGCCTGGATGTTCGGGCCGCTGACGACCTTGCCCGTGGTGCTGTCGACCACGACGTAGACCGAGATGATGCCCTCGTCGCCGAGGATGCGGCGGTCCTTGAGGGAGGCCTCGGTGACGTCGCCGACCGAGAGGCCGTCCACGTACACGTAGCCGGCCTGGACCTTGCCGGAGATCCGGGCCTTGCCGTCGATCAGGTCGACGACCACGCCGTCCTCGGCGATGACGATGCGGTCCTTCGGGACGCCCGTCATGGCACCGAGCTCGGCGTTGGCGCGCAGGTGGCGCCATTCGCCGTGGACCGGCATCAGGTTCCGCGGCTTGCAGATGTTGTAGAAGTACAGCAGCTCGCCGGCGGAGGCGTGGCCGGAGACGTGCACCTTGGCGTTGCCCTTGTGCACGACGTTGGCGCCCCAGCGGGTCAGGCCGTTGATCACGCGGTAGACCGCGTTCTCGTTGCCCGGGATCAGGGACGACGCCAGGATCACGGTGTCGCCGGGGACGATCCGGATCTGGTGGTCGCGGTTGGCCATGCGGGACAGGGCCGCCATCGGCTCGCCCTGGGAGCCCGTGCAGACCAGCACGACCTCGTCGTCCGGCAGGTCGTCGAGGGTCTTGACGTCGACGATCAGGCCGGCCGGCACCCGCAGGTAGCCCAGGTCACGGGCGATGCCCATGTTCCGGACCATCGAGCGGCCGACGAACGCGACACGGCGGCCGTACTCGTGGGCGGCGTCGAGGATCTGCTGGATGCGGTGCACGTGGCTCGCGAACGAGGCCACGATGATCCGCTTCTGGGCACCCGCGAAGACTCCGCGGATGGCGTTGGAGATGTCGCGCTCCGGCGGGACGAAGCCCGGGACCTCGGCGTTCGTCGAGTCCGAGAGGAGGAGGTCGATGCCCTCTTCGCTCAGACGCGCGAAGGCGTGCAGGTCGGTGAGGCGGTTGTCCAGCGGGAGCTGGTCCATCTTGAAGTCGCCGGTGGCGACGACGAGACCCGCGTCCGTGCGGATCGCGACGGCCAGGGCGTCCGGGATGGAGTGGTTGACGGCGATGAACTCGCAGTCGAAGGGGCCCAGGTTTTCGCGCTCGCCCTCCTTCACCTCGAGGGTGTAGGGGCGGATGCGGTGCTCCTGGAGCTTCGCCTCGATGAGGGCGAGGGTCAGCTTGGAGCCGATCAGCGGGATGTCCGGCTTCTCGCGGAGAAGGTACGGAACGGCGCCGATGTGGTCCTCGTGGCCGTGGGTGAGGACGATGCCCTCGATGTCGTCGAGCCGGTCCCGGATGGACGTGAAGTCCGGCAGGATCAGGTCGATGCCCGGCTGCTCCTCCTCGGGGAAGAGCACGCCGCAGTCGACGATCAGCAGACGGCCGTCGAACTCGAAGACGGTCATGTTGCGGCCGATCTCGCCGAGGCCGCCCAGCGGGGTGACCCGGAGGCCGCCCTTGGGGAGCTTCGGCGGCGGGCCGAGTTCAGGGTGCGGATGGCTCAAAGGTTCTCCTTCACCACGCGCGCCACGTACCCCTGAGGCACGTGGCGCGCATGTCATTCGTGCACTTGCTTTCGTCTGTTTCGTTCTTGCTTATTCAGTTGTGAAGTCTGTTGTCAGAGCTGTACCCCGCCCGCGGCAAGATCGATCTTGAGCTGCGCGGTCTCTTCGTCGGTCAGGCCGACGAGGGGGAGGCGCAGCGGGCCGGCGGGCAGGCCCTGGAGGGACAGGGCCTTCTTCGTGGTCATCACGCCCTGGGTACGGAACATACCCGTGAAGACCGGGAGCAGCTTCTGGTGGATCTCGGTGGCCTTCTGGACGTCGCCGCCGGCGTGGGCCTCCAGCATCGCGCGCAGCTCGGGGGTGACCACGTGGCTGACGACGGAGACGAAGCCGACGGCGCCGACCGACAGGAGCGGCAGGTTCAGCATGTCGTCGCCGGAGTACCAGGCCAGGCCGCTCTGGGCGATGGCCCAGCTGGCGCGGCCGAGGTCGCCCTTGGCGTCCTTGTTGGCGACGATGCGGGGGTGCTCGGCGAGCCTGACCAGGGTCTCGGTGTTGATCGGGACACCGCTGCGGCCGGGGATGTCGTAGAGCATGACCGGCAGCCCGGTGGCGTCGGCGATGGCCGTGAAGTGCTGGAAGAGCCCTTCCTGCGGCGGCTTGCTGTAGTAGGGCGTCACGGCGAGGAGGCCGTGGGCCCCGGTGCGCTCGGCCTGGCGGGCGAGCTCCAGGGTGTGGCGGGTGTCGTTGGTGCCGATGCCGGCGACGACGTGGGCGCGGTCGCCGACCGCTTCGAGTACGGCTCGTACGAGGTCGCTTTTCTCCGCGTCGGTGGTGGTGGGCGACTCACCGGTGGTGCCGTTGATGATCAGGCCGTCGTTGCCTGCGTCCACCAGGTGGACGGCGAGACGCTGCGCGCCGTCGAGGTCAAGTGCGCCATCCGCCGTGAACGGCGTGATCATGGCGGTGAGGACCCGCCCGAAGGGGGTCTGCGGAGTCGAGATCGGAGCCATGGGTAACACGCTACTCGCTGCCATGCTCGCGGTGTCCCCTCGGGGGACGTCAACAGGCGGTGCCGCCCGGCGGGAGCCGGGAGGTGTTGGATCCCGGCACTGCCTGCTCGGGGGTTCAAGCAGTGCCGGGTCCGTTTGATCAGCCTAGATGAACTTTCCGAAACGCCGCAATACGGACACTTGGGACTTGCCCCCGTACATGCGTACGCCACGCGTGCATCAGCCCTTACGGGGCAACGCGGTCACCGGTGCCGAAGGCCGTACGGATCGGGCGCACGGATCGGCCGCACGGGCTCCGCCCGGCGCCGCGCCACCGCCCCCGCCCTCCCGTGGGGCCCGCGCCGAGCTGACGGGGCGCCATGAATTTTGGCTAATGTCCCGAAATTCGGCACCGATGGGGCCGTTCGTTCGTCTCTCCAGGTGAGAGCACACCATCCGTCAGAACCCGGGCCCAGAGCCCCCGATCACGAGGAGAGCCGACACTGTGTTTCGCCGGCGCGAACCCGTCCCCTTCGCCTTCGTCGCCGAGGCCGAACGATTCCGTAGCAACGTCACTCCGCCGCCGCGCGAGAGTCTGAGCGTCGCCCAGCTCACCGCCCGTAGTCTGGTCGGACTGACCGTGGCGGCGGGACTCGTGGGCTCACTGCTCTTCGGCATACCCGCACTGCAGCCCTACCAGGCGTCCGACCGGCCCGCGGGGACGGCGCAGCAATCAGAGGTGTCCGGGGGGCGGTAGCCTCTCGGGCACAGCCCAACCGAACGTGCATGTGAGTGAGGTCCTGCCGTGCCCCTGCCCTTCTTGACGGCCGACGGCGTCTTCGACGCACACGAAGACGAAGCCCTCCCCCATGTGGACCCCGAGCGCTGGCGGCGCCCCTACCGGCCCGGCCCCTGGCGGGTCGCCGGTGCGTCGGTACTGCTGCTGATCTCCGCGTTCATGCTGCTGGCCACCGTGATCATCGCCTTCGCGGGCACCTGGGCGGGCGCGGGCGTCGCCCTGGCCGCCTCGCTGGCCGTGGTCGGCTCCGCGCTGCGGATCCTGCGCACGGGTGTCTGGGTGAGCCCCTCCGGGCTGCGCCGGGTCGGGTTCTTCGGGACCCGCTCGGTCGCCTGGAGCCAGGTCGAGAAGGTGCACCGGGTCCAGCAGCCGGTGCGCTGGCTGGGACTGCCGCGGACGGTGCAGGGTCAGGCCCTGACGGTCGCCGCGCGGGGCAAGGAGGAGTCGGTGCTGCTGACCGACCACAGCGCCGACTTCCTCTCCCGGGACGAGGCCTTCGACCGGGCCGCCGGCCGGGTCGAGGCGTGGGCCGAGGAGTACCGCGGCGTGCCCGCCTGACGGCGGCGCAACAGCACGAGGGCCCGTACGGGGATCGTCCTGTACGGGCCCTTCCGTGTGCCCGTCTACGCGGCTGCGTGCGCCTGGTGCAGGGCGATGGCCCGCTGCATGGCCTTGCGCGCCCGCGGGGTGTCGCGGGCGTCGTGGTAGGCGACGGCGAGGCGGAACCAGGTGCGCCAGTCCCCCGGCGCGTCCTCGGTCTCGGCCTTGCGGCGTGCGAAGACCTCGTCCGCGGAGTCCCGCAGGATCCGGCCGTACTGGTCCCGTGCCAGCTCGTCGACGGGCAGTCCGCCCTCGGCCTCCAGCTCGGCGGCGAGCTGGTTGGCCCGGGTGACGAAGCGGGTGTTCATCCAGAGGAACCAGATGCCGATGACCGGCAGGATCAGCACGGCCGCACCGAAGGTGACGGTGAGCCAGGTGCCCTGCTCGATGAGCAGCAGGCCCCGGCTGCCGACCAGGACGAAGTAGACGACCAGGACGGCGGCCGTGACGAGGTAGGTGATCTTCGCGCGCATGGGTGTTACTGCCTCATCAGCCGAGGTCGAGGAAGTTTTCCAGGCCGAAGGTGAGGCCCGGGGTCTGCGTCACGCGGCGGGCGCCGAGCAGGATGCCCGGCATGAAGCTGCTGTGGTGCAGGGAGTCGTGACGGATGGTCAGGGTCTCGCCCTCGCCGCCGAGCAGCACCTCCTGGTGGGCCAGCAGGCCGCGCAGGCGGATGGCGTGCACGGGGACTCCGTCGACGTCGGCGCCGCGGGCGCCGTCGAGGGCCGTGGCGGTGGCGTCGGGCTGGGCGCCAAGGCCGGCCTCGGCACGGGCGGCCGCGATGAGCTGGGCCGTGCGGGTCGCGGTACCGGAGGGGGCGTCGACCTTCTTCGGGTGGTGCAGCTCGACGACCTCGACGGATTCGAAGTAGCGGGCGGCCTGGACGGCGAACTTCATGGTGAGGACGGCGCCGATGGAGAAGTTCGGGGCGATGAGCACACCGGTCTCCGGGGAGGCGGCGAGCCAGGTGTTCAGCCGGGCGAGGCGGTCCTCGTTCCAGCCGGTGGTGCCGACCACGGCGTGGATGCCGTGGCCGACGAGGAACTCCAGGTTCCCCATGACCGAGTCGGGGGTGGTCAGCTCGACGGCGACCTGGGCACCCGCCTCGGCCACCGCCTCCAGCTTGTCGCCCCGTCCGAGGGCCGCCACCAGCTCCATGTCCTCGGCGGCCTCGACCGCCTTGACCGCCTCGGAGCCGATGCGGCCCCGGGCGCCGAGGACTGCCACGCGCAGCTTGCTCATTGTTGCTTCCTTAGGGTGCGTGCGTACGGGTCTAGGCGACCGCTTCGTCGAGTCGGGCGGCCTGCTTCTCCTTGAGCGGGCCGATCACCGCCAGCGAGGGCCGCTGGGCCAGTACATCGCGGGCGACCGCGCGGACCTCGTCCGGGGTCACCTCGGCGATCCGGGCCAGCATGTCGTCGACGGACATCTGGTCGCCCCAGCACAGCTCGCTCTTGCCGATCCGGTTCATGATCGCGCCGGTGTCCTCCAGGCCGAGGACGGTGGAGCCGGAAAGCTGGCCGATGGCGCGCCGGATCTCCTCGTCGGTGAGGCCTTCGGAGGCGACGGTGTCGAGCTCCTGGCGGCAGATCCGCAGCACGTCGTGGACCTGGCTGGGCCGGCAGCCGGCGTAGACGCCGAAGAGGCCGGTGTCGGCGAAGGCCGAGGTGTACGAGTACACGCTGTAGGCCAGGCCGCGCTTCTCGCGGACCTCCTGGAAGAGCCGGGAGGACATGCCGCCGCCGAGGGCGGTGTTCAGCACACCGAGGGCCCAGCGGCGCTCGTCGGTCCGGGAGATGCCGGGCATGCCGAGGACCACGTGGGCCTGCTCGGTCTTGCGGTTCACCAGGTCGACGCGGCCGGCGGTGCGGATCCGCTTGGTGCCGGTGCGCGGGCCGAGCGGCACGGCGTCGGTGTGCTTCAGGGCGCCGGCCTTCTCGAAGGCGGCGCGGACCTGGCGCACGACCTTGTTGTGGTCGACGTTGCCGGCGGCGGCCACGACCAGGCGGGTCGGGTCGTAGTGCTTCTTCCAGAAGCGGCGGATCCGGTCGGCGCCGAGTGCGTTGATGGTGTCGACGGTGCCGAGGACGGGGCGGCCGAGCGGCGAGTCCCCGTACATGGTCTGGGCGAACAGGTCGTGGACCATGTCGCCCGGGTCGTCCTCGGTCATCGCGATCTCTTCGAGGATGACCCCGCGCTCGGCGTCGACGTCCTCCTCGCGGATCAGCGAGCCGGTGAGCATGTCGCAGACCACGTCGATGGCCAGCGGCAGGTCCGTGTCGAGGACCCGCGCGTAGTAGCAGGTGTACTCCTTCGCCGTGAAGGCGTTCATCTCGCCGCCGACCGCGTCGATCGCGGAGGAGATGTCGAGGGCGCTGCGCTGGGCGGTGCCCTTGAAGAGGAGGTGTTCCAGGTAGTGGGTGGCGCCGTTGAGAGCGGGCGTCTCGTCGCGCGAGCCCACGTTGGCCCAGATGCCGAAGGTGGCGGAGCGGACGGAGGGCAGCGTCTCGGTGACGATGCGCAGCCCGCCGGGCAGGACCGTGCGCCGGACGGTGCCGATGCCGTTCTGGCCCTTGAGGAGAGTTTGGGTACGGGCGACGGCCCGCCCCTCGGAGGAGGGGCGGGCCGTCACACGGGAACTACGCGACGTCACTTGTCGGAGTCGTCCTTGTCGGCCTCAGCGGCGTCCTCGCCCTCGATCACGGGGACGAGGGAGAGCTTGCCGCGCTGGTCGATCTCGGCGATCTCGACCTGCACCTTGGTGCCGACCGCGAGCACGTCCTCGACGTTCTCCACGCGCTTGCCACCGGCGAGCTTGCGGATCTGCGAGATGTGCAGCAGGCCGTCCTTGCCGGGCATCAGGGAGACGAAGGCACCGAAGGTGGTGGTCTTGACGACCGTACCCAGGTAGCGCTCGCCGACCTCCGGCATGGTCGGGTTGGCGATCGCGTTGATCGTGGAGCGGGCGGCCTCGGCGGCCGGGCCGTCGGCGGCACCGATGTAGATGGTGCCGTCGTCCTCGATCGTGATCTCGGCGCCGGTGTCCTCCTGGATCTGGTTGATCATCTTGCCCTTGGGGCCGATGACCTCGCCGATCTTGTCCACGGGGATCTTGACGGTGATGATCCGCGGGGCGTTCGGGGACATCTCGTCCGGCGTGTCGATCGCTTCCATCATCACGTCGAGGATGTGGAGGCGGGCGTCGCGGGCCTGGGTCAGGGCCGCGGCCAGGACGGAGGCCGGGATGCCGTCGAGCTTGGTGTCGAGCTGGAGGGCGGTGACGAACTCCTTGGTGCCGGCGACCTTGAAGTCCATGTCGCCGAAGGCGTCCTCCGCACCGAGGATGTCGGTGAGGGCGACGTAGTGCGTCTTGCCGTCGATCTCCTGGGAGATCAGGCCCATGGCGATGCCGGCGACGGGGGCCTTGAGGGGCACACCGGCGTTCAGCAGCGACATGGTGGAGGCGCAGACCGAGCCCATGGACGTCGAACCGTTGGAGCCGAGGGCCTCGGACACCTGGCGGATCGCGTAGGGGAACTCCTCGCGGGTCGGGAGGACCGGCACGATCGCGCGCTCGGCGAGCGCGCCGTGGCCGATCTCGCGGCGCTTCGGGGAGCCGACGCGGCCGGTCTCGCCGACGGAGTACGGCGGGAAGTTGTAGTTGTGCATGTAGCGCTTGCGGGTCACCGGGGAGAGGGTGTCCAGCTGCTGCTCCATGCGGAGCATGTTGAGGGTGGTGACGCCCAGGATCTGGGTCTCGCCACGCTCGAACAGCGCCGAGCCGTGCACGCGCGGGATGGCCTCGACCTCGGCGGCCAGGGTGCGGATGTCGGTCAGGCCACGGCCGTCGATGCGGACCTTGTCCTTGATGACGCGCTCGCGCACCAGGGCCTTGGTCAGGCTGCGGTAGGCGGCGGAGATCTCCTTCTCGCGGCCCTCGAAGGCCGGGAGGAGCTTCTCGGCGGCGATCTCCTTGACGCGGTCCAGCTCGGCCTCGCGGTCCTGCTTGCCCGCGATGGTCAGCGCCTGGGAGAGCTCGCCCTTGACGGCGGCCGCGAGGGCCTCGTACACGTCGTCCTGGTAGTCCAGGAAGACCGGGAACTCGCCCTCGGGCTTGGCGGCCTTGGCGGCCAGGTCGGCCTGGGCCTTGCAGAGGACCTTGATGAACGGCTTCGCGGCCTCGAGGCCGGAGGCGACGATCTCCTCGGTCGGCGCCTCGGCGCCGCCCTTGACGAGGGCGATGGTCTGCTCGGTGGCCTCGGCCTCGACCATCATGATCGCGACGTCGCCGTCTTCGAGGGTGCGGCCCGCGACGACCATGTCGAAGACGGCGTCCTCGAGCTCGGTGTGCGTCGGGAAGGCGACCCACTGGCCGCGGATCAGCGCGACGCGGACGCCGCCGATCGGGCCGGAGAAGGGCAGGCCGGCCAGCTGGGTGGACGCGGACGCGGCGTTGATCGCGATGACGTCGTACAGGTGGTCCGGGTTGAGCGCCATGACGGTGGCGACGACCTGGATCTCGTTGCGCAGGCCCTTCTTGAAGGACGGGCGCAGCGGGCGGTCGATCAGGCGGCAGGTGAGGATCGCGTCCTCGGAGGGGCGGCCCTCGCGGCGGAAGAACGAGCCGGGGATCTTGCCGGCCGCGTACTGGCGCTCCTCGACGTCCACCGTGAGGGGGAAGAAGTCGAGCTGGTCCTTGGGCTTCTTCGACGCGGTGGTCGCGGAGAGGACCATCGTGTCGTCGTCCAGGTAGGCAACGGCGGAGCCGGCGGCCTGGCGGGCGAGGCGGCCCGTCTCGAAGCGGATGGTGCGGGTGCCGAAGGAGCCGTTGTCGATGACGGCCTCGGCGTAGTGGGTCTCGTTCTCCACTAGCGTTTTCTCCATTTTCGTCGTCTCCGTCCGCCACCCGTGTGGTGGTGGACGGTTGCGGAGAAGCGCTCCTGGCGTGCGGGCCGGTCTTCGATCGAAGCACCCGGGTCTCGGCCCCTCCGACGGGGCTTTCCGGATGCCACTACCGAGGACCGGCGGCGTAGGGAGGGCGCTCCTCCTCTTCGGTTGTGCGCTGTGTCCCAGACTACAAAGCGTCGGGTAGGTCGCGCACGTACAGCAAAGGGAGCGGCCCCATCGGTGTGGGAACCGCTCCCTTCACAGCGTGCTTACTTGGCGCCGGCCGCACCGCGGCGGATGCCGAGGCGCTCGACCAGCGTACGGAAGCGCTGGATGTCCTTCTTGGCCAGGTACTGCAGCAGGCGGCGGCGCTGGCCGACCAGGATCAGCAGACCACGGCGGGAGTGGTGGTCGTGCTTGTGGGTCTTGAGGTGCTCGGTCAGGTCCGAGATGCGGCGGGACAGCATCGCGACCTGGACCTCGGGAGAGCCGGTGTCGCCCTCCTTGGCACCGAATTCGGCGATGATCTGCTTCTTCGTAGCGGCGTCGAGCGGCACGCTTACTCCTCGTTTTGGTCTTCGTGGCCACCGAGTGCCCCAGGTCGAATTCTCTGGGGAGCTTCCGTAACTCGGGAGGCGAGGTCCGCTGGGCGCTGTCTCCAGAGGTCTCCGGGGACGCGTACACAAACGGCCGTCACACAGCGTACCAGGCTGCCGGGTCCCGGCGTCTCAG
Source organism: Streptomyces sp. NPDC090077 (assembly GCF_044747545.1). Lineage (NCBI taxonomy): Bacteria > Bacillati > Actinomycetota > Actinomycetes > Kitasatosporales > Streptomycetaceae > Streptomyces > Streptomyces sp. NPDC090077. The sequence continues at coordinate 10,397 of NZ_JBIVEG010000011.1, forward strand.
CTGGTGAGAGACCGGGCGCGGCCGTACACGTCGAGCACCGCCAGGGCCAGCGGGACCAGGCTGAGCAGGACCGCGGCCTCGGTGAGGTCGAGCAGCCTTCCCCAGAAGGGTGACAGGCCCTTGCCGGGGATGACAAGCGAGATTCCCACGAGGAGGGCGGCTCCGGCGGCGACGGCGGCCGACAGCCAAACCGTGCGTTCGAACACCAGACCGACCGGCGTGTGGAGGGCCAGCCCCAGGACCAGCAGGCCGACCGCGGCCAGGCCGGCGGCCAGGGCGCAGACCACCTGGGAGGTGTAGCGGAAGAGGCGGGCGCGCAGCAGCATCGCCAGGCCGGTGGCCAGGGCCAGCAGGCGGGCCCAGGTGCCGTCGGAGAAACCGAGGACGGCGGCGGCCGCGACGGAGGCCGCGGCGCACCCCCCGACGAGGCCGAGCAGCATCTCGTGCCCCCGCCGGGCCCGGGCGGCGATGGCCCCTGCGTCGAGCGGGGCCGCCTGCCGGCCGGCGGCGCCCGGGTCGGCGTGCGGGGCGGCGTCGTGGCCGTCCGGGGCCTCGTACCCCGGGGCCGCGCTCTGCGGGGCGGCGTACCCGATGGGCAGCCGGGCGAAGCGGGCGGACAGGGCGGGCAGGAAGGCGACGAGCCCGATGGCGACGGGGGCGCACACGGCGGCCGCGGCCGTGGCGGAGGCGTCGGCGGCGAGGGCACCGAAGGCGGCCAGGGTCCCGACGGCCGCGAGGAAGGTGGCGGCGACGAAGGGGGCGTCCCCGTCCGGGGTGAGCGCGACCAGGGCGACGAAGGCGACCAGGACGCAGGCGCAGCCGAGCAGGAACTGCAGCCGGCCGGGTCCCTGGCCGGCACCGGCGGCGACCGTGCCGGAGCCGGCGATCAGCAGGTGCGGCAGGGCGCCGAGGCCGAGGGCGACGGCGGAGCCCCGGTCGCGGTAGACGCGGGCGCGCACCCCGGCGGCGGCGGTGAGCAGCAGGCCGACGGCCCCGGCGACGGTCCCGGGGAGGCCGTGCATGTCGTGCCGGACGGGGTCGGCGTACCAAAGGACGAGGCCGAGCAGGACGAGCAGCAGCACCGCGCCGGCCAGGCCCGCGCCGCGCAGCATGTCCTCGCTCCAGCGGTGGCGGTCGCGCACGACGGCGGAGGCGACGGCGTCGGAGACGTCGTCGAAGACGGCCGGGGGCAGGGACTCGGCGAAGGGGCGCAGGCTGAGCACCTCGCCGTCCAGGACCTGCTGGGCGGCGAGGGTGCGGGCGCCGTCGAGGACGGCGCCGGAGCGGCGGACCAGGTGGAAGCCGGTGGGGGCGCCGACGGGCTGGGTCTGGCCGGTGAGGCGCAGCAGTTCGGGGCAGACGTCGGCGACGGCGATGTCCTCGGGGAGGGCCACGTCGATGCGGCTGTCCGGGGCCACGACGGTGACCCGGCAGAAACCGGTCGTCTCGGCGGTACTCACCTGGGTGACCCCCAGACGGGCGTGGAGCGGGCGGGGAGCGGCGTCACCGTACCCCGGGGGCGGGCCGCCGGGCCGCGAGTAGGATCGCCGTCCGCGTCGGGCGCGGGGTGCGGAAGTGTCCCCCGGTGTCCGGGACTTGGGCGGTCCGGCTGCGGCGGCCCGCCCGTTCTCGAGGGATGGGTGCTCCGGTGAGCCAGATCGTCGTCAAACGCCCGCCCCGGTCGCTGCCGCCCGGGGTTCCCTCGGACGAGTTACGGCTGGAGGCGCCGCCGGAACTCCCGCGGGGGCAGCAGGAGGGCCTGCTGATGCAACTCCTGCCGATGCTGGGCATGGGCTCCTCGGTCGTCTTCTTCTTCGTGCCGGGCTCGGCGCCGTTCATGCGGATCATGGGCGCGCTGATGCTGGTGTCGACGGTGGGCATGGTCATCGCCCAGCTGGTGCGCCACCGGCGCGGTACGCAGGGGCAGATGGCCGATGCGCGGCGGGACTACCTCGCGTACCTGGCACGGACGCGCCGCCGGGTGCGGCGCACCGCGCGGGCGCAGCGCGACGCCCAGCTGTACCTGCACCCCGCGCCCGAGCAGCTGTGGTCGGTGGTGGCCGAGGGCTCGCGGCTGTGGGAGCGGCGGGTCGGCGACCCGGACTTCGGGCAGGCCCGGCTGGGGCTGGGCGCGCAGCGGCTCGCGACCCCGCTGGTGGCTCCGGACACGGCCCCGGTGGACGAGCTTGAGCCGCTGGCGGCGGGGGCGATGCAGCGGTTCCTGAAGGTGCACTCCTCGCTGGACGGGCTGCCGGTGGCGGTGTCGATCCGGGCGTTCTACCACGTGACGGTGTCCGGGGAGGCGGAGTCGGCGCGGGGTGCGGCGCGGGCGATGGTGGCGCAGCTGGCGACGCTGCACTCCCCCGAGGACCTGGTGGTGGCGGTGGTGGTCGCGCCGGGGGCGGTGCCGTCGTGGGACTGGGTGAAGTGGCTGCCGCACGCGCAGGTGCCGGGGCAGGTCGACGGGGCCGGTACGAAGCGGCTGTTCGGCGACGACCTGGGTGAGCTGGAGGGGCTGCTGGGGTCCCGGCTGGAGGGCCGCCCGCGGTTCGGCCGGGACGTGCCGCCGGTGCTGGACCGGCCGCACCTGGTGGTGGTGCTGGACGGCGGGCTGGTGCCGCCGGACTCGGTGTTCGCGGCGGCCGAGGGCCTGCAGGGCGTGACCGTCGTCGAGGTGGTCGCGGGGGAGCTCGACGAGCCGAGGGGCGGGCTGTCGGTCGTGGTGGGGCCGGGCCGGCTGCGGCTGGAGTCGGGCGCGGGGGTCGTCTACGAGGGCGTGCCGGACACCCTGTCGCTGCCGGCGGCGGAGGCGCTGGCCCGGCAGCTGGCACCGCTGCGCACGGGCGGCGGGGACGAGGACGAGCCGCTGCTGGCGAACCTGGACTTCACCGACCTGCTGAACCTGGGCGACGCGGCCTCGGTCGACGTGTCCCGCACCTGGCGGCCGCGGTCGGCCGGGGAGCGGCTGCGGGTGCCCATCGGGGTGGGCGAGGACGGCACGCCGGTGATGCTGGACCTGAAGGAGGCCGCGCAGGAGGGCATGGGCCCGCACGGGCTGTGCGTGGGCGCGACCGGTTCGGGCAAGTCGGAGCTGCTGCGCACGCTGGTCCTGGGGCTGGCGGTGACGCACACCTCGGAGACGCTGAACTTCGTCCTCGCCGACTTCAAGGGCGGTGCCACGTTCACCGGTATGGGGCGGATGCCGCACGTCGCGGCGGTGATCACCAACCTGGCGGACGACCTGACCCTCGTCGACCGGATGGGCGACTCGATCCGCGGCGAACTCCAGCGCCGGCAGGAGCTGCTGCGCTCGGCCGGCAACTACGCGAACGTCCACGACTACGAGAAGGCGCGCGCGGCGGGCGCCCCGCTGGAGCCGCTGGCCTCGCTGGTGCTGGTCATCGACGAGTTCTCGGAGCTGCTGACCGCGAAGCCCGACTTCATCGACATGTTCGTCCAGATCGGCCGGATCGGCCGCTCGCTGGGCGTGCACCTGCTGCTGGCCTCGCAGCGGCTGGAGGAGGGCAGGCTGCGCGGCCTGGACACGTACCTGTCGTACCGGATCGGCCTGCGGACCTTCTCGGCGTCGGAGTCGCGGACGGCGATCGGGGTGCCGGACGCGTACCACCTGCCGTCGGTGCCCGGTTCGGGCTACCTGAAGTCCGGTACGGACGAGATGACCCGCTTCAAGGCGGCGTACGTCTCGGGCGTCCACCGCGCGGGCGGGCCGGACCCGTCGGCGGGCCCGTTCCCGGTGGAGCGCCGCCCGGTGCTGTTCACGGCGGCTCCGGTGCCGGTGGTGTACGCGGCTCCGGACCCGGTGCACCCGGTGGAGCGCGCGGAGCGGCCGGACGACGCACTGGCGGACACGGTGCTCGACGTGATCGTGGGCCGGCTGGAGGGACAGGGCGTGCCCGCGCACCAGGTGTGGCTGCCGCCGCTGGACCGGGCGCCGTCCCTGGACCAGCTGCTGCCGGCGCCGGTGCCGTCGGCGGAGCGCGGGCTGCACGCGGAGGGGTACACGCGGCCGGGCGGGCTGGTGGTGCCGCTCGGGCTGGTCGACAAGCCGTTCGAGCAGCGGCGCGAGGTGCTGTACCGGGACTTCTCGGGTGCGTCGGGCCACATGATGGTGGTGGGCGGGCCGCAGTCGGGGAAGTCGACGCTGATGCGGACGCTGATCTGCTCGTTCGCGCTGACGCACACCCCGCGCGAGGTGCAGTTCTACGGGCTGGACTTCGGTGGCGGCGGGCTGTCCGCGGTGGCGGACCTGCCGCACGTGGGCGGGATCGCCTCCCGGCTGGATCCGGATCGGGTACGGCGCACGGTGGCGGAGGTGGCGGGGATCCTGGCCCGCCGCGAGGAGTTCTTCCGGGCGAACGGCATCGACTCCGTCGGCACCTACCGGCGTCGGCGCGCGGCGGGCGGGCTGCCGGGCGAGGCGTGGGGGGACGTGTTCCTGGTCGTCGACGGCTGGGGCGGGTTCCGCGGCGAGTACGAGGGCCTGGAGCCGGTGGTGACGGACATCGCGGCGCGCGGGCTCGGCTACGGCATCCACGTGGTGGTCACGGCGGCCCGGTACATGGAGGTGCGGGCGGCCCTGAAGGACCAGCTGCTGGGGCGGCTGGAGCTGCGGCTCGGCGACGTGATGGACTCCGAGTTCGACCGGCGGGTGGCGGCGAACGTGCCGCCGGGGATGCCGGGACGCGGCCAGGTGCCGGAGAAGCTGCACTTCCTGGGGGCGCTGCCGCGGATCGACGGGGCGCACGACGTGGAGAGCCTCTCGGAGGGCACGCGGGAGTTCACGGCGGCGGTGCGGTCGGCCTGGGCCGGCCCCTCCGCTCCCGGGGTGCGGCTGCTGCCGCGGCTGCTGCACGCGGACCGGCTGCCCAAGGGCGGGGAGTTTCCGGAGCGCGGGATCGCGATCGGCATCGACGAGACGGCTCTGGAGCCGGTGTTCGTGGACTTCGAGAGCGACCCCTTCTTCCTGGTGTTCGGCGAGAGCGAGTCGGGCAAGACGAACCTGCTGCGGCTGATCGCGCAGCAGATCGCCGGACGGTACCGCCCGGACCGGGCCAAGCTGGTCGTCGGCGACTACCGGCGCGGGCTGCTGGGGGCGCTGCCCGAGGAGCACCTGCTGGAGTACGCGCCGATGGCGGGTTCCCTCCAGATGCACATGGAGGCGCTGGTCGGGGTGTTCTCGCGCAGGCAGCCGCCGGCGGACGTCACCCCGCAGCAGCTGCGGGACCGCAGCTGGTGGACGGGTCCGGACGTGTTCATCGTGATCGACGACTACGACCTGGTCGCCACGAGCCGGGGGAACCCGCTGGCGCAGCTGGTGGAGTTCCTGCCGTTCGCCCGGGACACCGGGGTCCGGTTCGTCATCGCGCGCAGTTCGGCGGGGGCGTCACGGGCGATGTACGAGCCGTTCCTGCAGCGGATCAAGGAGCTGGGGGCGCAGGGCGTCGTCCTGTCGGGCGATCCCTCCGAGGGCGACCTGCTGGGCACCGTCCGCTCCCGCCCGATGCCCCCGGGCCGGGGGCACTACGTATCGCGCCGGCGCGGCACCTCACTGGTCCAGCTGGGGCGGCTGCCGGGACGGTAGGGGGCCGGGGCCGCGGGGAGGGGCCCGGTCCGGGGTGTCTCGGCCATCGGGGGAAAGGGCTCCCCCGGCGGCCGCGTTCCGCCGATAATCGGCAGCGAAGACCGAGCAGCACCGCACGACCGACGGGAAGGGCCGCACATGGGCACCCAGCAGGAGAAGGACGAGCTGTACGCGCTCGACATCAGCGACGTCGAGTGGCAGGGGCCGCCCGGGACCAGCCCGGACGAGGAGCGGGTGGAGATCGCCAGGCTGCCCGAAGGCGCGGTGGCGATGCGCTCCTCCCTGGACCGCGACACGGTGCTGCGCTACACGGCGGCCGAGTGGGAGGCCTTCGTGCTCGGGGCCCGGGACGGGGAGTTCGACCTCACCTGAGGCCGTGGCCCGGGTACGGCGAAGGGGGCGCGTCCTGTGCGGGGTGCGCCCCCTTCGGCATGCCGGACGGGCTCAGAAGGCCTCCGTGAACAGGCGCGAGGCCTTCACGTCGGTGGCGCGGTAGTCGCCCTTGCCGCGCTCGATGAGCCGGGCGACGCCCTCCAGCTGCTTCTGCATGTGGTCGGCGCGGCCGTGGTACTTCTTCTGGAGGTCGAGGTAGGCGGCGTGCGCCTCGCCGTCCCAGGTGTCGGTGACGACCTTGACGGCCGACTCCATGTCCTCCAGGTCCTTGAGGATGTTCCTGGAGACGACGCGGATGCGGTCCGCCATCTGCTGGACGCTCTCGTACCGGACCCGGGTGTGGCCGTGTTCGCTGCCTGCCATGTCCTTGCTCCTTCGGGCGGGGGTGTGCCGGGCGACGCGGGCGTCAGAGGTGTTCGAGGCCCGAGCGGGCGCCGCCCGCGGAGGCGGCCGCGGAGCGGGGGTTGATGGCGTTGAACGCCGTGTGCACGTCCGCGTCCTGCGCGTTGGTGAGGTTCTTCGTCTGGTTGACGGCGTCGTGCAGGACCCTGAGCAGCCGGCGGATCTCGTCGTGGTCGAGGTTGAGGTCCGACTGGGCCTTCCTGAAGCCGTCGGCGCCGACACCGGTCCAGCCCGCGTGGACGGTGGCGAGGATGTCGGCCAGCTCGCGGGCTTGGGTGGTGACGGCGGCGGCCGTCTCGGAGATCTTGTCGGCCGCCTTGACGACCGGATCGTCCGCGAGTCCGAAAGTGTTGGTCATCCGAAGCTCCTCACTTCTCACGCCCCCGGCAGGACCGCCGGGCTGCGGGGCGGAGCGGCTTCCGGGCGCGCCCGTGCACTCCGTGCGCACCGGAGTTCCCGCTCCGCTTCACCCGGATCCACGATCACGGTCGTGAAGCCCGGCGTCACTCTAGCCAGTTCGGCCGCCGCCGCGGGCGTCGCGCAGCACCCTCGCGGTCCCGGCAACGACGGCGACGAGCACGCCCGTGATCCCGAGCGCGTACGTGCCGATCCGCTCGTCGCGCTCCCGGGCGGTCTCCGACACCGGGAGGGCGGCGGGCTGCGGTGCGGCCGCCGGCGGCGGGCCGGGGTCGGGGACGGGCGGCTCGGGGGGCCCGTCGTCCTGGGTGACGGCCCGCACCGGGTCCACGACACCCCATCCGACGTAGTCGTCACGGCCCTTGACGGAGCGTTCGGCGGTGTTCTGGATCTGCCAGACCACCTCCTGCGGGGTCCACTGCGGATGCGCGGCCACCAGCAGGGCGGCGACGCCGGCGACGTAGGGGGCGGAGAAGCTGGTGCCGTTGTCGATGCACTGGCCGAAGCCGGGGACGGTGGAGACCATGTCGACGCCGGGGGCGGCGACCCCGATGAAGTCGCCGGGCTGGGAGAAGTCGGCCCGTTCGTTGTTGCGGTCGGAGGAGGCCACGGCGAGGACCCCGGGGAAGGCCGCCGGATAGGTGCGGCGCTTGTGCCCGCGCAGTCCGTCGTTGCCGGCCGAGGCGACGACCACGGCCCGGGCGGCGAGGGCCCGCCGGACGGCCCGGCCCAGTTCGGAATCCGGGGTCAGCGGGGCGTCGGTGTCCTGGGAGATGTTGATGACCCTGGCCCCCTTGGCGACGGCGTGGTCGACGGCCCGGGCGAGGGTGGCGACCGCGTTGCCGGTGGCCCGTCCGTCGTTCTGCCGGATGGGGATGACGGTGGCCCCGGGGGCGAGGCCGACGAAGCCGGTGCCCTGCCGGGGGCGGGCCGCGATCAGCCCGGCGACCTTGGTCCCGTGCCCGACGGTGTCGTGGGTGCCGTCGCCGCCCTCGGGGGCGACGAAGTCCCGGCCGGCGCCGGTGTCGAGGGCGCCGGCGAGCTGCGGGTTGGCGCGGTCCACGCCGGTGTCGATGACGGCGACGCGTACCCCCTCGCCCTTGCCGCGGGCCCACAGGGCCTCCAGCACGACCCGCTGGAGGGCCCAGGGCCGGTCGGCGATCTGCTCCTTCATGGGGAAGGTGCACTCGCCCGACCCGTCCGGGGCGAGCGGGTACGGGGACCGCGGCGCGGGCGGCGCCGCACCGCCCAGGGCGGCCAGGGCGAGGACGGCGGCCGCCAGGGCCGCGCGGGAGGACTGCGACACGACCGGCTCCCTTACGAACCCTGCGGCTGACGGGCCGAGTTGGTGTCCAGGCGGGGCCCCTTGGAGAGGAACTCCGACCAGGCGATCGGCACCACGGCGGGCACGACCCTGCCGTAGCCGAGCCGTACCTGCGCCTGGCTGGGCTCGGGCCGGCCGTCGCCGGCGGCACCCGCCGCGTGCGGTCCGGGGGCGCCGATGGCCGACTGCCGGGCGTCGCTGTCGCCGTTGGCCTGGACCGCGTACCGCAGGCCGGTGTCGGTGACCAGGAACAGGGCGCCGGCCCCGTCGGCCGGCCGGCCCCGGACCTGGGTGTAGAGCAGGCCCGTGCCGGGGGTGACGTACGCGCCGGTGCCGCCGGCGGTGATGTCGACGGGGAAGCCGGTGCCGGCCCAGGTGCTCAGCGTCTGCCCGCCCCGGCCGTCGACGGAGCGCAGGACGCTGCACACCGTGTCGCGCCGTTCGCCGGTGTTCGCGGCACCGGGGACGTCCGCGACCCGGTTGACCTGGGTGCCGCGGCGGCGGGGCCACCTGGCGTCCTCCCCGAAGGGGGGCGCGTCCGGGTTCAGGGCCTTCAGGTCGGTCTCGCGGGCCTTGCCGTGCATGTTGAGGCCCGCGGCGGCCGGCGCGTGGACCAGCAGCCAGGCGACGAACTCCGAGACCGGGGCGATCCGGTCCGGCAGCACGACGTAGTACTGCGTGCCGAGGCCGGTCTGCGCGGTCAGCACCGTGCCGACCCCGGCGTCGGCGCCGCCCGGGGCGGAGGTCCGCGCCCCGGGGGTGCCGGGGACCTGCGGGAAGCCCAGCTCGTCGCCGGGGTTCAGGGTGGCCAGCCACTCCTCGGTCACCGGCTGCGGGGTGGCGCCGGTGCCGACCAGGGCCGTGGTCAGGGTCCCGGAGTCCGGGCGCCCCTCGGGGAAGCGGTACTTCGTGCCGGCCGCGTCGACGAGGAAGCGCTCCTCGGCCCCGCCGGTGCTCCGTACGTACAGCACCTGGGTGTCGGTGGTGCGGTTCCCGTCGTCCGTCAGGCCCGCCTCCCGGTCGGCGAGGACGAAGGCGGCGGTCTGCACGCCCCGGCCGTTGCCGCCGGGCTGCTGGCAGACGGCCCAGCGCTTGGGCCGGGCCGCGTCGGCCTCGGCGGGCAGCCGGTCGGGGGCGTAGGGGATGCCGATGACGGGGCCGCGCGGGGGCCTGCCCGCGTCCAGGACCCTGTCCTCCACCTGGACGACCTTGGACGTGCGCGGGTCGAGCAGCAGCCGCGCCGAGGCGAGGTTCAGCACGGGGTGCAGCCGGGTCCGGTCCTTGCCGTTCACCTTCGTGGTCAGGACCACGTACCGGGTCGTCGACTGCTTGCCGACGACGACCACCGCTCCGGGCTCGTCCCACCCCTTGGGGGCCTGCGGCCGGAACATGCCCCAGGCTCCGAAGCCCGCGACGAGGAGCGCGCCGGTCACCACGCCGGGCAGGACCGCGCGCAGCGGGCGGGGCGCGCCCTCCTCGGTGCCGGTGGCGGAGGGCTGGAGGAACGCGGCCACGGTGCGCCGCTTCGCAAAGGTGTACGCGTTGAGCTCGTCGCGTCGGGATGCCATGACCGCCTGCTCCTCCCCGCACGGACCGGCCGGTGGGGCCGCTCTCCGGGCCTTGGTTGTCGGACCGGGCACCTACTATGCCTCTTGACGGAGGGTCGGCAGGTGCAGGGTGAGCCGTGACTCCCGCGCTTGACGCACGAGTTGGGGAGGTGTGCGCGTGAGGGCCCGTACGACGGCGCCGCGGGCTGCCGCGGCCGCACCCGCACGCGGCGGGGTCGCGCTGCGTCCGATGCCGGGTCCGGGCCGGTTCGGTCCGTTCCGACTGCAACAGCTCGTGCTCCTCCAGCTCGCGGCCGCCGCGCTGCTCGTGTCCTGGGTGGTGCGGCCACTGCTGCTGGTGCCCGCGGGCGTCCTGGCGGTGGCGCTGGCCCTGCTCGCCCTCGTCCGCCGCCGCCGGCGCTCCCTGCCCGAGTGGATCGGCGGCGCGCTCGCCCTGCGGGCCAGGCGGCGCGGGGCGGCCGCCCGCACCGTGCCGGCGGGCACCGAACCGGGGCTCGCGCCGCTGGTCGAGGCCGATCCGGCGCTGCGGACCACGTCCTTCGGCGACCGCGACCGGCGGCCCGTCGGCCTGGTCGGCGACGGGACGTTCCTGACGGCCGTGGTCCAGGTCGACGCGGACGCCACCGCGCTGCGGCCCGACCGTGCGGAGCGGCCGCTGCCGCTGTCCCTGGTCCGGGACGCCCTCGAAGTGGACGGCATCCGGCTGGAGTCGGCGCAGCTGGTGCAGCACACCCAGCCCGCCCCGGCACCGCACCTGCCGGCCCGCTCGACGGCCGCCCTCAACTACGCGCCCCTGCAGGCCCTCACGGGCGCCCCGGCCGTACGGCTGACGTGGATCGCGCTCAAGCTCGACCCGGAACGGTGCCCAGAGGCGGTCGCCGCGCGCGGCGGCGGGCTCGCGGGGGCGCAGCGCTGCGTGGTGCGGGTCGCCGACCAGCTGGCCGGCCGGCTGGCCGGGGCCGGGTTCCGGGCCACCCTGCTCACGGAGCAGGAGCTGACGGGCGCGCTGGCCACCTCCTCGTGCGCGAACCCGATGGCGATCACCCGGGCGGGGCGTTCGGCGGGCACCGGGCGGCGCACGGAGGAGACCCCGCGGACCTGGCGCTGCGACGACCGGCGCCACACCACGTACTGGATGGGCCGCTGGCCCCTGCTGGGCGGGACGGGTGCCGGGCTGCCGCAGTTCGCGGCGCTGCTCACCTCGCTGCCCGCGCTGGCGACCAACTTCAGCCTGACGATGGCCCCGGCGGGGCGCCACGGCGTGGCCCTGACCGGGTACGTGCGGATCACCGGGCGCAGCGACGAGGAACTGGCCGCCGCCCGGCGGGAGCTGGAGCGGACGGCGCGGGGCGTACGGGCCGGGCTGGTGCGGCTCGACCGGGAACAGGTGCCGGGGCTGCTGGCCTCGCTGCCGCTGGGAGGTGCGCGATGAGGGGCCCGGCCCGGGTCCGGGGCGGTTTCGGGCTGATCGGACCGCGCCGGGAACCGCACGTGGTCGCGGCGGCCGACCTGGACGCGCTGGCGCTGCCCGTCGGGGACGACGGGGTCGTCATCGGCGTGGACGCCGATGGGCGGCCGGCGGTGCTCGGCGTGAACCGGCCCACCCCGTACGAGGTCACGCTGGTCGGCGGCCTGTGGACGGCCCAGGTGCTGGCCCTGCGCACGGCCGCGACCGGGGCTCGGGTCGCGGTGGAGACCGGGCGGGCCCCCGTCTGGTCCGGGCTGGCCCGGGCGGCCGGCGGCGGGCAGCCGTGCGTGACCCTGCACGACGTGGGCCGGGTCCCGCCGCAGGGCGCCTCGGCGGGCAGCCCCGTGCTGGTGGTGCGGGACTGCGGGATGCGGCCGCCGCGCGGGCGGGTGGTGGCGGGGCCGTGGCAGTCGGTGCTGACCCTGCTGCCGTACCTGAGCCCGGCGGCGCCCCTGCTGCTGCGGAACTCCGCCCTCGTCGGCGTGCAGCGGGTGTCCCCGGACGAGGCGGAGCGGGTGGGCGCGCTGATGCGGCTGCCGGGGGCGGCGGTCGAGTCGCTGCCGACCCTGGGGGACGGGGTGACGCTGTGGTGCACGCCGCGGGACCGGACGTTCGTGATGACGCAGGGGACGGAAGCGGAGACCGAACTGCTGGGGGCGGCCCGGCGCATCGACTGACGCGCCGTTCGCGGCGCGTGCGGGATGACGGTTGCCCGGGGGCGGAGCGGCCTGTAGGCAGGAGTACGGGGGTGCGACCTCGGGGGCTTTCGGGCACGGGGCGCGATTAGGCTGAGCGCGGGCGCGGCGTCGAGGTGGGCGCCGACCGGTGTTCGACAGACCAGGAGGACCAGTGAGCGGCGATCGGAACGAGAGGCGCGGCGGGACGTGGGACGTCCCGACGGACGATCAGTCCGACGCGGAGCCCGATGTGACGGGCGAGTTCACCATCGACTACACCCCGCCGGCCTGGTACACCCAGGGCGCGCCGGCGCAGGCCGCGCCGGTGCCGGGGCTGCCCGGGCTGCCGGAGGGCAGCGGCTTCGAACCCCACCGCCCGGCGGACGCGGCCGCGCCGCCGGCGCCGAGCGCCGCGGCGGAACCGGCGCGGCGGTCCGAAGCCGCTGCCCCTGCGCCGGCCGCGCCGGTACCGGTCCCTGCTCCGGCCGCCGCTCCCGCTCCGGCTCCGGCTCCGGCTCCGGCCGCCACTCCGGCCACCGTTACGGCTCCGGCTCCGGCTCCGGCTCCGGCTCCGGCTCCGGCTCCGGCTCCGGGCGGAACCCCGGGCGGGGCTGCTGCGTTCGCGGCCCAGGGCGCCGAAGCCCCGGGCCGGGCCCCCGCGTTCCCGACCACCCCGGCCGAGGTTCCGGTCGCCGTCCCGGCCCAGGCCGGAGCCCCGGCGGCGGGGGCGTTCCCCGCGCAGGGGAACGGGACCCCGGACCAGGGGGCCGCGTACCCCGGCCCGCAGGGCGTGGCCCCCGCCGTGCCCGCCTCCCCCGCTCAGGGGGCCGAGGCACCGGGCGCGGCGGCCTCGTACCCCGGACAGCAGGACGGCTTCCCCGCGCAGGGCGGAGCCCCGGCGGTGGGCGCGTATCCCGCGCAGGGGGACGGGACCTCGGGCCAGGGCCCGCAGGCCGACACCCCGGGCGCGTTCACCGCGCAGGGTGACGGGACCCCGGGCCACCCCGGCCCGCAGGGCGCGGCCCCCGCCGTGCCCGCCGCCCCCGCTCAGGGGGCCGAGGCCGCACGTCCCGAGCCGCAGGGCGGAATCCCGGCTGGGGGCACGTCCGCCGCGCAGGACGGGGCTCCGGGCCAGGGGGCTCCGTACTCCGGACCGGAGGGTGGGGCCCCGGCCGGGTCGGGGTTCCCCGTGCAGGGGGACGGGGCTCCGGGTGCCGGGGAGCCGGGCGGTCATGCCGCTCACCCGGCCCAGGACGAAACCCGGGGTGAGGCCGCGGGCCCGCAGGGTGCGGGCGGGGCCGGGCCGTTGCCGGCGCTGCCCGGAGGCACCCCGGCGGGGTTCGCCGCCGCGGCGCCGTTCGCGGTGCCCACCGTGCCTCCCATCGCCGTGTCGGCCTCCTTCGGCGACGCCGCGGCGCCCGCCCCGGCCGGGGGGAACCCGGTCGCCGGGCCCGCGGATACCCCGTTCGGGGGATCCGGCTCCGAACTGCCGCCGCTACCGCCCGCGTTCACCCCTACCGACGCACCCCAGGGCTACGGTTTCCCGCCCTCCGGCCCGGAAGCACCGGCATCGGCGCCCCAGGGCCACGGCCTCCCGCCCGTCACCCCGGAAGCGCAGCCGCAGGCCCCGGGCCACGACCTCCCGCCCGGCGCCCCCGAGCCGCAGCCCCAGGCCCAGCCCCAGGCCCAGGCCCAGGCCCAGGGGTACGGGTTCCCGCCCAGCACCCCCGAAGCCCAACCCCCGGCCCAGGGCTACGGGTTCCCGCCCGTCACCCCCGAACCTCAGCCGCAGGCCCAGGGGTACGGATTCCCGCCCGGCGCCCCGGGGGCGCAGCCGCATGCCCAGGGCCATGGCCTCCCGCCCGGCACCCCCGAACCGCAGCCGCAGCCGTCGGTTCCCGCGCCGCAGCCCCCGCAGGGGTACGGGTTCCCGCCCGTGCCGCCCCAGCAGGCCCAGCAGGCGCAGCAGGGATACCCGGCCCCCCAGCCGCCGCAGGCGCACTGGCAGCCCGCCCCCGGCCAGGGGCCCGGCGCCCCGCTCGGGTACACCGCCGCCGTGGAGCTGTCCTCCGACCGCCTGATCCGCGCCAAGCAGAAGCCCCGGCCCACCCGCTCCGGCTTCCGCTTCGGCGGCAAGGCCGCCGAAGCGGACCGCCAGCGCAAGCTGGAGCTCATCCGCACCCCGGTGATGTCCTGCTACCGCATCGCCGTCATCAGCCTCAAGGGCGGTGTCGGCAAGACCACGACGACGACCGCACTCGGCGCCACCCTCGCCACCGAGCGCCAGGACAAGATCCTGGCCATCGACGCGAACCCCGACGCCGGCACCCTCGGCCGCCGCGTACGCCGCGAGACCGGTGCGACGATCCGCGACCTGGTGCAGGCGATCCCGTACCTGAACTCGTACATGGACATCCGGCGGTTCACCTCGCAGGCCCCCTCCGGCCTGGAGATCATCGCCAACGACGTGGATCCGGCGGTCTCGACGACCTTCAACGACGAGGACTACCGCCGCGTCATAGAGACGCTCGGCCGCCAGTACCCGATCATCCTGACCGACTCCGGCACCGGGCTGCTCTACTCCGCGATGCGCGGCGTCCTGGACCTGGCCGATCAGCTGATCATCATCTCCACCCCGTCCGTGGACGGTGCGAGCAGCGCGAGCACCACCCTCGACTGGCTCTCCGCACACGGCTACGCCGATCTGGTCTCGCGCTCGATCACCGTGATCTCCGGCGTCCGCGAGACCGCCAAGATGATCAAGGTCGAGGACATCGTGCAGCACTTCGAGACCCGCTGCCGCGGCGTCGTCGTCGTGCCGTTCGACGAGCACCTCGCGGCCGGCGCCGAGGTCGACCTCGACCTGATGCGGCCCAAGACCCGGGAGGCGTACTTCAACCTGTCCGCCCTGGTCGCCGAGGACTTCGTACGCGCCCAGCAGCAGACCGCGCAGGCCCACTGGGGCGCACCCCAGGCCCACCAGCAGCCGCAGGCCCAGCCGCAGCCCCACCAGCCGGGCCCGTACCAGCAGCCGTACGCCCAGCCGCCGCAGGCACCGTCGCCGTACGGGCAGCAGCCCTATCCGCAGCCCGGCCAGCCCTGGCAGCAGCCCCCGGCCGCCCCCCAGCCCCCGCCGCGCGACCCGCGCCTCGGCTGACCGGCCGGCCGGACAACGCGAAGGGCCCGTACCGTCCAGGGGACGGTACGGGCCCTTCGTACGGGTCAGCGCCGCGCGGCGTCGAAGGCGTCCGTCAGGACCCGCGCCCGCTTCACGTCGTCCGCGATGGCCTCCAGCAGCCCGTCCAGCGACTCGAACTTCGCCATCCCCCGCACGTACGCGAGGAAGTCGACGCACACCTGCTTGCCGTACAGGTCCAGCCCGACGCGGTCGATCGCGTACGCCTCCACGGTCCGCTCGGTGGCGTCGAACTGCACGTTCGTGCCCACCGAGATCGCCGCCGGCATCCGCTCTCCGTCGGCCGTCAGCCAGCCCGCGTACACCCCGTCGGCCGGGATCGCGGTGTGCGGCTGCGTCTCGACGTTGGCCGTCGGGTAGCCGAGCTCGCGGCCGCGCTGCGCACCGCGCACCACGATGCCCTCGACCCGGTGCGGACGGCCCAGGATCTCGGCGGCCCCGTCCATGTCACCCTCCGCGACCAGCCTGCGCGCCAGGGTGGAGGAGAACGGCACGCCGCCGCCCGCCTCGCCGCGCTCGACCAGGTCCACGACGTCGACCTCGTAGTCGTAGGTGGAGCCCAGCTCGCGCAGGAAGTCGACGTTCCCCGCGGCCCGGTGGCCGAACCGGAAGTTCGGGCCCTCGATGACGGCGCGCGCGTGCAGCTTGTCGACCAGCACCTTCACGATGAAGTCGGCCGGGGACAGCTGCGAGAACTCCGCCGTGAACGGCAGGATCAGCAGCGCGTCGACGCCGAGACCGGCCATCAGCTCGGCACGGCGGTCGTACGGGGCCAGGATCGGCGGGTGGCTGCCGGGGCGCACGACCTCGCTCGGGTGCGGGCTGAAGGTGACGACGACCGCCGGGACGCCGAGCTCGCGGGCCTTCGCCACGGCCCGTCCGATGATGAGCTGGTGTCCCCGGTGCACACCGTCGTAGGAGCCGATGGTGACGACGCTGCGTCCCCAGTCCTGGGGGATGTCCTCCAAGCCACGCCAGCGCTGCACTGTGACCGCTCCTCGCCCGAACCCGTGTAGTCCCTGTACTGAATTGCCGATTGCAGGTCTAAGACTGCCATGCCGTCGGCCGGGGCCCCGCATCGGCTCTGGCCGGAATCGTTCCCCGCCTCACGTAATGTCGGGCGCGGCCCTACGAAGAGTCTCCACGGTACGGCGGGCGCCCGGCCCGAGCAGTGCCGCCGCCTCCGTCGCCGCGTCCGTGAGCCAGCGGGAGACCAGCGCTCCGAACACCGGATCGGCCCGGGCCAGCTCCACCGTGCGGTGCTCGAAGACCGCCGGTCCGCCGGGCGCCCGCAGCAGCTGCCGCCCGGTGCGCCTCAGCAGCTCGCGGGTACGGGCCTCCGGGCGCCGGCAGCTGCCGGCGGCGAGCCCCGCCAGGAAGGCGCCGAGCACCGCCGCGTCCGACTCCTCGCGCAGCAGCACGTCGGCCAGCTCGGCCCGCAGCGGGTACGAGGACTCCGCCCCGGGCGCCGCCAGTACGCCGGCCAGCTCGGCCCGGACCTGCGGCGGAGCACCCCGCAGCAGGGCCAGGACCAGCGGGCGCAGTACGGGCCCGGCCGCCGGGCCCTGGTCCAGGCGCCGGTCCACGAAGGCGGCGGCGTGCGGGGCGTCCTCCGGGCGGCGGCCGAGGTGGTCGCGTACGAGGTCGCCCGCGCGGCGGGCCAGGCCGGGGGTGGTCAGCGCGGCCAGGGCGCGGATCACCTCCCCGTCGGCGCGGGCCCGCAGCGCGGCGAACACCGCGTCCGGGTCGGGCAGTACGGGCAGCGCCGCGACCAGCGCGGAGGCCGGCAGCCGGGAGCCGCCCGCGGGATCGCCGAAGCAGGCGAGGGCGTCGGGCAGGTAGCGGGCCCGCGCCTGCGGGTCGCGGAGCAGCATGCCGAGGGCGGGGCCGTGCAGGCCGGTGTCGCCGGGCCGGTCCAGGAGCGCCTGCGCGGCGTGGCGCAGCAGCTCCCGGTCGGCGGGGGTGCGGACGTGCGGGGCGGTGGCGAGTCCGTACGCGGCGGCGGCCACCCGGCGCTCGGGCCGCTCGTCGTGCGCCCAGCGGCCGACGGCCCGGCAGAGGGCGGACGGCTCGTCCTCCGCGAGGACGGCGAGGAGTTCGTCGGCGCGCGGGTGCGCGGCGCCGACCAGGGCTTCGGTGAGGTCGTCGACCGCGAGGCCGCGGTGCGTGTGGAGCAGGGCCTGCGCCGCGGTGGCGACGGTGGCCCCGGGGCGGCCGCGCAGCCGGCGCTCGTCGGTGAACCAGGCGCAGACCAGGGGCAGGACGAGCCGCGGGGCACGGGCCAGGCGGCGGCCGGCGGCCTCCAGGTAGTGGTGGTCGGAGGGCAGCAGCCGGCGCAGCAGGTCCAGCCGGTCGCACTCGGGCAGCCGGAGCCGGTTCCAGAACCAGCCGCCGAACTCGGCGCTGCCGGACCGGGCCACGTGCTCGGCGAGGGCGTGCAGGACGGGCAGGTACGGGGTGGCGTCGGCGGCGCCGAGCAGGGTGGCCCGCAGCAGGCGGGAGGCCCACCAGACGCGGTCGGGGTGGACCGGGCCGGGGTCCTGCCCGGCCTGCCCCGCCTGCTCGGCGAACGCGTTCAGGGCTGCCACCAGCCCGTCGAGCCGGCCGCGCGCCTCGGCGGGCGGGAGCCTGCGGAGGGCCTCCAGTACGGGCCCGATGCGGTGCCGGGGTACGGGCGGGCCGGCGTCGGCGGGGCCGTGGTGGACGAGGCCGTCCAGGGCGCCCGGGACGTCGAGGTGTCCGGCCTGGAGCCAGTCGGACAGCTCCTCGTGGGCGAAGCGGTAGCCGGGGCCCGCGGGGACGAGCAGGCCCTCGGTGAGGACGGCGGAGGCCCAGCCGGTGCGCCAGGGGAACAGCTCCTCGAAGGCCGCCCGGTCCAGCTGGCCCCGGCCGGGGCCGAGGCACCGCCGGGCGGCCTCGTGCACCCGGCCGGCCACCCGGGCCGCGAGCCGCCGCACCCCGGGGCCGTGCACCCCGGCCCCCGACGCCGGCCCGGCCCCCGGTCCGGCCCCCGGCCCGCGCCCCGCGCCGGCCGCCGCCGCGATCCGGACGGCCACGCGCAGGGCCACCAGGTCCAGGTGCGCCGCGAAGACCTCGTCACGGCCGGGGCGGCCCGCGGTGACCTCGGCGGCGCGGATCCCGGCGAGCAGGCGCAGGGTGAGCGGGTGCCGGGCGTCGGCCTCGCGCACGGCGCCGTCCGGGATCCCCAGACGGGCCCGGGCCTCGCCCGCCTCCTGCGGGGTCAGGTCCCCGACGGGCAGTGCGGGCGGCAGCCGCCGGGCGGCGCGGGCCGGGGTGTGCAGCAGCTCCGGCGGGTAGAGCTCCCCGGCCCGCTCCCAGTACTCGGGCCGGGCGGCGACCACCAGCCGGGCCCCGGTGCGGCACAGCCAGGCGGCGGTGGAAGTGGTCCAGGGTGCGAGGCGCTGCGCGAGCCGGGGCGGCATCTCCTCGGGTGCGTCCAGCACCACCAGCAGCGCCCGTCCGGCGTCCCCCGCGAGCCGCGCCACCCGCTCCCCGACCCCCTCCCCCTCCGTACCGGGCCCGCCCGGGGTCCCGGCCAGCGCGGACCCCACGGGGGCGGATCCCGAACCGGCCGGCCCCACCGGACCGGGCCCGGACCACCCTGGGTCGGCCGCGCCCGCACCGGACGTGCCGGAACGGAAGGGTCCGGGTTCTCCGGGCTCGGCCGGAGTGCGCCCGGTCGGGTCGGTGTCCACGGCCTGCCCCGGCCGGGCGGGCTCCGGTCCGCGCCCCGACGGTCCGTGCCCCGACGGTCCCGGCACTGCGGAGCCCGGCGCGGCCGGCCCCGGCGCGGAGCCCGCCGCGGCCGGGCCCGCCGTGAGGATGCGGCCCGCCGCCGTCAGGGCCCGGGTCACGGCGTCGGCCAGGGAGGCGTCGCCGTCGCGCAGGTCGGCTCCGCGCAGCCAGAGCGTCGGCGCGGGGCGGGCCCCCCGGGCCCGGTCGGCGGCGAGGGCGGCGAGGGCGGTGGTGCGGCCGGTGCCGGGGGCCCCGACCAGGCCGAGCACGAGGTCCGTCCCGGCGGTGAAGGCGGCCAGCCCGGCGGTGATCCCGGGGCGCGGCACGGGGTCCGGGGCGGGCTCGGCGGCGGTGGCCGGGGGGAACGCCGAGCCGAGGGTGGTGCCGGTCAGCTCCAGGGCGCCGGCCAGGTTGAGGTCCGCCCCGTAGCCCGGCACGGTGGCGGAGTTCCGCTCCAGCAGCTCCGCGAGGGGGCCGCCGGGTGCGGACGCGGCGGCCGCGCGCAGGGGTACGGCGAAGCTCCCGGAGCGGTGCTCCGCTGCGAGAGCGGTGCCGAGTACCGCGAGCACCGCTCCGGTCGCCGCGTCCAGGACCGGCCCCCCGCAGACCTCGCCGCCGAGCCGCAGGGCGTCCCGGCCGGCCGTGCCGATGGCCAGCTCGACGGCGGCGGGGAGCACGTGGGGGCGGCCCGCCGCGGTGTGGGTGACCTCCGCGCCCGCCCCGAGCACCCGCGCCTGGCGCCAGCCCCGCGCGGGCAGGCGTACGTACGTCCCCGGAGGGATCGCCTCGCACATCGCCACGGGCAGCGGCGGGACCTCCAGTCCGGCGCTGCGCACGAGGGCCAGCCCGAGCTCCGGGAGGACGGTGACGTCATCGGCCTCGGCCGGCCGGGCGCGCTCCTCGGCGCCGGGTGCGTGCAGGACCAGTCCGGCCACCCCCGCGACGGCCGCGCAGCTGGTGATCACCGTGCCGCGGTGGTCGGCGACGAAGCCGCTCCCGCGCGGGATCCCGTCCCGGTCCCGGATCGTCACCAGCCCGGCGGCGCCCGCGAAGGCTCCGCGGCCGGCCTCCCCCGTACCGTCCGTGACCTCGTCCGTCATCGCCGCACCACTCCCCCGCCGCGGGACCCGTGTGCACGACGGTAGGCAAGTGAAGATCAGCGCGGAAAGCACGCGGGCCGAAAGCGCCCCCTTGCACTCCCCGCGTTCACTCCGAGCGCCTGCTCGGAAGGGTGAATAGGGTGCTCCGGATGGATAGAGACCTACCCGAGGGGGGTTGTGGAGCGGTGAGCAGCAGTCCGTGTGCGCTCACCGCTCCACGTCAACGACCGGGGGCGGGGCCCCTCAGACGAAGACCGCGAGGGACTTCGCCTTGCCGCCCTTGCTCTCCACGAGCCCGAGCAGCTTGCCGTCCGGCCCGTAGACGGCGACGGTGCGGCCGTCCCGGTACTCGTCCGGCATCTCGATCCGCACGCCGTTGGCGAGCAGCGAGGCCCGGCGCGCGTCCAGGTCCCAGCGCGCGAACGCGGCGGCGGCCGCCTCGCCGATCGGCATGACGGTCAGCTCCTCCTGGAGCTGGTCCAGCGTGCGCGCCTTGTCGAGCTTGTACGGGCCCACCCGGGTGCGCCGGAGCGCCGTGAGGTGGCCGCCGACGCCCAGGTCGGCGCCCAGGTCGCGGGCGAGGGCGCGGATGTACGTACCGCTGGAGCAGACGACGGAGACGACGAGGTCGACGACCTTGGTGCCGTCCTCGGCCTCGGCCTCGCGCATGTCGTACACCTGGAACGACGAGATGGTGACCGGCCGGGCCGGGATCTCGAAGTCCTCGCCGTCGCGGGCGCGCTTGTAGGAGCGCACGCCCTTGATCTTGATGGCGCTGACCTTGGACGGGACCTGCATGATCTCGCCGGTCAGCTTGGCGATGCCGGCGTCCACGCCCTCGCGGGTCACCCCGGAGGCGTCGGCGGACGAGGTGATCTCGCCCTCGGCGTCGTCCGTGAGGGTGTTCTGCCCGAGCCGGATGGTGCCGAGGTACTCCTTCTCGGTCAGCGCGAGGTGGCCGAGGAGCTTGGTGGCCTTCTCCACGCCGAGGACGAGGACGCCCGTCGCCATCGGGTCGAGGGTGCCGGCGTGGCCGACGCGGCGGGTCTTGGCGATCCCGCGCATCTTGGCGACCACGTCGTGCGAAGTGAAGCCGGACGGCTTGTCGACGATGACAAGGCCGTCCGGCGTCGTCTTCCCTGCGTTGTTGCTCATTCCGCGGCTGCGTCCTCGTCGTCCTCGTCGCCCGGCTTCTTGTACGGGTCGGCTTCGCCGGCGTACTTCGCGCCGGAGGACACCTCGCGCACCTGGGCGTCGGAGGCCCGCGCCTTGTCGAGGAGGTCCTCGATGGTCCGGGCGTTCTCCGGGAGGGCGTCCGCGACGAAGGTCAGGGTGGGCGTGAACTTGGTTCCCGCCGCCCGGCCGACCGCGGAGCGCAGTACGCCCTTGGCGCTCTCCAGGCCCGCTGCCGCGCTGGCCCGGTCCTCGTCGTCGCCGTAGACCGTGTAGAAGACCGTGGCCTCCCGCAGGTCGCCGGTGACCCGGGTGTCCGTGATGGTCACGTGCGTACCGAGGCGGGGGTCCTTGACACCGCGCTGCAGCTTCTCGGCCACCACCTCCCGGATGAGGTCCGCCAGCTTCTTCGCCCGCGCATTGTCGGCCACTGGTCCGTCTCCTTCTTTGTTGCAGACAAGCAATCAGTCTTCATCACCGTGGTACCGCCGCCTCACGGACAGCAGCTCCACTTCCGGACGCGCCGCGACCAGCCGCTCACAGCGGTCGAGCACGTCCGACACGAACCCCGCGTCCCCGCTCACCAGGGCGACCCCTATGCGGGCCCTGCGGTGCAGGTCCTGGTCTCCCACCTCGGCCGCGCTCACGGAGAACTTGCGTTGGAGCTCGGCGACGATGGGCCGGACGACGGAGCGTTTCTCCTTCAGCGAGTGGACGTCGCCGAGGAGCAGGTCGAAGGACAGAGTCCCCACGTACATGCAGTTCCGGATATCCCGCCGGTGCGGGTTCGGTGGCCTGCCGGCCGACGCTCGGCAGGGTCACCAGAACCGTACACGCAACGGCCGGGGCCGATCGACGGATATTCCGCCGACCGGCCCCGGTGTTACGACACGGTACGAACCGCCTCGCGCTTACGCGCGGGGCTTCTCGCGCATCTCGTACGTCGCGATGACGTCGTCGATCTTGATGTCGTTGAAGGAACCGAGGTTGATACCGCCCTCGAAGCCTTCGCGGATCTCGGTGACGTCGTCCTTGAAGCGGCGCAGACCGGAGATGGTGAGGTTCTCGGCGATGACCTTGCCATCGCGCAGGAGCCGCGCCTTGGTGTTGCGCTTGACCTCGCCGGAGCGGATGAGGACACCCGCGATGTTGCCCAGCTTGGACGAGCGGAAGATCTCGCGGACCTCCGCCGTACCGAGCTCGACCTCTTCGTACTCCGGCTTGAGCAGACCCTTCAGGGCCGCCTCGATCTCCTCGATGGCCTGGTAGATCACCGAGTAGTACCGGACGTCGACGCCCTCGCGGTCCGCCATCTGCGCGGCACGGCCGACAGCGCGGACGTTGTAGCCGATGACGATGGCGTCGGAGCCCATCGCGAGCGAGATGTCCGACTCGGTGACCGCACCCACACCGCGGTGCAGGACGCGGATGTCGACCTCTTCGCCGACGTCGAGCTGGAGCAGCGAGGACTCGAGGGCCTCGACCGCACCGGACGAGTCGCCCTTGATGATGAGGTTGAGTTCCTGGACCAGACCGGCCTTGAGGACCGAGTCGAGGTCTTCCAGGGACACCCGGCGGACGCGCTTGGCGAAGTTGGCGTTGCGCTCGCGCGCAGCACGCTTCTCGGCGATCTGACGGGCGGTGCGGTCCTCGTCGACGACGAGGAAGTTGTCGCCGGCGCCGGGGACGTTGGTGAGACCCAGGACCAGGACGGGGGTCGACGGACCCGCTTCCTCGATGTTGTTGCCCTTGTCGTCGAGCATGGCGCGCACACGGCCGTAGGCGTCGCCCACGACCATCGTGTCGCCGACGCGGAGGGTACCGCGCTGGACGAGGACGGTGGCGACGGCACCGCGGCCGCGGTCGAGGTGGGACTCGATCGCAATACCCTGAGCGTCCTGCTCCGGGTTGGCGCGCAGGTCGAGCGAGGCGTCGGCGGTGAGGACGACGGCCTCCAGCAGGGAGTCGATGTGCAGACCCTGCTTGGCGGAGATGTCGACGAACATCGTGTCGCCGCCGTACTCCTCGGCGACCAGACCGAACTCGGTGAGCTGACCGCGGACCTTGGTCGGGTCGGCACCCTCGACGTCGATCTTGTTGACCGCGACGACGATCGGGACGCCGGCGGCCTTGGCGTGGTTGAGCGCCTCGATCGTCTGCGGCATGACGCCGTCGTTGGCCGCGACCACGAGGATCGCGATGTCGGTCGACTTCGCACCACGGGCACGCATGGCGGTGAACGCCTCGTGACCCGGGGTGTCGATGAAGGTGATGCGACGCTGCTCGTCGTTGACCTCGGTGGAGACCTGGTAGGCACCGATGCCCTGGGTGATGCCGCCGGCCTCGCCCGCAACGACGTTCGTCTTGCGGATGGCGTCGAGCAGTCGGGTCTTACCGTGGTCGACGTGACCCATGACGGTGACGACCGGCGGACGCGGGAGCAGGAACTCCTCGCCGCCCTCGTCCTCGCCGAACTCGATGTCGAAGCCCTCGAGGAGCTCGCGGTCCTCTTCCTCCGGGCTGACGATCTGAACGGTGTAGTTCATCTCGTCGGCGAGGAGCTGGAGGGTCTCGTCGGAGACGGACTGCGTGGCGGTGACCATCTCGCCGAGGTTCATCATCACGGCGACGAGCGACGCCGGGTTGGCGTTGATCTTCTCCGCGAAGTCGGTGAGGGAGGCACCGCGCGACAGGCGCACGGTCTCGCCGCCACCGCGCGGCAGCATCACGCCGCCGACCGACGGGGCCTGCATGGCCTCGTACTCCTGGCGACGCTGGCGCTTGGACTTGCGACCGCGACGGGCCGGACCGCCGGGACGGCCGAAGGCACCCTGCGTGCCACCACGGGCACCGGGACCACCGGGACGCCCGCCGAAGCCGGGACGACCGCCGCCACCGGCACCGGCCGGGCCGCCGCCGAAGCCGCCGCCACCCGGACGCGGGCCGCCGAAGCCGCCGCCGGCCGGACGCGAGCCCGGACCGGCCGGACGGCCGGCGAAGCCGCCGCCGGGACGACCGGCGCCACCGCCGGGACGCGGACCGCCGGCACCGGGACGGCCGGGGCCGCCACCGGGACGCGGGCCGGGACCACCGGCAGCGGGACGCTGCGGCATCATGCCCGGGTTCGGACGGTTGCCGCCCGGGGCCGGACGCGGAGCGCCGCCCTGCGGACGGGGCATGCCGCCCGGGGTGGGACGGGCGCCGCCGGGACCCTGCGGACGCGGGGCGCCGCCGGGGCCGGCCTGCGGACGCGGGGCACCCTGGCCGCCGGCGCCGGGGGCACCGGGACGGGGAGCGCCGGCCGGACGGGGCGCCTGCGGGCGCGCCATGCCGGTCGAGCCGCCGGAGGTGAAGGGGTTGTTGCCCGGACGGGGACCGGCCGGACGGGCGCCGCCGGGGCGCGGGGCCTGGGAGCCGCCGGCGCCACCGGGGCGCGGGGCCTGGGCACCGGGGGTGGCACCGGCCGGACGCGGGGCGCCGGGACGGGCACCCTGACCCGGGCCGGCCGGACGCTGCTGCGCCGGACGCGGGCCGGGGGACGCGGCGGGACGCGCCGGAGCGGCCGGAGCCGCCGGGGGCGCGGAGAACTCGGTCGCCACGGGAGCCGCCGGAGCGGGCTTCGGGGCGGGAGCCTTGGGACCGGGACGCGGGCCGGGAGTGGCCGGAGTCACCGGGGCGCTGACCGCCGGGGCCTCGGCAGCGGCGGGCTTGGGGGCCGCCGGCGCGCCGGGCTTGGGGGCAGCAGGACGTGCCGCGGTCGCCGGGGAGGGCGCCGCGGGCTTGGCGGGCGCGGCCTTGCGGGGCGCGCCGGGCTTCGCAGCGGACTTGCCGGCGTTGCCGCCGGGCCCCTGCAGTGCGTCAGTCAACTTGCGTACAACCGGCGCCTCGATCGTCGAGGACGCCGAACGGACGAATTCACCGAGTTCTTGGAGCTTGGCCATGACGACCTTGCTCTCAACCCCGAACTCCTTGGCGAGTTCGTATACCCGGACCTTAGCCACTTCGCTCCTTTTAGGTCCGGGTTACGCCGGACCGTCGCTACTTCATGGGCGTACTCATCGCGTACTCATCGAGTGCTCATCGCAATCTCGACCTACTTCCAACTCGCGAGGTACCTGACCGCACGGGGTGCCCGTGCCGTACTTCTTCTTACGGTGTCGCCTCGGCCGGTACGGCCAGGGCTTTGCGCAGTTCTTCCGTGTCGAGCGCTCCGGCGGACCTGAGGGCCCGGGGGAACACCCGGCGGCGGACCGCCTGGTCGAGGCAGACCACGGCGGGGTGCACGTAGGCACCCCGGCCGGGCAGCGTACCGCGAGGATCGGGGACGCATTCGTCCCCGACCGCCACGATCCGCAGCAGATCGCTCTTGGCCGCTCGCTCCCGGCACCCCACACAGGTGCGTTCGGGGCATGCGCGGGCTTGCGTCCGGCCAGACACGCCTAAGTCTACCTCCCCGTACCGACCTCACCCCTTCAGGTGAAAAATCGAACGGATGTCGTCGTGGTTTCCGAGGTGCTCCGGCGGTGCCGGAGTACCTGTCTACCGGCCGGGAACCCCGGCCGGTAGCGGTTTATTCCCGGTCAGGCACCGGTGTCCGCGTCGGCGGGCACCTCGGTGTCGGGCCGGATGTCGATGCGCCAGCCGGTGAGGCGGGCGGCGAGGCGGGCGTTCTGCCCCTCCTTGCCGATCGCCAGCGACAGCTGGTAGTCGGGCACGGTCACCCGGGCGGAGCGGGTGTCCCAGTCGACGACCTCGACCTTGCTCACCCGGGCGGGTGACAGCGCGTTCGCCACCATCTCCGCCGGGTCGTCCGACCAGTCGACGATGTCGATCTTCTCGCCGTGCAGCTCGGCCATCACGTTGCGCACACGGGCGCCCATCGGGCCGATGCAGGCGCCCTTCGGGTTCAGGCCCGAGCGGGTGGACCGGACGGCGATCTTGGTGCGGTGGCCCGCCTCGCGGGCGATCGCGGAGATCTCGACGCTGCCGTCGGCGATCTCCGGGACCTCCAGGGCGAACAGCTTCTTCACCAGGTTGGGGTGGGTGCGCGACAGGGTCACGGACGGACCGCGGACACCCTTCGCCACCCGCACGACGTACGTCTTCAGACGGAGGCCGTGCGTGTACTCCTCGCCGGGGACCTGCTCCTGCACCGGCAGGATGGCCTCCAGCTTGCCGATGTCGACGAGGACGTTCTTGGGGTCCTTGCCCTGCTGCACGACACCGGTGATGACGTCGCCCTCGCGGCCGGCGAACTCGCCGAAGGTCAGGTCGTCCTCTGCGTCGCGCAGACGCTGGAGGATCACCTGCTTGGCGGTCGTCGCGGCGATCCGCCCGAAGTCCGACGGCGTGTCGTCGAACTCCTTGGGCTCCTGTCCCTCTTCGAGGTCCCTCGGGTCCTCGGTCGCCCACACGACCACGTGACCGTTGGTGCGGTCGAGCACGACACGGGCGCGCCGGAAGCTGCCCTCGGTGCGGTGGTACGCGATGAGGAGGGCCGACTCGATCGCCTCGACGAGCAGGTCGAAGGAGATCTCCTTCTCCCGGACCAGACCCCGCAGGGCACTCATGTCGATGTCCACGGCTACGCCTCCTCTTCCTTCTTGTCCTTGCGGCTGAACTCGATCTCGACTCGCGCCTTGGCGATGTCGGTGAATGCGATACGACGGGCGGTCGCCTTGCGGCCCTTCACACCCGGGACTTCGAGGTCCATGCCCTCGTCGTCGACACCGAGGATGCGGGCGATCAGTTCCCCACCCTCGGCCAGCTGGAACTTCACGAGGCGGCCGGTCGCCCGAACGTAGTGACGGTGCTCGCTGAGCGGGCGGTCCGCGCCCGGGGAGCTGACTTCGAGGTTGTACTCGTCCTCGCCCATCGCGTCGGACTCGTCGAGCCGGTCGGAGATCTCACGGCTCAGCTCGGCGCATTCGTCCAGGTCGACACCCTCATCGGAATCCACGATGATGCGCAGCATGCGGCGCTTGCCCGCCTTGGAGAGCTCGATGTCCTCGAGGTCCAGGCCCTTGGCGGCGACGAGTGGCTCCAGCAGTCCGCGCAGCCTGTCGCTCTGGGTGGTGCTCATCCGGGTGACTCCTCGGCCGCGTGTGCTGTTGTGGTTTTCCGTCGTGTCAGGTCAAAGGGTATCCGGTCGCGGAGGGTGTTGCCGTCCGCGCTGCGGACGGGACCCCCGGGTACCGTGATCACACCCTGCCCCGCCATCACCCCCGAGGACGCCGCCGTGCCCTGGACCACGCCCTTGAGGCGCTCGCCCTCCCGAAGGAGCCTGCTCGCCGGAGCCGCCGGTGCGACCGGGGCCGTGCTGCTCACCGGGTGCGCCGGTGGCGGCGACGCCCCGGGCACCGACAGCGGGATTGCACTCGAACGGCGGATGCGGGAGAGCGCCGTCCGTGACAGCGAGCAGTTGCTGGAACGTTACGACGCCACCCTGGCGGCCCATCCCGGCCTCGCCGAGCGCCTCGGGCCGCTCCGCGCGGCCGTCGCGGCGCACACCGCGGCCCTGGCCCTCGCCGACCCCGCGGCCGGGAAGCCGTCCCCCCGCCCGGGGCCGCCCTCCCCGTCCGGGTCCGGCGCCGCCGCACCCGCTCCCGGCGCCCCGGCCGCGCGCAAGGAGCCGGTCCCGGAGCAGCAGGCCGAGGCCCTGAGCGCGCTCGCGGACGCCGAGCGGGACCTGTCGGAGGCCCGGACCGTCGCCCTGGCCGGCGCCCCCGGGGAGCTGGCCCGGATGCTCGCCTCGGTGGCCGCCTGCGGGGCCGTCCACACCTACCTGCTCACCTCGACCCCGGGAGCCCCTTCGTGAAGCCCTCGCCCTCCCCCGCCGGCGGCCCGCTCCGGGCCGCCCAGGCCGCGCTGGCCGCCGAGCACGCCGCCGCGTACGGGTACGGGGTGATCGGCGCGCGCGTCGCGGCCGCCCGGGCGGCCGAGGCCCGCGAGGCCTACGGCAGCCACCTGGCCCGCCGCGACCGGCTGACCCGGACCGTCCGGGAGCTGGGCGGTGCGCCGCAGGCCGCCGAGGCCGCGTACGCCCTGCCCTTCGAGGTGCGCACGCCGGCCGACTGCGAGCGGCTGGCCGCCGTGATCGAGGACCGGGTGGCGGGCGCGTACTCCGACCTGGTGCGGTCGGCGGACGGCCAGTTGCGCCGCGAGGCGGCTGACGCACTGAGCGCCGCGGCCGTGCGCGCGGCACGCTGGCGCGGTGTCGGCGTAGCCTTCCCTGGGCTCACGGAACGCGCACAGGCGGCCCGTACCAGCTGAAAGGGACCAGGCACGCATGGCTTTCGAACCGCCGCAGCGGCTCGTACGGGCGCTCGGCGAGCTGCCGCCGACCGAGCGGGACACGGAGTGGCTGGGGCGCCTGCCCGAGCTCGCCGAGGAGGCGCTGAAGCGGCGGGACGTCACGGCCCAGCGGGTCCAGGCCCCCGGCGGGCGCAGCAGCGCGGTGCTGCTGGTCCGCTACCCCGACGGCACCCCGGCCGCCCTGAAGCTGGCGCCGCCGGGGGCCCGCCCGGACCGGGAGCTGGCCGCGCTCGCCCACTGGGGCGGCTTCGGGGCGGTCCGGGTCCTCGACTCGCGCCACCACGAGCAGGACGGGGCGCTGCTGCTGGAACGGCTGCACCCCGACGTGTCGCTGCGTTCGCTGCCGGAGGCCAAGGCCCTGCTGGAGGCCTGCGGCACGCTGCGCCGGCTGTGGGTGGCCCCGCCGCAGGACCACCCCTTCGAGACGGTGGCCGAGCACACGGCGGCCCGGTCGGCCCTGCTGCGCACGGCCCCGCCGGAGGCGCGCCCCCTCGCGGAGACGGCCCTCGCCCTCCGCCACGACCTGACGTCCGCACCCCCCGAAGCCGTCCTCCTGCACGGGAACTTCCGTCAGGGCAAGGTCCTGGCGGCCGAACGCGCCCCCTGGCTGACGGTGGGCCCCGATCCGCTGGTCGGCGAGCGCGCCTACGACCTGGCCCGGCTGGTCCGGGACCGGCTGGAGGACCAGATGGCCGCCTCGACGGGGGCGGCCGGCGCCCGGCGACGGGTGAACAAGCTCGCCGACTCGCTGGAGGTGGACCGGGAGCGCCTGCGCGGCTGGACGGTGTTCCGGGCGGTGGAGTCCGGCCTCCGCGCACTGGCCGCCGGGCGCCGACGCGACGCGGAGCTCCTGCTGGAGTTCGCGGCCTGGCTGTGAGGGCATAACACCCCTGGGGGACACAGGTCCGGCAGGGGGCCGTCATGGTCGAGGAACTGCTGACAGCAGGCATCGCCGCCGCCGTGGGCGTCGCGGTCTACCTGGGTGCGGCCGCCCGGGTGGTGAAGCAGTACGAGCGCGGCATCGTCTTCCGCTTCGGCCGCCTGCGCGAAGGGGTCCGCCCGCCAGGCTTCACGATGGTCCTCCCGCTGGCCGACCGCCTCCACAAGGTCAACCTCCAGATCGTCACCCTCCCCGTCCCGGCGCAGGAGGGCATCACCCGGGACAACGTCACCGTCCGCGTGGACGCCGTCGTGTACTTCAAGGTCGTCGACCCGGCGAGCGCGATCATCGCGGTGGAGGACTACCGCTTCGCCGTCTCCCAGATGGCGCAGACCTCGCTGCGCTCGATCATCGGCAAGAGCGACCTGGACGACCTCCTCTCGAACCGCGAGAAGCTCAACCAGGGCCTGGAACTCATGATCGACAGCCCCGCGATGGGCTGGGGCGTCCAGATCGACCGCGTGGAGATCAAGGACGTCTCCCTCCCGGAGACGATGAAGCGGTCGATGGCCCGCCAGGCCGAAGCCGACCGCGAACGCCGCGCCCGCCTCATCAACGCGGACGCCGAACTCCAGGCCTCGCACAAACTCGCCGAAGCCGCCGCCGTCATGTCCGACCAGCCGGCGGCCCTCCAGCTCCGCCTCCTCCAGACGGTGATCGCGGTGGCGGCGGAGAAGAACTCCACCCTGGTCCTCCCCTTCCCGGTGGAACTCCTCCGCTTCCTGGAACGCGCGACCCCTGTTGCTCCCGCGCCCGGTGGCCCCGCCCCTACTGCTCCCGCGCCTGGTGGCCCCGCCCCTGCTGCTCCCGCGCCTGGTGGCCCCACGTCCGAGCCGCCGACTGCGTAGCCCTCGCCGGTGCCTGCCGCTGCGCGGAACGGTCCCCTACCCACCCTTCGCCCGTTCCCCGGGGCTGCGCCCCGGACCCCCTCGCCTCAAACGCCGGCGGGGCTGAATCAGGCAGAGGCATCAGCCCCGGACAGCGGCCTGACGCCAAGCCGAGAGGAGCGCGTAGCGATCTGTCGCGCTTGCCGGGTCCGTCGGCTGCTCTGGTCGTGCTCTGCTGCAGGTATCAGGCCAGGCGGCCGTCGGACGCCAAGCCGGGAGAAGCTCGTAGCGATCCGTCGCGCCGGGGTGCTCCGCGGGGGCTCTCCAGGGCCCGGATGCCCGGCCGACCAAAGCCCGGCCCCTCGCCTCGTCACTGACGGGCCCGCCCCTCCCACTCCTGCCGTGTGACCGTTCCTTCGGGGGCTTCCCGGCAGTCTTTCGGCTTTCCGGGGCGGGTCGGTCGGTCAAGGGTGGCCGAAGGCCATCGCGAAGCGACGCGACCGAAGGGAGCGCCCTTGAGGGACCGGCCCGACACGGAAGGACGATGGACTGCCGGGAAACCCCCGCCCCTCCCCGAGACCGCCCGAGGGACTACCGCTCCCCACCCCACCGACCCGCACCCGGGGAGGCGGGTGGGCAGCCACCGCCCGGCCACGCGGGGTCGAGGGGGAGATGGCGGGCCCGCACCGCGAGCCAACGCCCCCGCCCCCGTCCCCGCCCCTACCCCACCCGCCCCAGCGCCTCCGCCAGCGGGAGTTCCTCGCGGGTGCCGGCGGCGCGGTCCTGGAGTTCGACGACGCCCTCCGCGGAGCGGCGTCCCGCGACCAGGATCCACGGCACGCCGATCAGCTCCGCGTCCGTCAGCTTGACGCCCGGCGACAGCCCGGGGCGGTCGTCCAGCAGGACCCGACGCCCCGCCGCGGCCAGGGCGGCCGCCGCTTCCTCGGCCAGCGCGAGCGGTCCCGCCTTGCCCGCCGCCACCACGTGGACGTCGGCCGGGGCCACCGACGCGGGCCAGCGCAGGCCCCGCTCGTCGGCCGTCTGCTCGGCCAGGGCGGCCACGGCCCGGGAGACGCCGATGCCGTAGGAGCCCATGGTGACCCGGACCGGCTTGCCCTCCTTGCCCAGGACGTCCAGCCCGAAGGCGTCGGCGTACTTCCGTCCCAGCTGGAAGATGTGCCCGATCTCGATGGCCCGGTCCAGCTTCAGCCCCGCACCGCACGCCGGGCAGGGGTCGCCCGGCTCGACGACGACCACGTCCAGGTACCGGTCCACCTCGAAGTCGCGGCCGCAGACCACGTTCCGGGCGTGCGTGTCCGGCTTGTTCGCACCCGTGACCCACGCCGTCCCCGGCGCGACGCGCGGGTCGGCGAGGTAGCGGACCTTCTCCAGGCCCTGCGGGCCCACGTAGCCGCGTACCAGGTCGGGCCGGTCCGCGAAGTCCTCCGCCGTCACCAGCTCCACCACCGCCGGGGCCAGGTGCTCCCCGAGCTTGCCGAGGTCCACCTCGCGGTCGCCCGGCACGCCGACGGCGGTGATCTCGCCGTCCACCTTGACCAGCAGGTTCTTCAGGGTCGCGGAGGCCGGCACGCCGAGGTGCGCGGCCAGGGTCTCGATGGTGGGGGTGTCGGGGGTCGGAATCTCCTCCAGGGCGGGGTGCGCACCGCCCTCGACCGCCTTCAACGCGAAGGTCACCGCTTCCGTGTTCGCCGCGTAGTCACAGCTCGGGCAGTCCACGAAGGTGTCCTCGCCCGCACCCGCCGGCGCCAGGAACTCCTCCGACGCCGAGCCGCCCATGGCGCCCGACACCGCCGACACGATCCGGTGGTCCAGGCCGAGGCGCTCGAAGATGCGCACGTAGGCCTCGCGGTGCAGCCGGTAGGACTCGGCGAGGCCCTCGTCGGACACGTCGAAGGAGTACGAGTCCTTCATCTGGAACTCGCGGCCGCGCAGCACGCCGGACCGGGGCCGGGCCTCGTCCCGGTACTTGGTCTGGATCTGGTAGAGCATGACCGGCAGGTCCTTGTAGGACGTGCACTGGTCCTTCACCACGAGGGTGAAGATCTCCTCGTGGGTGGGGCCCAGCAGGTAGTCCGCGCCCTTGCGGTCCTTCAGCCGGAACAGCAGGTCCCCGTACTCCGACCAGCGGCCGCTGACCTCGTACGGCTCCTTCGGCAGCAGCGCCGGCAGCAGCACCTCCTGGGCGCCGATCGCGTCCATCTCCTCGCGGACGATGCGCGAGACGTTGTCCAGGACCTTCTTGCCGAGCGGCAGCCAGGTCCACACCCCGGCGGAGCTGCGCCGGACGTAGCCGGCCCGGACGAGGAGGCGGTGGCTGAGGGTCTCGGCGTCGGCCGGGTCCTCGCGGAGGGTCTTGGCCATGAGGCGGGACATGCGCTGCACGTGGTGAGTGGACATGCCGCGAGGCTACCGAGAACCGGGTGGAGCCCGGAAACCCGTTTCAGCCCGTGTGCGGGGGCCTGAGCAGGGGCAGCGGGGCTCCCATGACCGCGTACGGCAGGCCGGCGCTCGGGAAGTGGACCTTCCGGGCCAGGTCGCGGTAGCCGAGGGCGGCGTAGAGCCCGCGGGCCGGGCTGTCGGTGTCGATGGCGGAGAGGATCGACCGGGGCTCGGCGGCGCCGTCGGTGATCCGGGTGATGAGGGTGCGGCCGACGCCGCGGCCCTGGAAGCCGGGGTGGACGTGCAGCTCGGTGATGACGAAGGAGTGGTCGAGCCAGTGGTCGGTTCCGCGGGCCCGGAGGTAGGGCTCGACGATGGTGGACCACCAGTGGGCGCGGTCGTTGGGCATGCCGTAGACGAAGCCGGCCAGCGCCCCGTCGTCGGTGAAGGCGCCGAGCGCGCGGGCACCGGGGCAGGTCATGTGGCGCTGCACGATGTAGCGCCGGATGCCGACTTCCTCCTCGCTGAGCCCGAAGGCGACGGCCTGGACGCGCAGGGCCTCGTCCACCCGGCCGGCCAGGTCGAGGTGCCCGATGCGGAGTCCGGCTGGCCGTACGGCGTCGTCGCCCGGGGAAGGTGGCAGCATGCGGCGACCTTACTTCGGGGTAGGCCCGCTCCGGTACGGCTTCCCGCACGAAACCGGCCGCCCCTCTCCGTATGTCGGAACAGGACACACGACCAGAACAGCACGCTCAGAACCGGACGCTCAGAACAGCACGCTCATGAACGCGCCGACCTCGCGGAAGCCCACCCGCCGGTAGGAGGCGCGGGCGGCGGTGTTGAAGTCGTTGACGTAGAGGCTGACCACGGGGGCCACGTCGCGCAGCGCGTACGCGACGACGGCGGCCATGCCGGTCTCGGAGTGTCCGCGGCCGCGGAACTCGGGGTCGACCCACACGCCCTGGATCTGGCACGCGGCGGCAGTGGCGGCGCCGATCTCGGCCTTGAAGACGACCTTGCCGTTCTCGACGCGGGCGAAGGAGCGGCCGCTGCCGACGAGCTCGGCGACGCGGGCCTGGTAGAGCAGTCCGCCGTCCCCGGCGAGCGGCGAGATGCCGACCTCCTCGGTGAACATGGCCACGCAGGCGGGCATGATCAGTTCCATCTCGTCCTTGCGGATCCGGCGGACGAGCGGGTCGGCGGCGATCTCGGTGGACGGCTGTTCGGTGACCATGAGCGGCTGGTGGGCGCGGACGTCGCGGGCCGGGCCCCAGCTGGGCTCCAGGAGCTGCCACAGCAGCCGGGTGGGTGCGGCGGGGCCGACGATGGAGGAGCAGCGGCGGCCGGTGCGGCGGGCCCGGTCGGCGAAGGCGCGCACGGCGTCGGGGCCGGCGCAGACGGGGACGAGGTTGGCTCCGGCGTAGCACATGGAGCGGAGCTCGCCGCCGGCGTACCAGCCCCACATCTCGCCGCCCAGGCGCCACGGATCGAGTCCGGCGACCTGGACCCGGGAGGTGACGAAGGCGTTCTCGACCGGCTCGCGTCCGAGGATGGCGAGCGCGGCGTCGAGATCACTGGGCTCAAGGACCCTGGTCGTGGTCTGCGTCAACACTGGGGCCTCACCGTGCAAGTCTGCTGATCTCCGCACTGTACCCGCCGCAACCTGCGCCCGCCCGGTCCCGCAGGTCACGAAAAGGCCCGGCCCCGTCCGCGAGCTGCGCGAACGGGGCCGGGCGGGGTCCTGCCGGGGCGGACTCAGACGCCGATGGCGACGCTGGGCTCGCCGGAGGCGACGCCGTCCTTCTCCATCTGCTCGGCGATCTTCAGCGCCTCTTCGATGAGGGTCTCCACGATCTTCGACTCGGGGACGGTCTTGATGACCTCGCCCTTGACGAAGATCTGGCCCTTGCCGTTGCCGGAGGCGACGCCGAGGTCGGCCTCGCGGGCCTCGCCGGGACCGTTGACGACGCAGCCCATGACGGCGACGCGCAGCGGGACGGTCATGCCGTCCAGTCCGGCGGTGACCTCCTCGGCCAGCTTGTAGACGTCGACCTGGGCGCGGCCGCAGGAGGGGCAGGAGACGATCTCCAGGCGGCGCGGCTTGAGGTTCAGCGACTCCAGGATCTGGTTGCCGACCTTGACCTCCTCGACCGGCGGGGCCGAGAGGGAGACGCGGATGGTGTCGCCGATGCCCTCGGAGAGCAGGGCGCCGAAGGCGACGGCGGACTTGATGGTGCCCTGGAAGGCGGGGCCGGCCTCGGTCACGCCGAGGTGCAGCGGGTAGTCGCACTGGGCGGCGAGCTGGCGGTAGGCGTTGACCATGACGACCGGGTCGTTGTGCTTGACCGAGATCTTGATGTCGCCGAAGCCGTGCTCCTCGAAGAGGGAGGCCTCCCACAGCGCGGACTCGACGAGCGCCTCGGGGGTGGCCTTGCCGTACTTCTTCAGCAGGCGCGCGTCGAGGGAGCCGGCGTTGACGCCGATGCGGATCGGCGTGCCCGTCTCCCGGGCGGCGTACGCGATCTCCTTGACCTTGTCGTCGAACTGCTTGATGTTGCCCGGGTTGACGCGGACGGCGGCGCAGCCGGCGTCGATCGCGGCGAACACGTACTTGGGCTGGAAGTGGATGTCGGCGATGACCGGGATCTGCGACTTCTTCGCGATGACGGCCAGCGCGTCGGCGTCGTCCTGCGTCGGGCAGGCGACGCGGACGATCTGGCAGCCGGAGGCGGTCAGCTCGGCGATCTGCTGGAGGGTGGCGCCGATGTCGGAGGTGCGGGTCGTGGTCATCGACTGCACCGAGATGGGTGCGTCGCCGCCGACGGCCACGGAACCGACCTGGATCTTGCGGCTGACCCGGCGGTCGGCAAGCTTCGTCGGCACGGACGGCATTCCGAGAGAGATGGCAGTCATCTGCTGTGCAACCCCAAGGTGTGGATCGAGGTCCCGAGATCGGCGGGCTCCAGCCTTCGAGGTTACGCCAAGCAGCGCGCCCCCCTTGCATCCGAGGGGGTGACGCCACCCGAACGTAGGGAGCCGGGCACACAACGTGCCCGGCTCCCCGTGTGTTCGGGTTCGTTCCCGTACGGCTAGGTGATCTTGATCGGGTTGACCACGTCCGCGACGAGCACCAGCAGGGTGAAGCAGACGAAGACGCCGGCGACCACGTACGCGGCGGGCATCAGCTTCGCCACGTCGAAGGGGCCGGGGTCGGCGCGCCGGAAGACCTTGGCCACGGCGCGGCGCAGCGACTCCCACAGGGCGCCGGCGATGTGCCCGCCGTCCAGGGGCAGCAGGGGCAGCATGTTGAACAGGAACAGCGACAGGTTGAACATGCCGAGCACGTTGAGCAGGATCGACATCTTCTGCTCGCTGGGCAGGTCCAGGGCGGCGATGTCGCCGCTCATCCGGGCCGCTCCGACGATGCCCATCGGGGAGTCGGCCTCGCGCTCGCCGCCGCTGAACGCCGCGTTCCAGAGGGCGGGGATCTTGGCGGGGAGCTTCAGGAGACCCTGGACGCTGCTGTCGACGATCTCGCCCATGTGGTCGACGGACTCGCCGAAGGACAGGGCGGCGATCTCGTTCTTCGGGCTGAAGCCGAGCCAGCCGGCGGTGACGTACTGGCCCTTGACGTAGCCGCCGTGGCCGTCGGTCTTGGCGACCTGGTTGGCGATCAGGTCGACGGGGATGCTGAGCTGCTGGCCGTCGCGCACGATGGTGACGGTGGCGGGGCCGACGGTGTCGCGGATCCGCTTCTGGAGGGCGGACCAGTCGGCCACCTTCTTGCCGTTGAAGGCGACGATCCGGTCGTCGGCCCGCAGGCCGGCCTTCTTGGCGGGGGCCACCGGGTCGCCGTCCTTGCAGACGTCGCGCTTCTCGCTCTGCTGGATGACGCAGGGCGAGACGGTGGCGATCTGGGTGGTGGTCCGGTTGATGCCGAAGGTCATCCAGACGCCGAAGAAGATCGCGAGGGCGAGCACCAGGTTCATGAAGGGGCCCGCGAACATCACGATCACGCGCTTCCACGGCTTGCGCGTGTAGAAGAGCCGCGTCTCGTCGCCGGGCTGGAGCTCCTCGTAGGCCGCCGAGCGGGCGTCCTCGATCATCGACCGGAAGGGCGAGGTGGAGCGGGCGGTGACCTTGCCGTCCTCGCCGGGCGGGAACATCCCGATCATGCGGATGTAGCCGCCCATCGGGATGGCCTTGATCCCGTACTCGGTCTCGCCCTTCTTCCGGGACCAGATGGTCTTGCCGAAGCCGACCATGTACTGGGGCACGCGGATACCGAAGAGCTTGGCCGTGGAGAGGTGGCCGAGCTCGTGCCAGGCGATCGAGAACAGCAGCCCGACGACGAAGACGAGCACGCCCGTCAGGGTCAGCAGCAAGGTCATGCGCCCGCCTCCACGGCGGCCCGCGCCGCCATCTCCCGTGCCCGGGCCCTGGCCCAGGTCTCCGCTTCGAGGACGTCCGCCACCGTCAGGGAAGTTCCCGACGTGGGCGTTCCGTGCTCCTCGACCACTGCCGAGACCGTATCCATGATTGCTGTGAACGGCAGCCGACCGGCCAGGAAGGCGTCCACGCACTCCTCGTTCGCCGCATTGAAGACGGCGGGGGCGGTTCCGCCCAGTTCTCCCACGTGGCGGGCGATGCCGACCGAGGGGAAGGCCTCGGTGTCGAGCGGGAAGAACTCCCAGGTGGAGGCCTTGCTCCAGTCGAAGGAGCGGGAAGCGTCGGGGACCCGCTGGGGCCAGCCGAGACCGATCGCGATGGGGCCGCGCATGTCCGGCGGGGTGGCCTGGGCGAGGGTGGAGCCGTCCGTGAACTCGACCATGGAGTGCACGTAGGACTGCGGGTGGACCACGACCTCGATGCGGTCGAAGGGGATGTCGTAGAGCAGGTGGGCCTCGATGACCTCCAGCCCCTTGTTGACCAGGGTCGCCGAGTTCACGGTGATGACCGGGCCCATGGCCCAGGTGGGGTGCGCGAGCGCGTCCTCGACGGTGACCGAGGCCAGTTCGGCGCGGGTGCGGCCGCGGAAGGGGCCTCCGGAGGCGGTGACGACGAGCTTGCGGACGTCGGCGCGGGTGCCGGCGGCGAGGGCCTGGAAGAGGGCGGCGTGCTCGGAGTCCACGGGGATGATCTGGCCGGGCTTCGCGAGGGCCTTGACCAGCGGGCCGCCGACGATCAGCGACTCCTTGTTGGCCAGGGCCAGGGTGCGGCCCGCCCGCAGCGCCGCGAGGGTGGGGGCGAGGCCGATGGAGCCGGTGATGCCGTTCAGGACGGTGTGGCAGTCGGAGGCGGCGAGTTCGGCCGCCGCGTCGGGACCGGCCAGGATCTCGGGCAGCGGCTCGGCCGTGCCGTACTGCTCGCCCAGCGCCTCCTTCAGGGCCGGTACGGCGTCCTCGCGGGCGACGGCCACGGCCCGGACCCCGAGCTTGCGCGCCTGCTCGGCCAGCAGGTCGACGCGCCCGCCGGCGGCGGACAGCGCGGTGACCCGGAACCGGTCCGGGTTGCGCAGGGCGAGGTCGATGGCCTGGGTTCCGATGGACCCGGTCGACCCGAGGATGACGATGTCCCGGCGGCCGGCCGCGGCGTCGAAGAGGAGGTGCGGGTCGGCGAGGGGGGCTGGACTGTCGCTCATGCCCCCCATTGTTGCCGCATCTCAGGGACGCTTGGACACGGAGTCCCCGTCCGTGACGCGCGCGAGGAGTTCGGGGAGGGTTCCGGCGAAGTCGGGGAGCGCGCGGGCGGCCCGCCACCAGGCCCCGGGGTCGTCGCCGAGGGCCGCGGCGAAGAGCCGGTCCGCCTCGGCGCGGGCGGCGAGGACGGCCGCCGGGCGGTCGTGGCGGTCGGGGTGGCCGGTGTCGCCGAGCCACTGGTCCTCGTCGAGCGCCCAGCAGGCGGGGACCTTGTGCCGGATGACGTCGGCGCCGGTGAGCAGGCCCCGGTCCAGGCAGTCGCGGACCCAGCGGACGTCCTCGGCGGCCGTGTCCATCGGGACGGCGAGGCTCACCAGGGCCAGCTCGCGCTCCCACGCGCCGGCCGGATCGGCGGGGGCCGGGTCCGGGGCGAGGTGGCGGACGGCGCGGGCCAGCGCCGGGTCGTGGCGGACGTCGCCGGGTGCGGACGGGGCGCCCGCGGCCAGCGCGGCCGCCAGTTCGGGCAGGGTGCCGCGGAAGGCGGCGGCCCGGCGGCCCAGTTCGGCCCACAGCCGGGGGTCGTCGCCGAGCACGGGCCGCAGGGCGCGGTGCACGGCCGACTGCATCTCGGCCTGTTCGGGCAGGGTCCAGCGCAGCCCGCGGGTGGCGGGGAGGTGGCCGAGCAGCAGGGTGCGGGGGGCGGGGGCCACGTACGCGACGAGCTCGTCGCAGGTCAGCAGGCCCATCCGGACGGCGCGGACGGCGGGCCGGTACCAGTGGCGGCCGTACGTGTCCCCCGTGCGCGCCTCGAGCAGGGCGCGGTACGCCTGCCGGGGCAGTCCGCCCGCCAGCAGCAGCGCCTCGACGGCGCCGGCCGGCAGCGGGGCGCGGGCGTGGGCGCGCAGCAGCGGCTCGGGGTCGTGGAGGTCGAGCAGGTGCGGCATGCGGAGCAGGGTGAGCGGGATCCGGGGGCGGCGGCCGTGCCGGCGCAGCAGGCGGATCAGCTCGTCGGGGGTGAGGGGGCCGGGGCCGGTCTCGGCGAGCAGTTCGGGCGAGGGCCCCGGCCGGGCGGCGTACCGCGCGGGGCCGGGCAGGCCGGGCAGCGGGCGGCCGAGGACGTGCGGGTTGCGGGCGATGTAGTGCCGGTCGGCGTCGGTGCCGTGGCGCAGCAGGAGGGTGACGGCGGCGGCGGGCAGCCACTGGTCGCGGCAGAGGTACTTGCGGGTGGGCCCGTCGAGCCGGTCGAGCAGGTCGGCCACGACGTGGTGCGGTGCGTGGCGCAGCAGGTGCGCCACGCACCAGGCCAGCCGTCGGCAGGCCCGGTCCTCCTCGGCCGTCGCCATCGTTCTCGCCCGCCTCGTGCTCGTGCCGGTACCGGTGCCGTGCCCGTACGTCCGTACGTCTGTCGTACATTCGTCCGGTCTGCTGCCGATGATGGCAGGTCAGCGCAGGGGACGGTGAACGTTTTTGCGGCTGGAGGGGCCGGGGGCGGCCTCCGCGATCCACGGGCCGTCGCCGGAGGGGTCGAGGACCCCTTCCTCCAGCCAGGTGTAGGTGCCGCCGAGGACCCCTTCGACGACCTTGCGGTCGAGGTCGTCGGTGTTGGCCCACAGCCGGCCGAAGAGCTCCTCGACGCGCAGCCGGGACTGCCGGCAGAAGGCGTCGGCGAGCTGGTAGGCCTCGCGGCCGTGGTCGCCGCTCTCGCGCAGGTGCTCGGCGCGCACGCAGGCCGCGCTCATCGCGAAGAGCTCGGCGCCGATGTCGACGATCCGGCCGAGGAAGCCCTGTTTGGTCTCCATGCGGCCCTGCCAGCGGGACATGGCGTAGAAGGTCGAGCGGGCGAGCTTGCGGGCGCCCCGCTCGACGTAGCGCAGGTGGGTGGCGAGGTCGGGGTGGCCGGCCGGGTGGAACTCGCGGTAGGTGCCGGGGACCTGGCCGAGGCCGGTGGCGAGCCTGGGCAGCCAGCGGGCGTAGAAGCCGGCCGCGCGGGCGCCCGCCTTCGCCTTGTCTCCGAGGGCCTTGTCGGGGTCGATGAGGTCGCCGGCGACGGAGAGGTGGGCGTCGACGGCCTCGCGGGCGATCAGCAGGTGCATGATCTCGGTGGAGCCCTCGAAGATCCGGTTGATGCGCAGGTCGCGCAGCAGCTGCTCGGCGGGGACGGCGCGTTCGCCGCGGGCGGCGAGGGACTCGGCGGTCTCGAAGCCGCGTCCGCCGCGGATCTGGACGAGCTCGTCGGCCATCAGGCAGGCCATCTCGGAGCCGTAGAGCTTGGCGAGGGCGGCCTCGATGCGGATGTCGTTGCGGTCCTCGTCGGCCATCTGGGAGGCGAGGTCGACCACGGCCTCCAGGGCGAAGGTGGTCGCGGCGATGAACGAGATCTTGGCGCCGACGGCCTCGTGCCGGGCGACGGGCCGGCCCCACTGCTCGCGCACCCCGGACCACTCGCGGGCGATCTTCAGGCACCACTTGCCGGCGCCGACGCACATGGCGGGCAGGGACAGCCGGCCGGTGTTGAGGGTGGTCAGCGCGATCTTGAGACCGGCTCCCTCGGCGCCGATCCGCTGGGCGGCGGGCACCCGGACCCGGTGGAAGCGGGTGACGCCGTTCTCCAGGCCGCGCAGGCCCATGAAGGCGTTGCGGTGCTCGACGGTGATGCCGGGCGAGTCGGCCTCGACGACGAAGGCGGTGATCCCGCCGCGGTGGCCCTCCGACTTCGGGACCCGGGCCATGACCACGAGCAGGTCGGCCACCACCCCGTTGGTGGTCCACAGCTTGACCCCGTCGAGGACGTACGTGCCGTCGTCCTCCGGGTCGGGGACGGCGGTGGTGGCCAGCCGGGCCGGGTCGGAGCCCACGTCGGGCTCGGTGAGCAGGAAGGCGCTGATCGCGCTGGTGGCGCAGCGCGGCAGGTAGGCGTCCTTCTGCTCCTTGGTGCCGAACATCTTCAGCGGCTGCGGCACGCCGATCGACTGGTGGGCGGAGAGCAGGGCGCCGATGGCCGGGCTGACGGAGCCGACGAGGGCGAGCGCCTTGTTGTAGTAGACCTGGGTGAGGCCGAGGCCGCCGTACTCGGGGCCGATCTTCATGCCGAGGGCGCCGAGCTCCTTGAGCCCGCGGACCGTCTCGTCGGGGATGCGTGCCTCGCGCTCGATGCGCTGCCCGTCGATCTCGTTCTCGCAGAAGTCCCGCAGCCGGGCCAGGAAGGCCTCGCCGCGCCGGACGTCCTCGTCGGCGGGGGTCGGGTGGGGGTGGATCAGGTCCAGCCGGAAGCGGCCGAGGAAGAGCTCCTTGGCGAAGCTGGGTTTGCGCCAGTCCTGCTCGCGGGCCGCTTCCGCGACCTGCCGCGCCTCGCGCTCGGTCACCTTGGGCTGTACGGGCCGTGTTGCCGACATCCGGGTACTCACCTCGCCGCATCGGGGGACCTACCGATCGGTGCTACCTGTCAGTCGTACCCGCTCCGGGCGCCCGGGAAAATACGGGCGCCTGCAAAAGGGGGATGCCGGGGAGGTGCCGGAGGGACACCGGGGGCCTGCCCGGAAAAGGGGGACGGCCGGAGCCCCCGCACAGTAGGCTCCGGCCGTCGGTCTGTGACCGTACGAGTCGGTCAGATGTCGAGGCCCGTGAGGACCAGGACGCGCTCGTACGTGTAGTCGTCCATCGCGTAGCGGACGCCCTCGCGGCCCACGCCGGACTGCTTGACGCCGCCGTACGGCATCTGGTCGGCGCGGTAGGACGGCGCGTCGCCGATGATCACACCGCCGACCTCGAGCTCGCGGTGGGCGCGGAAGGCGACCTGGACGTCGCGGGTGAAGACGCCGGTCTGCAGGCCGAACTTCGACTCGTTGACGGCGGCGAAGGCCTCGTCGGTGTTCTCGACCTTCGTCAGGGTCAGGACCGGTCCGAAGACCTCCTCGGTGGCGAGCTTCACGCCGGCCGGGACGTCCGCGAGGACGGTCGGCTCGACCGTGGCGCCGTCGCGCTTGCCGCCCGTGAGCAGCTTGGCGCCGGCGGAGACGGCCTCGTCCACCCAGGACTCGACGCGCTTGGCGGCGTCCTCGGAGACCAGCGGGCCGACGTCGGTGGCGTCGTCGGAGGGGTCGCCGGTGACCTGGGCCTGGACCTTCGCGACGACCTTCTCGACGAGGCGGTCGTAGACGGAGGCGTCGGCGATCACGCGCTGCACGGAGATGCAGGACTGGCCGGCCTGGTAGTTCGAGAAGGTCGCGATACGGGTCGCGGCCCAGTCGAGGTCGGCGTCGGAGGACCAGTCGGCGAGGACCACGGCCGCGGCGTTGCCGCCGAGCTCCAGGGTGCAGTGCTTGTGGGGCACCGACTGCTGGATGGCGTAGCCGACGGTGTCGGAGCCGGTGAAGGAGATGACCGGGAGGCGGTCGTCCTTGACCAGGGCCGGCATCTTGTCGTTGGCGACGGGCAGCACGGACCAGGAGCCGGCCGGCAGGTCGGTCTCGGCGAGCAGCTCGCCGAGGATCAGGCCGGAGAGCGGGGTGGCCGGGGCCGGCTTCAGGATGATCGGCGCGCCGACGGCGATGGCCGGGGCCACCTTGTGGGCGCACAGGTTCAGCGGGAAGTTGAACGGCGCGATGCCGAGAACCGGGCCCTTGACGAAGCGGCGGGTCAGGGCCAGGCGGCCGACGCCACCGGCGTCGGTGTCCAGGCGCTGGGCCTCTCCGCCGTTGAAGCGGCGGGCCTCTTCGGCGGCGAAACGGAACACGGACACCGCACGGCCGACCTCACCGCGGGCCCACTTGACCGGCTTGCCGTTCTCCGCGGAGATCAGCAGGGCGATCTCCTCGGTGCGCTCGGCGAGCCGCTTGGACACGTGGTCCAGGGCCGCGGCACGTACGTGGGCGGGGGTCGCGGAGAACTCCGCCGTCACGGCGTACGCCGCGGCCACGGCCTCTTCGACCTGGGCGTCGGTGGGCACGCTGACGGTGCCGACCAGCCGGCCGTCCCACGGGTTGTGGACGTCGAAGCTGTCCTCGCCGGTGGCCTGGCGGCCGGCGAGCCAGAAGGCGTGGGTGGAAGTCATGCGAATCCCGGCCCTTCGGAGTGTGCGGTGGGTCGTTGTCTCCACCACGGTAGGACTCCGCCGGGCTTTCGGCGTTTAGCCGCGTTGGAGAACCTCCGCGCGGGCCTGCGCCGCTTTGTCACTGTCCATTTCCGGGGCGCCGCTCGCGCGGCGGCGCTAAGGGGCCCCCGGACTGGCCTTCAGGGCGAGCCACAGCTCCATGCGGACGTCCGGGTCGTCCAGGGAGCGGCCGAGGATCTCCTCGACGCGCTTCATCCGGTAGCGCAGGGTGTGGCGGTGGACGCCGAGGTCGGCGGCGGCGGCGTCCCACTGGCCGTGGCGGGAGAGCCACGCC
The DNA here is from genome assembly GCF_044747545.1 of Streptomyces sp. NPDC090077. Taxonomy (NCBI): domain Bacteria; kingdom Bacillati; phylum Actinomycetota; class Actinomycetes; order Kitasatosporales; family Streptomycetaceae; genus Streptomyces; species Streptomyces sp. NPDC090077. The sequence continues at coordinate 53,977 of NZ_JBIVEG010000011.1, forward strand.
TGGAGGGAGGCCACCAGGTCGCCGCGGCCCGTCGCGTCGTGCTCCCGCAGGGCCCGCAGGGTGCCGTCCGCGAAGGCGCGTACGGCGTCGTCGGCGAGCAGCGGCAGGACCGAGCCCGCCGCGAGGTCCTCGTGCTCGACCAGGGCCCGGCCCCGTCGCCGGGCCACGGCGAGTGCCTGGTCGGCCTGCTTGAAGGCGGCCGCCACCCCCGCGGGGGCGGCCGCTGCCGACAGGCCGACCACCAGTTCGTCGGGTTCGGGCCCGGCGGCCTCCCGGCCGCGCCGGGACTCCAGGGCCTCCGCGTGGTCGGCGCAGGCCTGCACCGCCGCACCGCCGTCGGCGGCCAGCACCACCAGCCGGCCGGGCTCCGGGACCAGCAGCAGCGTCTCCCCGGTCCGCGCCGCCGCCGACTCGACCGCGTCGGCCAGCAGCGCGAGCCCCTCCGGCTGGGCGGTGCCCGGCAGCGCCGGCTCGGCTACGGCGATCCGGAAGGGCGCCTCCAGCAGTGCCCCGTACAGGTCCCCGGCCACGGCCCGGGCGTGCTCGGGCTCGCCCTCCAGCAGCATCCGCAGCACGGCCGCGCCGAGCCGGGACTCCGCGTCGTGCAGCGACCGGGAGCGCTCGGTGGTCAGGGTCAGCAGCGCGACGGCGGAGTGCACCGCGTACCGCTCGGCGGTGCCGAGCGGGGCCGCCGTCCCCACCGCGAGGGCGCCCCGGGCCCGCCGCCCGGTACCGAGGGACTGGAGCTCGACCCGGTCCTCGGCGCCGCCCACCACCGCGCTCGCCGGCGCGGGCCGCTCGCGCAGCCGCTCCACGTCGGGGGTGAGCCGGGCGGCCCGGCGCGCCGCCCAGTCGGGGGCGGCGGCGACGACGGCGCCGGAGGTGTCGTACAGCGCGGCCCAGCCGTGCACGTGGGCCGCCAGCTTCGCCAGCAGGTCGGCCGGGCCGTCGGCGGAGAGCGCGGCCCGGGTCAGTTCCCGCTGCGCCTCGAAGCCCGCGGTGACGGCCCGGTACTGGTCGGCGGCCAGGGCGGCGGAGACGGCCTTGCTGATGGCGAGGAACGGGGTCCGCCGGGGCACCTCCAGCAGCGGCAGGTCCTCCTCGCGGGCGGCCTGGAGCAGTGCTTCGGGGATGGCCTCGTAGTTGACCCCGACGGCGAAGCCGATGCCGACGACCCCGGCGGCGGCCAGCCGGCGTACGTAGCGGCGCATCTCCTCGGGGTCGTCCGCGTCCAGCTTCATCGCGGTGACGAGCAGGAGCTCGCCGCCCTCCATGTAGGGGACGGGGTCGGCGAGCTCGCTGACGTGGGCCCAGCGCACGGGGGTGTCGAGGCGGTCCTCCCCGGCCCGGACGGTGAGCTTCAGCGCCGAGTGCTGGACGAGCGAGGCGAGGGTGAGCGGCATCGGTTTCCAGACGGGAGGGCGGGCGGAGGGGGCCCGGCACGGGTTTTCGCCATGGCGTATGAACGGCCCCTTTCGATTCTGCCACCCCGTACGGGTCCTCTCAGCCGATCCTCAGCCGGTTCCCGACAGCCGGAGCAGCAGCGGGGCGGCGCGTTCCCCGCGGACGGAGGTCAACGACAGCACCGCGCAGCCGGGCGGCACGGCGTGCGCCAGCTCGGAGGCGGACCAGCGCTCCCGCTCGACCTGGCGCACGGTGACGGCGTCGGTGGTCACGGCCTTCCCGGTGACCAGCTTGCGGAAGGCGTGGATGGCCCGGGTGAGCGGCTGGTCGGCGAAGACCGTGCGGTGGGTGACGTCCCGGGTCTCGACCCATTCGGTGCCCCAGGCCTCGGCGAAGCGCTGCCCGTCCCAGGTGGTGACCCCGGAGAAGGCCATCCGGCAGCCGACCGCGCCCAGCAGCGGGGTGCGCAGGTGCTCCGGTACGTCGTCCAGGGTGCGCAGGGTCAGCAGCACGCCGGCGTTGGCCGAGCGCAGCCGCTGCACGCCCCGGACGGTCTCCGGGGTCAGGGTGTGCGAGGCGTCGTCGAGGGCGAGGAAGGCGAAGAGCGAGCGGTCGGCGCGGGCCGTGGCGGCGGCGTTGAACTGGGCGAGGAGCAGCCGGGCCAGCATCCGGGAGGCGTCGGCGTGGGCGCGCTCGGGGAGGTCGACGCGGACCCGGACGGGGTGTTCGAGGGCGCGCAGGGAGAAGGGGCGCCCGCGCCGTTCGGAGCCGCCGACGACCGCGCCGACGTCGAAGAAGCCGCTGAACGCCGGCCGGTCGAGCAGGGCGGCGCGGTCGGCGAGGGCCGGGCCGGGGTCGCCGGGTGCCCCCTGCTGGCGCAGCCGCGCGTCGAGCTCGCGGAGCATGGCCTGGCGTCCGGTGCCCTCCAGGGCCTGGCGGAGGGCGGTGAGGGCGGAGGGGACCCCGTCGAGGAGCTCGCGCAGTTCGGGTACGGCGGGGAAGCGGCCGTACGCCTCGCGGAAGGGGCCGATCAGCTGGGCGAGGGTGGTCGCGGCGCGGCGCACGTCGATGCCGGGGACGTCTCCGACGAAGGCCTCGGCGAGGAGGCCGGCGGCCTCGTCGGGGTCGGCGGTGCCGCCGTAGAGGTCGAGGTCGTGGACGGAGGCGGGGTCGCCGACGCGCACGACGATGTCGTAGGCGGCGTCGGGGCCGAGCTGCGAGCCGGCCGCGCCGACGGCGACGACGGCGGCCTGCCCGGCCAGTGCCTGGAGCGCGAGGGATTCGACGACGGGCCGCACGAGGCGGGCAGTCTTGCCGGTGCCGGAGGGGCCGACGGCCAGCAGGGAGGTCCCGAGCACCCCGGGGTCGAGGGCGAGGCCGGTGCCGCGGCGGGCGTAGGGGTTGCGCTCTCCTTCCTCGACGGTGCCGAGCAGCACCTGGCGGGTGAGCAGGTCGTGCCGGGCGGCGCGGACCGGCAGGTCGCGGTCGCCGGAGGGGTGCACGCAGGCGCCGGCGCCCTTGTCCCGCACGGCGGCGTCGAAGGCCCCCAGCCGGGTGGGGTCGGCCCGCACGGACTCCCAGGCACGCCGAATCCGCGCGAAGTCCACGTCGTTCATCCGCCCGCCCCCACCCTCGGCCACGAGCCGCCGGGCGGCCTCGACGAGCCCGGCGGCCTCCACTTCGTGCCAGGCGGCGGGGTCGGCGCCGGCCGGCACCGCGGCCGGGCGCTGGACCCTGCGGCCGGGGGCCGGCTTCAGGGCGAGCCGGGTGAAGAAGACGAGGAACGGCGCCAGGGCGACCGCGGTCACGAGGTAGGTGACGAGCCGCTGCTCCCCTTCGGTCATCTCCGCGAGGGGGAGATGACCGCCGAGGAGGCTGAGCAGGGGCACGGTACGGGTCCAGATGACGACCACCACGAACAGCGCCAGCCCCGCCGCACCGGCCACCCGGGCGCGCGGCCCCCTGGCGGCCACGAGCCGTTCGAAGGCCAGGCCCCACGAACCGAGGCGGCTGAACCACCACACCAGCACCCCGGTGACGAGCAGCATGTACGCCTGGAGAGCGGCGACGCCCGCGCCCGTCTTGGGCTCCCCGGTGAGCTTGTTCCACCACTCGGACGGGGTGAGCAGCCTGACCGGCAGGTTGGTGTACGGGATGTAGTTGTCGGTGATCAGGGACCACAGCAGGACGCACGCGAGGAAGGAGATCACCACACCGCTGAGCAGTGACCGGTCGGTGGCCGTGTCCTCCTCGTTCTCGCCGCGCGGCACGTGCCCGTAGCGCCACACCCCCGGATCGGCCGCCGGCCGCTCGGTGTGGAGCCACTCCGTGAAGGGCGCCGCCGCCGGCGCGTGCTGCGGCTTCGGCGGGGTGCCGAGGGGCGGTGGCGGGGCCGCCGGCCGGGGGACGTGGCCCCCTCGGGTCGACTGTCCGTCGTGCGTGCCCTCGGTGTTCATGAAACCCCTGCCCCCTGCCCGTTCCAACGCGCCGCGGCGCTCAATCTAGTGCCCGGTCAGGCGATCCGCGGGACACGCGCCGGTTCCTTCCTATGGCCGTCACGGACAAGGACACGCGGGCACCACTCCCGAACGGAGCATGCCTTAGCCCCTCCCCCGGGCCTAGCCTGCGGACAAAGACACAAGTGCGTCCGAAAACACCCCCCAGGAGCCCTCCATGACTGCTCTCCCGCAGGAGCGCAAGCTCGTCACCGCGATCCCCGGCCCGAAGTCGCAGGAGCTGCAGGCCCGCCGCCTCGGCACGGTGGCCGGCGGCGTGGGCTCCGTGCTCCCCGTGTTCACGAAGCGCCTGGACGGCGGCATCCTCGAGGACGTCGACGGCAACCGCATGATCGACTTCGGCTCCGGCATCGCCGTGACCTCGGTCGGCGGCTCCGCCGAGGCCGTCGTGCGCCGCGCCACCGCGCAGCTCGCCGACTTCACCCACACCTGCTTCATGGTCACCCCGTACGAGGGCTACGTCGAGGTCTGCGAGGCGCTGGCCGAGCTGACCCCGGGTGACCACGCCAAGAAGTCGGCCCTGTTCAACTCGGGCGCCGAGGCCGTCGAGAACGCCGTCAAGATCGCCCGCGCGTACACCAAGCGCCAGGCCGTCGTCGTCTTCGACCACGGCTACCACGGCCGCACCAACCTCACCATGGCGCTGACGGCGAAGAACATGCCGTACAAGCAGGGCTTCGGTCCGTTCGCCCCCGAGGTCTACCGCGTCCCGGTCGCCTACGGCTACCGCTGGCCCACCGGCGCCGAGAACTGCGGCCCCGAGGCCGCCGCCCAGGCGATCGACCAGATCACCAAGCAGATCGGCGCCGAGAACGTCGCCGCGATCATCATCGAGCCGGTCCTCGGCGAGGGCGGCTTCATCGAGCCGGCCAAGGGCTTCCTGCCGGCGATCGTGAAGTTCGCCAACGACAACGGCATCGTCTTCGTCGCGGACGAGATCCAGTCCGGCTTCTGCCGCACCGGCCAGTGGTTCGCGTGTGAGGACGAGGGCATCGTCCCGGACCTGATCACCACCGCCAAGGGCATCGCCGGCGGTCTGCCGCTGGCCGCGGTGACCGGCCGCGCCGAGATCATGGACGCCCCGCACGCGGGCGGCCTGGGCGGCACCTACGGCGGCAACCCGGTGGCCTGCGCCGGTGCGCTGGGCTCCATCGAGACGATGAAGGAGCTCGACCTCAACGCCAAGGCGAAGAAGATCGAGTCCATCATGAAGTCGCGCCTGTCCGCGATGCAGGAGAAGTACGACATCATCGGCGACATCCGCGGCCGCGGCGCCATGATCGCCATCGAGCTGGTCAAGGACCCGGAGTCCAAGACCCCGAACCCGGAGGCGGCCGGCGCGCTGGCCAAGGCCTGCCACGCCGAGGGCGTCATCGTCCTCACCTGCGGCACCTACGGCAACGTGCTCCGCTTCCTCCCGCCGATCGTCATCGGCGAGGACCTCCTGAACGAGGGCCTGGACGTCATCGAGGCCGCGTTCGCGGGCATCTGACCGAACGTTCCGTTCGAAGGAATGGAACGCTTGAACGCAGTGCCCGCCCCCTACCAGCGGTAACGGTCGGGCGCTGTGAAGAAGCTGTGGGGGGCCGATGGCGGGAGCGCGTTCCCGCTGTCGGTCCCCCTTTCGCTGGCGTACGGTTTCTGCAGATGAGTGAGACAGACCGTTCCCGGGCTACCGGGGGCGACACCGGTACCGGGCTTCCCCAGCGCCGTACTGGTCATGCGTTCGCGCACACTCCTCTCAGATCGGACGGCCGTCCGCCCCAAACCCCCCGGGGCGCACGGCGACCCGATCCGGGCGGCCGTCCCGGAACCATCCCCCCTGTTCCGGGACGGCCGGCCATCCTCCCCACGGCCCTGTGCCTGTGCCTCGGCCTCTTCGCCCTGATCACCTGGCAGGTCCTGGTGTCGGGGCCGCTCCTGGTCCCGGACCACGCACTCAGCCGCGCCCTCGTGCGCACCGTGCCCGACGCCGTCACCGAGCGCCTCGCGGACCTGGGCAACGTGCCGGTCGCCGTCCCCGTCCTCGTGCTGGCCATGGCGTACGCGGCCCGGCGCGGGAGGCGCCGCGCGGCGCTCGCGGCCGGTCTGGCGATGGCCCTGGTGCCGGCGCTGATCGTCCCCCTCAAGGAGTGGACCGCCCGCCCCGGCCCGCTGGAGCCCTGGGCGGCCGGCTACTACCCCTCGGGCCATACGGCGACGGCCCTGACGGCGTACCTGGGCGCGGCCCTGCTGATCGCCCCGTACACCCGGCGCCGCTGGCCGGTGCCCGCCGCCCTGGTGCTGTCGGCGGCGACGGCGGCGGGCCTGGTGCTGCGCGGTTTCCACTGGCCGCTCGACGTGCTGGCCAGCGTCCTGCTGTGCGTACCCCTGCTGCTGGGGGTCCGCCTGGCGGCCGGCGGCCGCCGGAGCGACCGTCAGCGGCCGAAGTAGGAATCGAAGTTCCGGCTGAACTCCCAGCCGCCGAAGCGGTCCCAGTTGACCGACCAGGTCATCAGGCCGCGCAGGGCGGGCCAGGTGCCGTGGGTCTGGTAGCTCCCGCAGTTCTGCTTCTTCGTCAGGCAGTCCAGGGCCTTGTTCACCTCCGCCGGCGGGGTGTGGCCGTTGCCCGCGTGGGTGGTGGCGGGCAGGCCGATGGCGACCTGCTCGGGGCGCAGGGCGGGGAAGACCCGGGAGGCGTCGCCCGCGACGGGGAAGCCGGTGAGCAGCATGTCGGTCATGGCGATGTGGAAGTCGGCGCCGCCCATGGAGTGGTACTGGCCGTCGAGGCCCATGACCGGGCCGGAGTTGTAGTCCTGGACGTGGAGCAGGGTGAGGTCGTCGCGCAGCGCGTGGATGACGGGGAGGTAGGCGCCGGCGCGCGGATCCTGGCCGCCCCAGGGGCCCGATCCGTAGAACTGGTGGCCCAGCTGGACGAAGAAGGTCTCGGGGGCCATGGTCAGGACGAAGCCGGGGCCGTAGCGGGCCTTGAGGGTCTTGAGCGCCGAGATCAGGTTGACGATGACGGGGGTGGTGGGGGCGCGGAAGTCGGTGTCGCCCGTGGCGAGGGAGAGGGAGTGGCCCTCGAAGTCGATGTCGAGGCCGTCGAGGCCGTACTCGTCGATGATCTTCCCGACGGAGGAGACGAAGGCGTCGCGCGCCGCGGTGGTGGCGAGCTGGACCTGGCCGTTCTGCCCGCCGATCGAGATGAGGACCTTCTTGCCGGCGGCCTGCCGGGCCTTGATGGCCGCCTTGAACTCGGCCGGGGTCTCCGCGTTGGGGCATTCGGTGACCGGGCAGAGCCGGAAGCGGATGTCGCCGGAGGTCACCGAGGTGGGTTCGCCGAAGGCGAGGTTGACCACGTCCCAGGAGGCGGGCACGTCGGACATCCGGACGTAGCCGGAGCCGTTGGCGAAGCTCGCGTGCAGGTAGCCGACGAGGGCGCGGGCGGGCAGGCCCGGGGTTCCGGGGCCGCCGGTGCCGGGGGTGGTGGCGGTGACCGGGGTGCTCTTCGGGGATTCGCCGGCGGCGTTCAGGGCGGCGACGCGGAAGGTGTACGGGGTGGCGGCGGTGAGGCCGACGACGGTCGCCGAGGCGGTGCCGGCGGGCTGGACGGCGGCGCCTTCGCGGTAGACGGCGTACGAGGTCGCGCCGGGTACCGCGGTCCAGGACAGGGAGACCGTGGACGGCGAGGTGGCCGTGGCGGTCAGGCCGGTGGGGGCGGCCGGGGGCTGGGGCTGTCCTGGGCCGCCGGGGTCGGGGCCGACCAGGGTCAGGTCGTCGGTGAGGTGGGCGGGCTGGCCGTACCAGCCGTGGGTCCAGACGGTGACGGAGGTGGTGGCGGGGCCGGTGCGGAAGCCGGTGGTCAGCTGCTTCCAGGCGCCGGGGCTCTGGGTCCAGGCCGAGACGTCGGTGGTGCCGGTGCCGGTGGCGCCGAGGTAGACGTACGCGCCCTGCACCCAGGCCGAGAGGGTGTACGCGGAGTCGGGCTTGACGGTGACCGTCTGGGAGCAGCGGGCGTTGTCCTGGCCGGCCGGAGTGGCCCGCAGGGCGGAACCACCGCCGTGCACCGGAGTGCTGACGGTGGTTCCGCTGCCGCCGGAGCAGCTCCAGCCGTCGAGGCCGGACTCGAAGCCGCCGTTGCGGACGAGGTCGGCGTCGGCGGCCGCGGCGGGCGGGCCCGCGGTGAGGAAGGCGGCCGCCGCGAGGGCGGCGGCCGTGAGGAGGGACAGGGGTCTGCGCACGACTGCCTCCGGAACATGGGGGGATGGAGGATCCGGGCCAACATGGTCCAGACCAATCCCCTTGTCAAGGCTTCGCGCGCGGTCCCCGCTCCTCCCCCGCCAGGGCCCTCGCCGCCGCCTCGTGGAGCGCGAGTTCCAGGGCCGCGGGGTCGGTGAGCGTGCCCCGGCCGTCCGGGAGCACCAGCCAGCGCACCCCGGCCGTGGCCCGGCCCGGGTGGGGGACCGTGATCCAGCTCCCGCGTCCCGCGCCCCGCACGCCGGTGCCGATCCAGCCCGAGGCCGTGCCCGGGGGCACGAAGAAGCCCACCCGGGTGTCGCCGGGGTCGGCGAGTACCGGGCCGGGCAGGCCGGGCAGCCGTTCCAGTACGCCGAGGGCGGCCCGCCCGAGCTCCCCCGGCACGATCAGCACGTCCCAGTGCCGGCCGGCGGGCAGCAGGGCGACCCCGAGGGGGTTGCGCTCCCACTCCCAGCGGCAGGCCTCCGGATCCGGTGCCGCCGCGGCCAGCCATTCCACTGCGGTCCTCGCTCCCGGGAGCGTCATCGCCCGGCCTCCGTTCGTCTCGTCGCGGTGAGGGGTCCTCACCGGGAGAGAGCGGGGCCGGGCGGGGCTATGACGCGGGTTGCGCCACCCCGTGGAGGTGAAGCGGGTCACGGGGCGGAGTACGGACGTGCGCCGGGGCGTACGGGCGTGCGGGCGTCAGCTGTCGAAGCCGAGCCCCAGGCGGTCCAGCGTCCTGAGCCACAGGTTGCGGTGGCCGCCCCGGGCGTCGGCGCGGGCCAGCGACCACTTGGTGAGGGTGATCCCGGTCCAGGCGAACGGCTCGGGCGGGAACGGCATGGGCTTGGACCTCACCATCTCCAGCCGGGTGCGCTCGGTGGACAGCCCGTCGAGCAGGTCCAGCATCACCTCGGCGCCGAAGCGGGTGGCGCCCACGCCGAGCCCGGTGTACCCGGCGGCGTAGGCCACCCGGCCGCGGTGCGCGGTGCCGAAGAAGGCGGAGAAGCGGGAGCAGGTGTCGATGGCCCCGCCCCAGGCGTGGCTGAAGCGCACGCCCTCCAGCTGCGGGAAGGCGGTGAAGAAGTGCTCGGCGAGCTTGAGGTAGGTCTCGGGGCGGTGGTCGTACTCGGAGTCGAGCTTGCCCCGGTAGGGGTAGATCGCGTCGTAGCCGCCCCACAGGATCCGGTGGTCCCGGGTGATGCGGAAGTAGTGGAACTGGTTGGCGCTGTCGCCGAGCCCCTGGCGGTTCTTCCAGCCGATCGAGGCGAGCTGCTCCTCGTCCAGCGGCTCGGTCATCAGCGCGTAGTCGTAGACGGGGACGGTGAGGGGGCGGATCCGGCGGACCAGCGAGGGGAAGATGTTGGTGCCCAGGGCGACGCGGCGGGCGAGGATCGTGCCGTAGGGGGTCTCGACCGTCATCCCGGCGCCGGTCTGCGCCATCTTCAGGCCGCGCGTGTTCTCGTAGATGCGCACGCCCTGCTCCAGGCAGGCCCGCTTGAGGCCCCAGGCCAGCCGGGCGGGGTTGAGCATGGCGACGCCGTCGCGGTCCCACAGGCCCGCGAGGAAGGTCGGCGAGTTCACCTCCGCGCGCAGGGCCTCGCCCTCCAGCCATGCGGAGCCGTCGCCGAGGCCGAGCGCCTGGGCCTCGGCGTGCAGTTCGCGCAGCTCCTCGACCTGGTGCGGCTCGGTGGCGACGTCGATCTCGCCGGTGCGCTCGAAGTCGCAGTCGATGCCGTAGCGGTCGACCGCCTCCTCGATGGCGTCGAGGTTGCGGGCGCCCATCTCCTCCAGCTTGGCCAGCTCGCCCGGCCAGCGGGCCATGCCGTTGGCCAGGCCGTGGGTGAGGGAGGCCGCGCAGAAGCCGCCGTTGCGGCCGGAGGCGGCCCAGCCCGCCTCCTTGCTCTCGATCAGTACGACGTCCCGGCCGGGGTCTCGCTCCTTGGCGATGAGCGCGGTCCACAGGCCGCTGTAGCCGCCTCCGACGACCAGCAGGTCGCAGCGCTCGTCGGAGGTGAGGGCCGGCTGCGGCGCCGGGCGGCCGGGGTCGTCCAGCCAGTACGAGACGGGCTTCGCCTCGGAAAGGGATTTCGCAACACTACGCATGGCGACTGGGGCCATGGCTTCCAACTCCCTACGGGGTCTACTTCGGTTGTGCCTTCTTGCGGCGGTTGCCGGCCCACTGGCCGGCGAGGACCACCAGCACCGCGATGACGAACATCGCCGTGCCGATGACGTTGATCTGGACGGGCGTACCGCGCTGGGCCGATCCCCACACGAACATGGGGAAGGTGACGGTGTTGCCCGAGTTGAAGTTGGTGATGATGAAGTCGTCGAAGGAGAGCGCGAAGGACAGCAGCGCGCCCGCCGCGATACCGGGGGCCGCGATCGGCAGGGTGACCCTGAGGAAGGTCTGCACCGGTCCGGCGTAGAGGTCGCGGGCGGCCTCCTCCAGGCGCGGGTCCATGGACAGGACGCGTGCCTTGACGGCGGCTACGACGAAGCTGAGGCAGAACATCACGTGGGCGATGAGGATCGTCCAGAAGCCGAGCTGGATGCCCATGTTCAGGAAGAGGGCGAGCAGCGAGGCCGCCATCACGATCTCGGGCATGGCCATCGGCAGGAAGATCAGCGAGTTCACCGCGCCGCGCGCCCGGAACCGGTACCGGACCAGCGCGAAGGCTATGGCGGTGCCGAGGACCGTGGCGCCGATGGTGGCCCACAGGGCGATCTGGAGGGACAGGGCGAGGGAGCCGCACAGGTCGGCGACCCCGCAGGGGTCCTTCCAGGCGTCGAGGGAGAACTCCTGCCAGGCGTAGTTGAAGCGCCCGGCGGGGTTGTTGAAGGAGAACACCGTCACGACGACGTTCGGCAGGATCATGTACGCGAGCGTGGCGAGGCCCGCGATGACCACGAGATTGCGGCGGAGCCAACGCATCAGACCAGGTCCTCCGTCCCCGCTCGGCGGATGTAGATGGTGACCATGATCAGCACGATGGCCATGAGGATGAAGGACAGCGCGGCCGCTGTCGGGTAGTCGAGGATCCGCAGGTACTGCGACTGGATGACGTTGCCGATCATCCGGGTGTCCGTGGAGCCGAGCAGTTCGGCGTTGACGTAGTCGCCGCTGGCCGGGATGAAGGTGAGCAGGGTCCCGGAGACCACGCCCGGCATGGAGAGCGGGAAGGTCACCTTGCGGAACACGGTGGCGGGGGCGGCGTAGAGGTCGCCGGCGGCCTCGTGGAGACGGGTGTCGATGCGCTCCAGCGAGGTGTAGAGCGGCAGGATCATGAAGGGGAGGAAGTTGTACGTCAGGCCGCAGACCACCGCGAGCGGTGTGGCCAGGACCCGGTCCCCCTCGGTCATGCCGAGCCAGCTGGTGACGTCGAGGAAGCCGACGGCGTTGAGGGCGCCGACGACCGGGCCGCCGTCGGCCAGGATCGTCTTCCAGGCCAGCGTGCGGATCAGGAAGCTGGTGAAGAAGGGGGCGATGACGAGGACCAGCAGCAGGTTGCGCCAGCGGCCGGCCTTGAAGGCGATGAGGTAGGCCAGCGGGTAGCCGAGCAGCAGGCACAGCGCGGTGGCGGTGCCGGCGTAGAGCAGGGAGCGCAGGAACTGCGGGTAGTACTCGGTCAGGGCGTCCCAGTAGGTCTGGAAGTGCCAGGTGACCTGGAAGCCCTCTTCGAGGGAGCCGGTCTGCACCGAGGTGGAGGCCTGGTAGATCATCGGCAGCACGAAGAAGACGAGCAGCCACAGGATGCCGGGGAGCAGCAGCCAGTACGGGACCAGGCGCTTCTTCAGGGAGGCCTTGTGGACCGGGGGTTCGGCGGGGGCGGCGGCCTCGGGGGGCGCGGCGGTGGCGGTCACGCGCTCTCCTCGACGGTCTCGACGCCCGCGTCGATGTCCTGGGCGGCGTCCAGGCCGAAGGTGTGCTCCGGGTTCCAGTGCAGCACCACGTCGGCGCCGGGGGCGAGGCGGGCGTCGCGCTCGACGTTCTGGACGTACACCTCCAGCTCCGGGCAGACCTGGCTGTCGATGACGAACTGGGTGGAGACGCCGATGAAGGAGGAGGCGGCTATCTTGCCGGTGATCTTGTTGCGTCCCGCCGCGACGGTGTGCTCGTCGGCCGCCGGGACCAGGGAGATCTTCTCGGGGCGTACGCCGACGAGGAGCTTTCCGCCCGCGCGGGGCGTGGTCGAACATCGGGCGGCGGGCAGCCGGAGGGTGGCGCCTGAGGCCGAGACGGCCACGTCGGCCCCGGTGGACTCGACGGAGGCCTCGATGAGGTTCGAGGTGCCGAGGAAGTTGGCGACGAAGGTGGTGCGCGGGTTTTCGTAGAGCTCGGCGGGGGCGCCCAGCTGTTCGACGCGGCCGCCGTTCATCACCGCGACCGTGTCGGCCATGGTCATGGCCTCCTCCTGGTCGTGGGTGACGTGCACGAAGGTGATGCCCACCTCGGTCTGGATCCGCTTGAGCTCCAGCTGCATCTGGCGGCGCAGCTTGAGGTCGAGGGCGCCGAGCGGCTCGTCGAGCAGCAGGACCTGGGGGTGGTTGATGAGGGCGCGGGCGACGGCCACGCGCTGCTGCTGGCCGCCGGAGAGCTGGTGGGGCTTCTTGCGGGCGTGCTCGCCGAGCTGGACGAGGTCGATCATCTCGTCGACCTGCTTCTTGACCGACTTGATGCCGCGGCGGCGCAGGCCGAAGGCGATGTTCTCGAAGATGTCCATGTGCGGGAACAGCGCGTAGCTCTGGAAGACGGTGTTCACCGGGCGCTTGTACGGCGGGAGGTGGGTGACCTCGCGGTCGCCGAGGCTGACCGTGCCGGTGGAGGGCTCCTCCAGGCCGGCGATCATGCGCAGGGTGGTGGTCTTCCCGCAGCCCGAGGCGCCGAGCAGGGCGAAGAAGGAGCCCTGGGGGATGGTCAGGTCCAGCGGGTGCACCGCGGTGAAGGAGCCGTAGTGCTTGCTGATCCCGGCGAGGCGGACGTCACCGCTCGCGGTCTTGTCGGTCATGGGCCTGGGCCTTCGGTGGTGGTGGCGTGGGAAGGGTGCGGGGCGCGCGGGGGGGTGCCGGCGGACGGGTCCGGTCAGGCGCCGATGAGCTTGGCGAACTTCTCCTCGTACGCCGTCTCTTCCTCGCTGGTGAGGGAGCGGAAGGCGTGGGCCTTGGCGGCCATCTCCTTGTCCGGGACGATCAGCGGGTTGTCCGCGAGCGCCGGGTCGATCTTGGCGAGCTCTTCCTTGACGCCTTCGACGGGGCAGACGTAGCTGATGAACGCGGCCAGCTGGGCCGCGACCGGGGGCTCGTAGTAGTAGTCGATGAGCTTCTCGGCGTTGGCCTTGTGCCGGGCCTTGACGGGGACGAGCAGGTTGTCGCTGGAGGTGATGTATCCGGCAGCCGGGATGGCGTACTTGATGTCCGGGTTGCCAGCCTGGAGCTGGATGACGTCGCCCGCCCAGGCGAGGCAGGCCGCGAGGTCGCCCTTGTCGAGGTCGGCGGTGTAGTCGTTGCCGGTGAAGCGGCGGATCTGCTTGGTGTCGACGCCCTTCTGGAGCCGGCCGATCGCCGCGTCGTAGTCCGCGGTGGTGAAGTCGGCCGGGTTCTTGCCCTGGTCGAGCAGGGTCATGCCGACGGTGTCGCGCATCTCGGTGAGGAAGCCGACGCGGCCCTTGAGGGAGGGGTCGTCGAGGAGCTGCGTGACGGAGTCGACCTTCTTCCCGTCGGTGGCCTTGGAGTTGTAGGCGATGACGGTGTCGATGCCGGTCCACGGGTAGCTGTGGGCGCGGCCCGGGTCCCAGTCGGGGTTGCGGAACTGCGGGATCAGGTTGGCGTAGGCGTGCGGGAGGTGGGAGGGGTCGAGCTTCTGCGCCCAGCCGAGGCGGATGATGCGGGCGGCCAGCCAGTCGGTGACGACGATCAGGTCGCGGCCGGTGTCCTGGCCGGCGGCGAGCTGCGGGCGGATCTTGCCGAAGAACTCGACGTTGTCGTTGATGTCCTCGGTGTACTTGACCTGGATCCCGGTCCGCTTGGTGAACTCCTCCAGCGTGGGACGGGTCTTCTCGTCGTCGCTGGTGTCCATGTACTCGGTCCAGTTGGAGAAGTTGATCTCCTTCTCCCGGTCCGAGTGGTCGTCGGACGCCACCGCCGCGCCGTCGCGCTTGGCGGGCGGGATGCCGCAGGCGGTGAGGGCGGAGAGGCCGCCCAGGGTGAGCGCCCCGACTCCGGAGGCGCGCAGCAGCGAGCGGCGGGTGAGGGCGCCGCGTCCGCTGGTGAGGCTGCGCCGCATCGCGGCGGTCTGCGCCGCCGAGAGGCGGTCGGGCTCGAACTGCTCCATGCGCATTGCCCTTTCGGGAGGGATGGCCACTGGTCAGGCGGCGTGTTTACCGGTCCCCGAAGATCGTGCGGTGCCAGTCCTTCGCGGCTACCGCAGTATTGTCGAACATCACGTGCTTGACCTGCGTGTATTCCTCGAACGAGTAGGCGCTCATGTCCTTCCCGAAGCCGCTCGCCTTGTATCCGCCGTGCGGCATCTCGCTGATGATCGGGATGTGGTCGTTGATCCAGACGCAGCCCGCCTTGAGCTCGCGGGTGGCGCGGTTCGCCCGGTAGAGGTCGCGGGTCCAGGCGGAGGCCGCGAGCCCGTACGGGGTGTCGTTGGCCAGGGCGAGGCCCTCGTCGTCGGTGTCGAAGGGCAGGACGACCAGGACCGGACCGAAGATCTCGGACTGGACGACCTCGCTGTCCTGCGCGGCGCCGGAGATCAGGGTGGGCCGGTAGTAGGCGCCGTCCGCCAGGTCCCCGCCGGGGATCTCGCCGCCGGTGACGACGGTGGCGTACGCGCGGGCGCGCTCGACGAACGCGGCGACCCGGTCGCGCTGGGCGTGCGAGACGAGCGGGCCGAGGTCGGTGGTGGGCGCGAACGGGTCGCCCAGGCGGACGGTCTCCATCAGCTCCGCGACCCGGGCGGTGAACGCGTCGTGCAGCGGGCGCTGCACGTAGGCGCGGGTGGCCGCGGTGCAGTCCTGGCCGGTGTTGATGAGCGAGGCGGCGACCGCGCCGTGGGCGGCGGCCTCCACGTCGGCGTCGTCGAAGACGACGAAGGGCGCCTTGCCGCCGAGCTCCAGGTGGAGGCGCTTGACGGTGGCGGTCGCGATCTCGGCGACCCTCTTGCCGACGGCGGTGGAGCCGGTGAAGGAGGTCATCACCACGTCGGGGTGGCCGACCAGGTGCTCGCCGGCGTCCCGGCCGGCGCCCGTGACGATGTTGACCACGCCGTCGGGGATGCCCGCCTCCTTGGCCGCCTGGGCGAACATCAGGGAGGTCAGCGGGGTGAGTTCGGCGGGCTTGAGGACGATCGTGTTGCCGGCGGCGATGGCCGGGAGGATCTTCCAGGCGGCCATCTGGAGCGGGTAGTTCCAGGGTGCGATGGAGCCGACGACGCCGATGGCCTCGCGGCGCACGTAGGAGGTGTGGTCCCCCGAGTACTCGCCGGCCGCCTGGCCCTGGAGGTGGCGGGCCGCGCCTGCGAAGAAGGCGGTGTTGTCGACGGTGCCCGGCACGTCGAACTCCGTCGACAGCTTGAGGGGCTTGCCGCACTGGAGGGACTCGGCGTACGCGAAGTCCGCGGCCTGTTCGGCCAGTACGGCGGCCAGCCGGTGCAGGGCGTCCGAGCGCTCGCCCGGGGTGGCCGCCGACCAGCCGGGGAAGGCACGCTTGGCGGCCGCCACGGCCTCGTCCACGTCCGCCGGGCCGGCGAGCTCGTACGTGAGCACCTCCTCGCCGGTGGCGGGGTCGACGACGGTGTGCGACCGGCCCGAGGTGCCGGCCCGGAGCCGGCCGTCGATGTACTGCGCGCCGTCTGCGAAGCGGTCCTTGACCTGGAAGCGGTTACCCATCGCTCTCACGCTCTCCGTAGCTACAGCTCGAATTGAGTGCCGATCCTGGCAGAGGCGTTCTCCCCCGCCAAGTGATTCCGTTGTTGCCTTTTGATTACGCGACGGAATCGGTCGACCATGTGTCGAGGCATCTCCAAAATCCCGTACGAAGTGTCAGTGGTGGCTGCAAGACTCGCGTGCATGGAGATGATCGACAAGTTGATCGAGCAGGTCAGCCGCGGTGAGCGGGTGAAGTACCTGCCCTTCTGGGGACACCGGCCGCAGCCGGACGGCCGTCTCGGACCGAGCTGCCTCAGCCAGTGGTGGCCTTCGCCCTTCACTGTCGGTGACGTCCGGTACGCCACGGCGGAGCACTGGATGATGGCCGGAAAGGCGCGCCTGTTCGATGACGCCGAGGCCGAGCGCGCCGCGCTGGGGGCGAGTAGTCCGGCGGCGGCCAAGAAGGCCGGGCGGCTGGTGCGCCGGTTCGACGAGGAGGTCTGGCGGCGGGAGCGGTTCGCGCTGGTCGTGGCGGGCAGCGTGCACAAGTTCGGCTCCGACCCGGCGCTGCGCTCCTACCTGCTGGGCACGGGACCGCGGGTGCTGGTCGAGGCGAGCCCGGTGGACCGGATCTGGGGCATTGGACTCGCCGCGGACGACGAGCGGGCGCTGCGGCCGGAGGCCTGGCGCGGCCTGAACCTGCTGGGCTTCGCCCTGATGGAGGCCCGGGAGCGGCTGCGCGAGGAGCAGGCGTGACCGGGCGGCGCCGGGTGGCGGCGGTCATCGTGCGCGACGGCGCCGTGCTGATGGTGCGCGAGCGCCACCGGGGACCGTCCGGGCTCCACGACGGGGCCGAGTACTGGACCCTGCCGGGCGGCGGGGTGGAACCCGGGGAGGACCTGGAGGCGGCGGTCCGGCGCGAGGTGGCCGAGGAGACGGGGCTGACCCCCCTGGAAGTGCAGTACGCGTACGAGGCGCCCTACCCCTCCGGGTGGACCGTCTGCTTCCGGGTGGAGGTCGCGCCCGGCGAGCCCGTGCTGGGGGTGGACGGGGACCTGGACTGCGCGTGCCCCCGGATGGTGGGGCTGACCTGGGTGCCGGTCCCCCGGGCCGCCCCGGACGGGCCCTGGATGGTCCCCACCCTGCTGTCGGCCGCCCCGCTCTGACCGCGCCGGCCCGGGGGCGCGCCGCTCAGACCCGCTCGCGCTCCGTGTCCACCTGGGAGACGGAGGACGGGGAGTCGCTGCCGCCGTCCGAGTCGTCGATCTCGGGGACGAGGAAGATGATCAGGGTCATGCCTATGCCGAGGACCGTGCCGACCCCGCCGAGGATCGCGCCGGCCAGGGCCACGCCGCCGTTGGTGGCCTCGCCCCGGTTGGCCTTGCCCCTGCCCAGCACGCCGAAGACGACCGCGGCGATGCCGAGGGCGATGGCGCCGAACAGCGTGGCGCAGGCGAGCACCGAGAGGATGCCGAGGACGAGGGCGGTGATCCCGAAGCCGTTGTTCGCGGGCGGCGCCGCGTAGGGGTACGGGTACGGGTACCCCGGCTGTCCCGGGTAGCCGGGGTGGGCCGGGTAGCCGGGCTGACCCGGGTATCCGGGGTATCCGGGGTATCCGGCCTGGCCCGGGGGGACCGGCGGGCCGGGGTAGGCGTACCCGCCGGGAGCCGGCTGCGCCGGGTACCCGTACGCGGAACCGGGGGCCGGGGGCTGCGGGTACGGCGGGGCGGCCGGCGCGGCGGGCTGGGGCGGGGGCGGGTACCCGGACGGGGCGGGCGCGGCGGGCGTCCCGGGCAGGCCCACGACCGTCGGCTGCTCGTGCACCGGCGGGGTCGGCCGGTCCCCCTGCGGCTTCCCCAGGTCCGTCGCCGGCCGCTCGGGCGGCGCCCACGGGTCCCTCGGCTCAGGGCTGTGGTCGGTCATGCGGCGCCCCCCTCTCTCGTACGGCCATGCTAAGCGCTGCCACCGACACGGCCCGGTCCTGCCTACGATGAAGCCGACCCGCCCGCACCCGTGTCCCTCCGGAGGCCCCCATGCCCGACCTGCACCCCTTCATCGCGGGGCTGCCCAAGGCCGAACTCCACGTCCACCACGTCGGCTCGGCGTCCCCCCGCATCGTGGCCGAACTGGCCTCCCGCCACCCCGACTCGAAGGTCCCCACCGACCCCGACGCGCTGGCCGACTACTTCACCTTCACCGACTTCGCCCACTTCATCGAGGTCTACCTGTCGGTCGTCGACCTCGTCCGCACCCCGGACGACGTGCGGACGCTGACCTTCGAAGTCGCCCGCGACATGGCCCGGCAGAACATCCGCTACGCCGAACTGACCATCACCCCCTACTCCTCGACCCGCCGCGGCATCGACGAGAAGGCCTTCATGGAGGCCATCGAGGACGCCCGCAAGGCCGCCGAGACCGAGCTCGGCGTCATCCTGCGCTGGTGCTTCGACATCCCCGGCGAGGCCGGTCTGGAGGCCGCCGAGGAGACCGCCCGCCTGGCGGTCGACCTGCGCCCCGAGGGCCTGGTCTCCTTCGGCCTCGGCGGCCCCGAGATCGGCGTGCCGCGCCCGCAGTTCAAGCCGTACTTCGACCGGGCGCGCGCCGCCGGCCTGCACAGCGTGCCGCACGCCGGCGAGACCACCGGGCCGGAGACCGTCTGGGACGCCGTTCGGGAGCTGGGCGCCGAGCGCATCGGCCACGGCACCAGCTCCACCCGGGACCCGGAGCTGCTGAAGTACCTCGCGGAGCACCGGATCGCGCTGGAGGTCTGCCCGACCTCCAACATCGCCACCCGCGCGGTGACCGACCTCGAACAGCACCCCGTCAAGGAGATGGTCGCGGCGGGCGTGCTCGTCACCATCAACAGCGACGACCCGCCGATGTTCGGCACCGACCTCAACAACGAGTACGCGGTCGCCGCCCGCCTCCTCGACCTCGACGAGCGCGGTCTCGCACAGCTCGCCAAGAACGCCGTCGAGGCCTCCTTCCTGGATGAGGCGGGCAAGGCGCGGCTCACGGCGGAGATCGACGCGTACACCGCCGAATGGCTCGCCCGCTGACTCCCCTTGATCGCCGGCGCCCCCGAGAATGGGGCGCATGAGCAATCTGACTGCAGTCGGCCACCGCGGCGATCCCTACCGCTTCCGCGAGAACACCCTCGCCTCCGTCCGCTCCGCGTTCGCGCGCGGAGCGGACGCGGTGGAGATCGACGTACGGCTGACCCGTGACGGGGTCCCGGTCCTGCTCCACGACGAGACGCTGGAGCGGCTGTGGGGGCACGCCGTACGGCTCGACGACGTCACCGCCCCGCAGTTGAAGGAGCTGACGGACGGCCGGGTCCCGACCCTGCGCGAGGCGCTGATGGAGGCCGGGGCCGGCCGGCTGATGATCGACCTGCCGGGTGCCTCGTACGAGGCCGTGCGGACCGTCGTCGACCTGGTGCGCGAGTGCGGGGCGCGCGACCGCGCGTACTACTGTGCCGGGCCCGGCACCATGCTCGCGGTCCGGGCCGCCGACCCGGGCGCGGAGATCGCGCTGACCTGGACCACCCTCTCGCCGCCGCGCCGCGTGCTGATCGACGCGGTGAAGCCGCGCTGGCTCAACTACCGCTTCGGGCTGGTCACCCGGGAGCTGACGGACGCCCTGCACCGGGACGGGCTGCTGGTGTCGGCCTGGACCCCGGACACCCGGCGGTCGATGCGCGCCGTCCTCCGGGCCGGCGCGGACTCCGTCACCACCAACAGGCTCGACGCGCTGGCCTCCGTACGGGCCGCGCTCGGGCGGTGATGCGGGGAATGCCCGGACGCCTGCGCGGATGGGTCCTGCGGGCCGATCCGCGCCGGCGGGACGTGGGGCTGACGCTGCTGGTGCAGGTGGCGACGTCCATCCCCTTCGTGGTGCCCCGCGACCCGGCGGACCCGCCGGCCACCTGGGCGGCGTACCTGGTCACGACGCTGGGCAACGTGCCGCTGGTGTGGCGGAGCCGGGCGCCCGTGACGGCGCTCCTCGGGGTGGTCGCGGCCGGTTCGGCCTACCAGCTGGCCCTGGACGGCCCCGGGCAGCCGCTGCCGTACGCCGCGCTGGTCTGCGTCTACTCGATCGCGCTCCTGGGCGCCTCGCGGGTGCGGCTGGTCGTCGGGACGGCCCTGATCGCGGTGATCGCCGTGTCCGTCGCGTTCAACACCGGTACGGCCAGGGAGCTGCTGTTCGCGCTGTTCGTGTTCGGGGCGGCGTTCGCCCTCGGGCGGCTCCAGGCCGTCCGGCAGGCCTACACGGAGGCGGCCCTGGACCGGGCCGCGCAGCTGGAGCGGGCGAACCGGATCGAGGCGGAGCAGGCGGCCGCGCGCGAACGGGCGCGCATCGCGCGGGAGATGCACGACATCCTCTCGCACGCCGTCAGCATCATGATCGTGCAGGCGGAGGCCGGTCCGGTGGCCGTGCGGCGGGCTCCGGAGCGGGCGGAGGCGGCCTTCGAGGCGATCGCCGAGACGGGCCGGGACGCGATGGCGCAGCTGCGGACGATCCTGGGCGTGCTGCGAGCGGAGGAGGCCGCTCCGCGTGCTCCCCAGCCGGGGATCGGGGCACTGCCGGCGCTGGTGGACCGGGTGCGGGCGAGTGGGCTCGCGGTGTCGTACGAGCGGACGGGCGAGGTGCGCGAGCTGCCGGCGGCGCTGGAGGCGACGGTGCACCGGGTGGTGCAGGAGGCGCTGACCAACGTGGTGAAGCACGCGGGGGCCTCGGCGGTGGACGTGCGCCTGGAGTACGGGGCCCAGGAGCTCGCGGTGCGGGTCACGGACGACGGACGGGGCCCGGCCGGCGGCGCTCCGGGCGGGCACGGCCTGATCGGGATCCGCGAGCGGGCGGCGGCGCACGGCGGGACGGCGTGGACCGGGCCCGGCGCGGGCGGGCGCGGTTTCACGGTGGTTGTAACCTCGCCGCTGGAGGTGGGGAAGTGACGATCCGTGTGGTGGTGGCCGACGACCAGGAGCTCGTGCGCAGCGGGTTCGCGATGATCCTGGACGTCCAGGAGGACATCGAGGTCGTGGCGGAGGTCGGGGACGGTGCGGCGGCGGTGTCGGCGGTCGAGCGGCTCGCTCCGGACGTGGCGCTGCTGGACGTGCGGATGCCGGTGCTGGACGGGATAGAGGCCTGCCGGGCGATCTCGGCGCGGAGCGCGTGCCGGACGGTGATGCTGACGACCTTCGACTCGGACGAGTACGTCTACGAGGCGCTGCACGCGGGGGCGAGCGGGTTCCTGCTGAAGGACGTGCGGCGGGACGACCTGGTGCACGCGGTGCGGGTGGTGGCGGCGGGCGAGTCGCTGCTGGCGCCGTCGGTGGCGCGGCGGGTGATCGAGGAGTACACGGCCGCGACGGCCCGGCCGGCCGTGCCGGACCCGCGTGCGGCGGAGCGGCTGGGTGTGCTGACGGCCCGCGAGCGGGAGACGCTGCTGCACCTGGGGCGGGGGCTGTCGAACGCGGAGATCGCGGAAGCGCTGGTGGTGAGCGAGCACACGGTGAAGTCGCACGTGGGGAACGTGCTGGCGAAGCTGGGGCTGCGGGACCGGATCCAGGCCGTGATCTGCGCGTACGAGACGGGTCTGATCGCGGCGGGTACGGAGGGTCCCTCGTGGGTTCCTCCCTCTGGAGAGTGAGGGGCGGCGTGTCGGCTCCCTCGCGCCGGTGAGTTGTCGTACCGCTGAAGACCACTCTTGTTGGTGATCCGCAACCACCCCTCTGACCTGGAGCATTGAGGTCATCGGGGGGCAGCGGGCCCCGCGGGTCGCACACAGGGGGAACCGTCATGAAGGCACGTACGCGCACGCTCGTCGCCGCCGCTCTGGTCCTGGGGGTCGTCGCCGGTCCGGTGGCCGCCGCCCAGGCCGCGCCGGCTCCCGCGCGGGTCTCGACGGGGGTGCCCGCCCCGGTCTTCACGACGCCGCCGAACGCGGCGGCGCTGGAGAAGGCGCTCGCGGGCGTCGGGGCGCGGAACGAGCACGCGACCGCGGCGCTGGTACGGGTGGGCGGTACGAGCGGCACCTGGCGGGGCTCTTCCGGTGTCGCGGACGTCCGCGGCGGGCGGGCGGCGGTGGAGGACGCCCGGTTCCGGGCCGGGTCGGTGACGAAGGCGTTCACGGCGGCGGTGGTGCTCCAGCTGGCGGCCGAGGGCAGGGTGGACCTGGACCGGCCGGTGCAGGACTACCTGCCGGGGCTGCTGCCCGGCTTCGAGCCGGTGAAGGTGCGGCAGCTGCTGAACTACACGAGCGGTCTGCGTTCCGCCGACGGCCCCGGGGACACCTTCGAGGCCGAGTACGCCCACCGCTTCGACGTGGTCGACCCGCACGCGCTGATCGCCAACGCGGTCGCGAAGGGGCCGGAGTTCAGGCCGGGCGAGAAGCAGCGGTACAGCAACATCCACTACACGGTGCTGGGCGTGCTGATCGAGAAGGTGACGGGGACGGCGTACGAGAAAGCCGTCGGGGACCGGATCCTCAGGCCGCTCGGCCTGCGCCACACCTCGTTCCCGGCCCGGACCCAGAACCGCATACCGGGTCCGTACAACCACGGCTACCAGGCGGTCACGGCAGCGGACGGGAGCCGCTCGCTGGTGGACGTGTCGGAGTGGAACTCCTCCTCCAACTGGGCCGCGGGGGACCTGATCTCGACCACGGCGGACCTGGAGCGCTTCACGGTGGCCCTGTTCGGCGGCAAGCTCGTCCCGAAGGCACAGCTGGAGGAGATGTTCACGGTGCCCGACGTCCCGGACGCCGCGAGCACGACCGGGGAGCGCGCGGTCCAGACGGCCGGCCTGAAGGAGTTCCCGCTTCCCGACGGTACGAAGCTGTACGGCAAGACGGGCTCGCGGCACGGCTACAGCACGGTCATCGGCGGCACCCGCGACCTGTCCCGCACGCTGGTCTATTCGGTGAACTCCACGAACGCCAAGGGGGACATGAACCCGGTGGCCTACGGCATCATCGGGGCGGCCTTCGCGCGGTAGCCGGCGCCCTCCGCGCCCTCCAGTGCCTCCAACGCCTCCAGGCGCTTGATCAGGCGGCGCAGAGCGATCAGGGGGAGGATGCCGAAGACCCCGAAGGACATGTCGATGACCGACCACCAGCCGGGGATCCCCCGGACCGGCGCGCTGAGGAGGGCGAGGGGGACGATGCCGACGCAGGCGACCATGCCGGCCTCGACGATCCAGATGTTGCGGACCGGGTCGCGGTGGACTCCGTAGAAGAACACGGCGATCACCAGGTGGGCGAAGGCGAGCCAGTCGGTGCCGTAGAGGAGGAAGGGGTACTCGGAGTCGGCCCGCTCCAGTCCGTCCCCCACCCGGCGCAGCCAGTCGTTGGAGACCAGCTCGTTGGCCCAGCGGAGCTCGGTGACCAGGGGGAATGCGGTGAGTCCACTGAGGACCAGGCAGACCAGGAACAGCACAAGCCAGTTACGGATCCGCCGCTGGAGGGCGCTTCTCTCGCTCATGGAAAGGAGCCTACCTACAGAACTGAACACGTTCAGCCAATTTCCTGAACATGTTCAGTTCCTATCGGGAGACCATGATCACAGTCCGACGATGGCGTTCCAGCGCTTGGCGAGGGAAGGGCGTTCGGCCGAGGAGATGTCCCGGGCCACCGCGAGGCGCCGGCGCATCGCGTCGTCGGGGAAGACCAGCGGGTTCTCCGCCAGCCGGGCGGTCTCCTCGTCCGACGAGGCGGCCAGCACCTCGCGGGCGGCGGGCACCGGGCAGACGTAGTTGACCGAGGCCGCCAGCTCCGCCGCCACCGCGGGGTCGTAGTAGTGGTCGACGAGGGCCTCGGCATTGGCCTTGTGCCGCGCGAGGTTGGGGACGAGCAGGCTCTCGGCCCACAGCTCGGCGCCCTCCTCGGGGACCACGAACTCGATGTCGGGGTTGTCGGCCCGGAGCTGGATGGCGTCGCCCGAGTAGGCCTGGCAGGCCAGGACGTCCCCCTTGCCCAGATCGGAGGTGTAGTCGTTGCCGGTGAAGCGGCGGATGTGCTTCTTGCGCACCAGGTCCTCGACCTGGTCGGCCATCCGGTGGAAGTCGGACTCGGTCCAGCGGGTGACGTCGGTGCCGTTGCCCTGCATCAGGAGGGCGAAGGACTCGTCGAGGCCCGAGAAGAGGGTCACCTTGCCCGCCAGGTCCGGGTGCCAGAGGTCCTTGACGGACTTGATCTCCCGGCCCAGCGCCCTGCGGTTGTAGGCGATGCCGGTGATCCCGGACTGCCAGGGGACGGTGTGCAGCCGCCCCTCGTCGAAGGCGGGCGAACGCAGCTGCGGGTCCAGGTACTTGGCGACGTTGGACTGCGCCGAGCGGTCCATCTTCTGGGCCCAGCCCAGGTGGACGAAGCGGGCGGCCATCCAGTCGCTGACCACGACCAGGTCGTGGCCGGTCGCCTGGTGGTTCATCAGGGCCGGGCTGACCTTGCCGAAGAACTCGTCGTTGTCGTTGATCTCCTCGGTGTAGCGGACCCGGATGCCGGTCCTGCGGGTGAACGCCTCCAGGGTCGGACGGCTCTCCTCGTCCTCGTCGTCGGTGTCGATGTAGAGCGGCCAGTTGGAGAAGGAGAGGGAGCGGTCGCGGTCCGAGAGGTCCCGGGCCTCGCGCCGGTCCTCCGGGACGTAGGCGGCGGGCACGCCGCAGCCGGCGAGGGCGGCGAGCAGACCGGCGGCACCGAGGCCGCGCAGCGCCGCGCGACGGGAGACGAGTGCAGACATGGTCAGAGCCTCGGGCAACGCGAAGGGGCGGGCAATAGACAAGATGTCTACTGCCCGCCCCGTCAGGACCCTTGGGTGATCAGTGCGCCGCCGACGCGGCGGCGGCCGCGGATCAGGCGTCGAGCGAGGTCATCACGTGCTTGATGCGGGTGTAGTCCTCGAAGCCGTAGGCGGAGAGGTCCTTGCCGTAGCCGGACTTCTTGAAGCCGCCGTGCGGCATCTCGGCGACGAGCGGGATGTGGGTGTTGATCCACACGCAGCCGAAGTCGAGGTTCTTGGACATGCGCATCGCGCGGGCGTGGTCCTTGGTCCACACGGAGGACGCGAGGGCGAAATCGACGCCGTTCGCGAACTCCAGGGCCTGGGCCTCGTCGGTGAAGGACTGGACGGTGATGACCGGGCCGAAGACCTCGTTCTGGATGATCTCGTCGTCCTGCTTCAGACCGGAGACGACGGTCGGGGCGTAGAAGTAGCCCTTCTCGCCGACGCGGTGGCCGCCCGCCTCGACCTTGGCATGGGCGGGGAGGCGGTCGACGAAGCCCGCCACCTGCGCCAGCTGGTTCGGGTTGTTCAGCGGGCCGTACAGCACGTCCTCGTCGTCCGGCTGACCGGTCTTGGTCTCCGCGGCGGCCTTGGCCAGCGCGGCCACGAACTCGTCGTGGATCGACTCGTGCACGAGCACGCGGGTGGCGGCCGTACAGTCCTGGCCGGCGTTGAAGTAGCCCGCGACCGCGATGTCCTCGACGGCCTTGGCCAGGTCGGCGTCCTCGAAGACCACGACGGGGGCCTTGCCGCCGAGCTCCAGGTGGACGCGCTTGACGTCCTTGGAGGCGCTCTCGGCGACCTGCATGCCGGCGCGCACCGAACCGGTGATGGAGGCCATCGCCGGGGTGGAGTGCTCGACCATGGCCTTGCCGGTCTCGCGGTCGCCGCAGACGACGTTGAAGACGCCCTTGGGGAGCACCGAGTCGATGATCTCGGCCATCAGGACGGTCGAGGCCGGGGTGGTGTCCGAGGGCTTGAGGACGACGGTGTTGCCCGCGGCGATCGCCGGGGCGAACTTCCACACGGCCATCATCATCGGGTAGTTCCACGGCGCCACCTGGGCGCAGACGCCGACCGGCTCACGGCGGATGATCGAGGTCATCCCG
Source organism: Streptomyces sp. NPDC090077 (assembly GCF_044747545.1). Taxonomy (NCBI): domain Bacteria; kingdom Bacillati; phylum Actinomycetota; class Actinomycetes; order Kitasatosporales; family Streptomycetaceae; genus Streptomyces; species Streptomyces sp. NPDC090077. The sequence goes on from NZ_JBIVEG010000011.1 coordinate 79,878, forward strand.
TCCATGTACTCGCCGGCCGAGCGGCCCTCCAGCAGGCGCGCGGCGCCCGCGAAGAAGCGGATCTGGTCCACCATCGGCGGGAGCTCCTCGCTGGCCGTCAGGCCCAGCGGCTTGCCGGTGTTCTCCGACTCGGCGGCGACCAGCTCGTCCGCGCGCGCCTCGAAGGCGTCCGCGATCTTCAGCAGCGCCTTCTGACGCTCCGACGGCGTGGTGTCACGCCAGCCCGGGAAGGCCGCCGCGGCGGCGGCCATGGCGGCGTCGACGTCGGCCTGGCCCGAGAGCGGGGCGGTGGCGTACACCTCGCCGGTCGCGGGGTTGACCACGTCGGTGGTCCGCCCGTCGGCGGCGTCCTTGAACTCCCCGCCGATGTAGTTGCGCAGACGACGCAGTTCGGTGGTCACTACAGCCACTCTCCTGATCACATGTCCAATGATTGAGACGACCTGTTAAGCCTAGCTCCTCCGGCGACGCTTTCGACAGAGCCAGACCCGGCCAACTACGAAATCCGTGCAATCGAAGACGCTTGGCAACGGATTTCATCGATTACGGGTTGCGGAACAGACGACTCCTCGTGCACAGTGAGCTCGTGGTCAGTCGAAGCGCAGATTCCAGGAACAGACAACCGTCCCCTTCGGTCGATGCTGTGTCCCTGGCGATCATCGAGCAACTGCAGGAGGACGGTCGCCGTCCGTATGCATCGATCGGCAAGGCCGTGGGCCTCTCCGAAGCGGCGGTGCGCCAGCGCGTGCAGAAGCTGCTCGACCAGGGCGTCATGCAGATCGTCGCCGTCACCGACCCGCTCACCGTGGGCCTGCGGCGCCAGGCGATGGTCGGCATCAACGTCGAGGGAGACCTCGACCCGGTGGCCGACGCACTGACCGCCATGGCCGAGTGCGAGTACGTCGTGATGACCGCGGGGTCGTTCGACCTGATGGTGGAGATCGTCTGCGAGGACGACGACCACCTGCTCGAAACGATCAACAAGAAGATCCGCACGCTCCCCGGCGTGCGATCAACCGAAAGCTTCGTTTATCTGAAGCTGAAGAAGCAGACCTACATGTGGGGAACTCGATAGCCCGTGAGCCAGGACCTCTCCAAAACCGCCTACGACCACCTGTGGATGCACTTCACCCGCATGTCGTCGTACGAGAACGCGCCCGTCCCCACCATCGTGCGGGGTGAGGGCACCTACATCTTCGACGACAAGGGCAAGCGCTACCTGGACGGTCTCGCCGGACTGTTCGTGGTCAACGCCGGTCACGGCCGCAAGGAGCTGGCCGAGGTCGCGTACAAGCAGGCCCAGGAGCTCGCGTTCTTCCCCGTGTGGTCGTACGCGCACCCCAAGGCCGTCGAGCTCGCCGAGCGCCTCGCCGACTACGCCCCGGGCGACCTGAACAAGGTCTTCTTCACCACCGGTGGCGGCGAGGCCGTCGAGACCGCCTGGAAGCTCGCCAAGCAGTACTTCAAGCTGCAGGGCAAGCACACCAAGTACAAGGTCATCTCGCGTGCGGTGGCCTACCACGGCACCCCGCAGGGCGCGCTGTCCATCACCGGCCTGCCGGCGCTGAAGGCCCCCTTCGAGCCGCTGGTCCCCGGCGCGCACAAGGTGCCGAACACCAACATCTACCGCGCCCCGATCCACGGCGACGACCCCGAGGCCTTCGGCCGCTGGGCCGCCGACCAGATCGAGCAGCAGATCCTCTTCGAGGGCCCCGACACCGTCGCGGCCGTCTTCCTGGAGCCCGTGCAGAACGCCGGCGGCTGCTTCCCGCCCCCGCCCGGGTACTTCCAGCGGGTCCGCGAGATCTGCGACACCTACGACGTGCTGCTCGTCTCCGACGAGACCATCTGCGCGTTCGGCCGCCTGGGCACGATGTTCGCCTGTGACAAGTTCGGCTACGTGCCGGACATGATCACCTGCGCCAAGGGCATGACCTCGGGCTACTCCCCGATCGGTGCCTGCATCGTCTCGGACCGCATCGCGGAGCCCTTCTACAAGGGCGACAACACCTTCCTGCACGGCTACACCTTCGGCGGACACCCCGTGTCCTCCGCGGTGGCCATCGCCAACCTCGACATCTTCGACAAGGAAGGCCTGAACCAGCACGTGCTGGACCAGGAGGGCAACTTCTTCAACACCCTGAAGAAGCTGCACGACCTCCCGATCGTCGGCGACGTCCGCGGCAACGGCTTCTTCTACGGCATCGAGCTCGTCAAGGACAAGGTCACCAAGGAGTCCTTCACGGACGAGGAGACCGAGCGCGTGCTCTACGGCTTCCTCTCCAAGGCTCTCTTCGACAACGGCCTGTACTGCCGGGCCGACGACCGTGGGGACCCGGTCATCCAGCTGGCCCCGCCGCTGATCGCCGACCAGGGCACCTTCGACGAGATCGAAGGCATCCTGCGCTCGGTGCTCACCGAGGCGTGGACCAAGCTCTAACCGGTCCCGGTTCCACCGGCCCGACCACACGGCCCGGATCCTCCGTTCGAGTAGAACGCGGGGGTCCGGGCCGTGTGCTGTCAGCTTTCACGACGTTCATCTCTTTACATCTCCTTGCGGCGCCAGTGACCGAAAGGGCTCCGCTTCGTTCCCCCGGACGGAGGTGTACGCCATGGTGGCTCCCCCGGACAAGGCCCGGCCCGACCAGGCCCCGCCGCAGGACGACCTGCTCTGGGCCCGGTCCCTGCACTACTCCCACGGAGGCTCCACCGGCCTGATCGGCGTCTCCGCCGGAGTCCGCCAGGCCGAGATCCTCGCCGTGACCGGCCCGCGCGGCTGCGGCAAGAGCACCCTGCTGCGCTGTCTGGCCGGGCAGCTCCTGCCCGAACAGGGCGAGGTCTGGTTCAACAGCGTCCCGGTCCACACCCTGGGCGCCGCCGCACGCGAGCGCCTGCGCCGCGACCGGTTCGCCTGGATCGGCCCCGAACCGCAGCTGCTCCCCGAGCTCAAGGTCTGGGAGAACGCCGCCCTCCCCCTGCTGATCGGCGGCACCCCGCACCGCACCGCCCGCCGGACCTCACTCGAATGGCTGGAGCGCCTCGACCTCGACCGCTTCGCCAAGAAGCGCCCCGGCGCCCTCAACCGCGCCGAGGCCCAGCGGGTCGCCCTGGCCCGCGCCCTGGTCGCGCAGCCCGCGGTGCTCTTCGCCGACGAGCCGGCCGCCGCACTGCACCGCGCCGAACGCGCCCTGCTGCTGCGCACCCTGACCAGCGCCGCCCGCTCCCACGGCATCACCGTCCTGCTGGCCACCCACGACGAGGAGACCGCGGCCGGCGCCGACCGCGCCCTGGCCCTGCTCGACGGCCGGCCGGCCGGCGCCGCGGCCGCCGCCTCCGCCCTCACCACGGAGGACCAGACCGCGTGCTCGCTCTCCGCCTAGTCCGCGGCTCCCGCCCCCTGCTCCAGCTGCGCCGGCTGCTGGTCGCCGCCGCCGCCTCCGGCACCGGGTTCCTCCTGCTGTACGTTCTCGCGGACGCGACCGCCCGGCCCGCCGGATCGTTCCCCCGGCTGCTGTGGGCGCTGGTCCCGCTCGCGGCCACCGCCCAGTTCGCGGTGGCCGTCGCCCGCACCGACCCCGCGACCCGGCCCCGGGACGGACTCGACGCCGCCGGGCTCGGACCCGTACGGCTCACCCTGGTCGCCGCCGTCTCCACCGCCGTCGCGTGCGCCCTCGGCAGCTCCCTCGCGCTGGCCGCCTTCCTCCACCTGCGGGGCGAGCTCTCCGGGCTGCCCTTCGACGGCGCCGGCGCCCGCCTGCTGCACGCGGACCGGCCCCTGCCGGTGGCCGCCGCCCTCACCCTGCTGGCCCTGGTCCCGCTGACGGCCGCCGCCGCCACCGCCCTCGCCCTGCGGCCCCGCCCGCCGCACGCCGGACTGGCCCCGCAGACCGGCGTGCCCTGGGGCGTCGCACTGGCCGCCTGCGGGCTCGCCGCCCTGGCGTACGCGCGGCCCGGCGGAGCCGGCGTACCGGCCGGCTGCGCGCTGATCGCGGTCGGACTGGCCCTCGCCGGTCCCGGACTGGCCTACGCCTGCGGGACCCTGGTGCAGGCCGTCCGGCCGGGGCTGCTGCGGCTGCTGGCCGGGCGCGGCCTCCAGGAGGAGGCACCCCGGCTGGGCCGGCCGCTCGGGGTGCTGGCCGCCGTCGGCGCCGCCGCGCTGACCGCCCTCGCCCCGCACGGCCGGGGCGGCTCCCTCGCCCCGCTCGGCCCGCTGACCGGCCCCGCCGCCGCCCTGGTGGCCCTGTGCGCGGCCGGGACCCTGCTCACCACGGCCGTCGAGTCCCGGCAGGCCCGCTCCGCCTCCCGGGAGGCGCTGGCCGGCCTCGGCACGCCGGGCACGGTGCTGCGTACGGCCGCCGCCGTACGGGCGGGCGTGCTGCTCGCGGCCGCCGCGGGGCTCGGCTGGGGTGTGGCGCAGCTGACGTCGCTGGCACTGACCCGCTGAGACGGCCAGCCCTTAGGGTGGGCCGAATGGTCAACGCAGACATCGAGATCGAGACGCTCGCCGAGTTCGACCGGGTCGTGGCCCGGGGCTCCCTGAGCGGCTACCGGATCCAGTCGGTCAACCTCCTGGAGCGGACCTTCGCCCTGCTGTCCGCCGACACCTCCGCGGCCGTCTTCCTGGGCTGCGCGATGGAACCCGACGCCTCGGCGAAGGTCCGCGCGGACGGGGCGCTCGTCTTCCCGCCGATACCGGACCTGCCGTTCAATCCGTACCGGGGTCTGCTGTACACGGCCGAGGAGCTCTTCACCGGTCTGGCCGAAGGCTACGAGACCACCCCGGACGCCGAGGCCTACGCCTGGTTCCAGGAGACCAAGTCCGACGGCGACGTCTTCTCCTCGATGCTCCGCTCCATTCACGACGACGCCGTCTCCGACGCCCTCGACGAACACCTCTCGGGTGCCCGCGTCATCGGCGTGATGGGCGGCCACGCCATGGCCCGGGGCGGTACGGACTACCGCGGCGCGGCGGAACTGGGCCGGACCCTGGCCCGGTCCGGACTGACCGTCGCCACCGGCGGCGGCCCCGGCGCGATGGAGGCCGCCAACCTCGGCGCCTACCTGGCGCCCGCTCCGGACGAGGCGCTGCCCGAGGCGCTGGAGCTGCTGGCGAAGGTGCCCTCCTTCACCCCGTCGGTCTCCGACTGGGCGCGCGCGGCCTTCACCGTGCGGGAGCGCTGGCCCAGCGGCGGGGACTCGGTCGGCATCCCCACCTGGTTCTACGGCCACGAGCCGCCGAACGCCTTCGCCGGGCAGATCGCCAAGTACTTCGCGAACGCCACCCGCGAGGACGGGCTGCTCGCCCGGTCCAACGCGGGCGTGGTCTTCCTGCCGGGCGCGGCGGGCACCGTGCAGGAGGTCTTCGACAACGCGACGCCGAACTACTACGAGTCGCGGTCCGAGCCGACCCCGATGGTCCTGGTCGGCCGCGCCCACTGGACCGAGCGGCTGCCCGTCTGGCCGCTGCTGCGGGCGCTGGCCTCGGGCCGGGCGATGGAGGCGCGGATCGCGCTGGTGGACTCGGTGGAAGAGGTCCCGGACGCGCTCGCCGCCATGGCCTGAGCCCCGGCAGGGCAAAGAACCGGTCAACGAACTCCCTTGCGGAGGCAACTTCCCGGCCCGTTATGACGTCTGGCAGAGGTACCGCCTTACCTGCCAGACGTTGAACGGAGCCTTCTGTGCTCATAGGCCTGCTGACCGCTGTCGCGGCGTCCATCTGCTACGGCACGGGCTCTGTCCTGCAAGCCGTGGGTTCACGCCGCGCCGCCCGGATGTCCCCGGCCGCCGCCGGTGTGACCGCCCACGGCGGACCGAACCTGGCCTCCACCGCCAAGGCCGCGATGACCTGGGAGTTCATCGTCGGCACCATCCTGGACTTCGTGGGCTTCGGACTGGGCGCGCTGGCGGCCCGCATGCTGCCCCTGTTCCTCTCCCAGACGGTGATCAGCGCCAACCTGGTGATCACCGCCGTGCTCAGCGTGAAGATGCTGGGCATCCGGCTGACCCGCAAGGAATGGACCTCGATCGGCGTCGTCTGCGCGGCGCTGGTGCTGCTGGCGACCGCCGCCGGCCACGAGGGCGACCACCACGCCCCCATGGCCACCCACTGGTGGCTGCTGGCCGTGACCCTGGTCATCATCGTCGGCGGCACGGTGGCCGTGCGCTTCCTCGGCGCCCGGGCCGCGATCCTCGCGGGCCTGCTGTCGGGTCTGGCCTTCGGCGCGCTGGGCGTCGGCGTGCGCATCCTCAACGGAGTGGACCCCTTCGACCCCTTCGCCCTCGCCACCGACCCGGCGCTGTACGCCATCCTCATCGCGGGCTTCGGCGGCATGTACCTGCACACGGTCGCCCTCCAGATCGGCTCGGTCAACGGCGCCACCGCCGCCCTGGTCGTCGGCGAGACCGTGCTCCCGGGCGCGATCGGCGTCCTGTGGCTCGGCGACGCCTCCCGCCCGGGCCTGGCCTGGCTCGCGGTGACCGGCTTCGTCCTGGCGGTCGCCGGCGCCGTCGCCGTCGCCTGGTACGGCAACCACGACGGGGCCGAGGAGCCCGCCGAGGAGCCCGTGCCGGCACCGGTGCACTGACCCGGCTCCGCGGCCCGGCGGACCGGGCCGCGGATTCACTCCCGTGGGGTCCCCCCGGTGGCGGGGGCCCGGCGGGTGCCGCCTGCTGAAGGCATGGAGTCCACCACCACGCGGATGCGCACGCCCCGGGCCGCAGGGACGGCCGGGCTCGTCTTCGCCGTACTGCTCGCGCTGGCGATCGTGCTGATGAGGCTCGCCATCCCCTCCGGGAACCCCTCCGACGCCCCGGTCGCCGAGGCCGACCGCTGGGCCGTCCGGCTGGCCCTGGAGATCGTCCCCTTCGCCGGGATCTTCTTCCTGTGGTTCATGGGGGCCCTGCGCTCCCACTCCGGCGACGGGGAGGACCGGTTCGTCTCGACGGTGTTCCTCGGCAGCGGCTACCTCTTCGTCGCCAGTCTCTTCGTCGCCGCCGCGGCCGCCGGCACGGTGCTCCAGGAGGCCCCCGCGCCGTCCGGGTTCGGCCGCCCCTTCGCGTACACCGTCCTCACGACCTACGCGATGCGCATGGCGGCCGTCTTCGTCTTCGTGACCTCGACCATCGGGCGCCGGCTCGGCGTCTTCCCGCGCCCGCTGGTCGCGCTCGGCCTCGCCACCGGACTGGTGCTGCTCCTCCTCGGCTCGGGCGTGCCCTGGGCGGAGCTGGTCTTCCCGTTCTGGGTGATGGTCGTCAGCGTCCACGTCCTGCGCACCAACCTGCGTCAGACGGCCTGATTCCGGGCCCTCCCCCTCCCGGCAGGCGCCATACGGGTCGCGCGCGCATGCTGGAGACCGGGAGGGTGTCGGGGGCGGTGGGGGTCAACAGGTCACGGAAAGGCTGATGCCCCATGAGGCTTGTCGTGGACCTCAACCGGTGCCAGGGGTACGCGCAGTGCGCGTTCCTCGCACCGGACGTCTTCGCCATGCACGGCGACGAGTCCCTGCTCTACGACCCGGAGCCCGACGAGGAGCACCGCGAGGACGTCGTCCGCGCCGTCCACGCCTGCCCCGTCCGGGCCATCCTGCTGGACGCGGTGAACGGGTCCCTGTCGACCACGGAGGCGCGTGGTGAGCGGTGACGCAGCCCTTGAGCGGCTCAAGCGCGAAGGACGCATCGTCGTCGTGGGGGCCTCCCTGGCCGGCCTGAGGGCCGCCGAGACCCTGCGCGAAAAGGGGTTCACGGGATCCCTGACGATGATCGGCGACGAACCCCACGAACCGTACGACCGGCCCCCGCTGTCCAAGCAGGTCCTGCTCGGCAAGGCGACCGCGGACCGCACGGCCCTCCCCCGCCGCCGGGACATCGACGCCAAGTGGCGGCTCGGCGTACCCGCCGCCGGTCTGGACATGGCGGCCCGCCGGGTCCGCCTCGCCGACGGGGACGAGGTGGAGTACGACCGGCTGCTGATCGCCACCGGCGTCCGCGCCCGGCCGTGGCCCAAGCCCGAGGAGGGAGCCCTCGACGGGGTCTTCGTCCTGCGCACCCGGGACGACGGCGCGGCCCTGGAACGCGCGCTCGCCGCCAAACCGGGCCGGGTGCTCGTCATCGGCGCCGGGTTCACCGGCTCCGAGATCGCCTCCGCCTGCCGGGAGCGCGGCCTGGCCGTCACCGTGGCGGAACGCGGAGACGGGCCCCTGGTCGGCGCGCTCGGCGGGGTGGTCGGCGCCGTCGCGGCCGACATGCACCGGGAGAACGGGGTGGACCTGCGCACCGGGATCATGGTGACCAGCCTGGAGGGCGACTCGTCCGGCAGGGTCCGCTCCGCACAGCTCTCCGACGGCACCCGGCTGGAGGCCGAGGTGGTCGTCGTCTCGCTCGGCGCCCAGCGCAACACCGAGTGGCTGGCCGGCTCCGGACTCGGCGCGGGCCCGCGCGGCATCGCCTGCGACGCCGGCTGCCGGGCCTTCGACATCTGGGGCATCGTCACCGACGACATCTACGTGGCCGGCGACGTGGCCCGCTCCCCGCACGCCCTCTTCGGCTACCAGTTCCTGTCCCTGGAGCACTGGGGCAACGCCGTCGCGCAGGCCGAGACGGCCGCGCACAACATGCTCAGCGAAAGCTCGCAGCGCCGCCCGCACGTCTGGGTCCCGGCCTTCTGGTCCTCCCAGTTCGGGGTGAACATCAAATCGGTCGGGGTCCCCTCGATGGGGACCGAGATCGTCATCACCCAGGGCTCGCGCGCCGAGCGCCGCTTCGTCGGCGTGTACGGCTACCAGGGCCGCGTCATCGGCGCCGTCACCTTCGACCAGTGCCGCTGGCTGGACTTCTACGAGCAGCAGATCGAGCAGACCGCGCCGTTCCCGCCGCCCTACTCGACGGTGGACCGCAGGCCCGAGGGGAACAGGCCGCTGGACGCGGACTTCCCCGACCCGTCGGTCCCCACGCACGGCCCGACCATCACCCTGAGCGGCTACTCACCGGCCGACCGGCGGATGACGTTCACGCCGGCGCACAACTGAGCACGAGGACCTCTCATGACTGAAGGCATCCTGCGGCAGATCCTCGACTACTCCAGCCGTGCCAACCCCTACCCCCTGTACGCGGAGCTCCGCGAGACACCGGTGTTCCACGACGGGACCGGCCCGTACGTCCTCAGCACGTACCACGAGATCAAGGGCCTGCTGCACGATCCGCGGATCAGCTCCGACGCCCGCAACCTGAGCTCGGCCGCCGGCGACCCGCTGGGCGAGGCGGGCGAGGACGACGGGGAGGGCGTCCTGCCGCCCTCCTTCCTGAAGCTGGACCCGCCCGACCACGACCGGCTGCGCCGGATGACGAACCGCCCGTTCGGGCCGCCGCACTCGCCGCGCCGCGTCGAGCAGATGCGCGGTGAGCTGGGCGGCATCGTCAACGGGCTGATCGACACGATCGTCAAGGAGGGCGACCCCGCGCGGATCGACCTGGTCGAGCAGTTCTCGTACCCGTTCCCGGTCACCGTGATCTGCCGGCTGCTCGGCGTACCCCCCGAGGACGAGGCACGCTTCCACGTCTGGGCCGACACCCTCGCCGCGAGCCTGGACCCGGATCCGGACGCCGATCCCGCCGAGCGGGCCGAGAAGACGAAGGGCGCCCGGATGGAGCTCGGCATGTACCTGGCCGGGCTGATCGAGGAGCGGCGCAAGAACCCCACCGGGGACATGCTCTCGGAGCTGGCGACCGCGCAGGGGCCGGACGGCAGCATGACCACGATGGAGGTGCTCAGCACCGCGGCCCTGCTGCTGATCGCGGGGCACGAGACCACCGTCAACCTGATCACGAACGGCATGCTCACCCTGCTGCGCCACCCGGAGCACCTGGCCCGGCTGCGCGCCGATCCGAACCTGGGCGTGCCGATCGTGGAGGAGCTGCTGCGCTACGAGCCGCCGGTGCAGCTGCTGCCGCAGCGCACCACGCTGTCCGACATCGACGTCGCGGGGGTGACCATCCCCAAGGGCTCCTCGCTCTGGCTGATCCTGGCCTCGGGGAACCGGGACCCGAAGCGGTTCGAGGACCCCGACCGGTTCGACCCGGACCGCGCGGACGTCCAGCACCTGGGCCTCGGCAGCGGCATCCACAGCTGCTTCGGCGCTCCACTGGCCCGGCTGGAGGGGGCGCTGGCCCTGAGCGAGCTGGCCCGCAGGCTGGAGAACCCCCGGCTGCTGGAGGACCCGCCGCCCTACCGGCAGAACGCGGTCCTGCGCGGCCCGCGCCACCTGCCGATCGCCTGCGACGGCATCCGGGACTAGGCCGTCTCTTCCGGCAGGACGACGACCTCCGACGGGCTGAACGCCACCGCGACCCGGTCCCCCACGGCCGGCGCGGTGGCCAGCTCGCATTCGGCGTCCAGCACGGGCCCCGACGCGGGCTTCAGCCGCAGGGCCACGTGCGTGCCGCGGAAGGTGCGGGACTCCACCACGCAGCCCAGCCCGGCCTCGCTCAGCACCACCCCGGCCGGCCGGACCAGCAGCCGCCGCTCCCCCTCGGGCGTGCCGGCCGGGACCGGCACCCTGCCCCACGCGGTGGCGGCGGCGGTACCCGCCACCGTGCCCGGGACCACGTTCTCGAAGCCGAGGAAGCGGGCCACGAACTCCGACGCGGGCCGCTGCCACACCTCCAGCGGGGTCCCGGCCTGCGCGATCCGCCCGTCCCGCATCACCACCACCCGGTCGGCCAGCGCGAAGGCCTCGCCCTGGTCGTGGGTGACGGCCAGGACGGTGGTGCCCAGCCGGGCGAACAGCCCCCGGAGCTCGACCACCAGCCGCTCGCGCAGCCCCCGGTCCAGCTGGCCCAGCGGCTCGTCCAGCATCAGCAGCCGCGGCGAGGGGGCCAGGGCCCGGGCGAGGGCCACCCGCTGCTGCTCCCCGCCGGACAGCGAGGAGACGGCCCGGCCCTGGGCCCCCGGGAGCCCGACCAGCTCCAGCAGCTCCGCGACCCGGGCCCCGTCGGAGCCCTTGGCGGAGCCGCGCACGCGCAGCCCGAAGGAGACGTTCCCGGCGACGTCCCGGTGCGGGAACAGCTGGTGGTCCTGGAACATCAGGCCCACCCCCCGCCGGTGCACCGGCACCCCGGTCTGGTCGGCCCCGCCGAGCAGCACCCGTCCCCCGGACACCGGCTGGAGCCCGGCCACCACCCGCAGCAGGGTGGACTTGCCGCTGCCGCTGGGGCCGAGCACGCACACGGTCTCGTGCTCGGCGACCTCCAGGTCGACCGCGTCCACGACCGCCCGGTCGCCGAAGCGGACCGTCACCCCTTCGAGCCGGAGCAGGGTCATCAGAACTCTCCCGAGGTCTTGTCGGGTCGCAGTCGCTCCAGCACCAGCAGGGACACCGCGCACACCAGCATCAGAATCGTGCTCAGGGCCATGGCCTGCCCGTAGTTCATCTCCCCGGCCCGCCCCAGCAGCCGTGCCACGGCCACCGGCAGCGTCGGGCGGTCCGGCCGGGCGATGAAGACGGTCGCGCCGAACTCGCCGAGCGAGACCGCGAAGGCGAAGCCCGCCGCGATCAGCAGCGCCCGCCGCACCAGCGGCAGGTCCACCTCCCGCCAGGCCCGCAGCGGCGAGGCCCCGAGCACGGCCGCCGCCTCGCGCAGCCGGCCGTCGACGGCCCGCAGCACCGGCAGCATGGTCCGTACGACGAAGGGCACCCCGACCAGCGCCTGCGCCAGCGGCACCAGGATCCACGAGGTCCGCAGGTCCAGCGGCGGCTCGTCCAGGGTGATCAGGAACCCGAAGCCCACCGTCACGGCGGACACCCCGAGCGGCAGCATCAGCAGCGCGTCGAAGCCCCGTACGAAGCGGCCCCCGCGCCGGGTGAGGGCGGCCGCCGCGAGCCCCCCGACCAGCAGGGCGATGGCGGTGGCGGCGAGCGCGTACTGGAGGGAGTTCCAGATCGCCTCCAGCGGCGGCACCAGAAACGTTCCGCCCCCGGCGCCCGCGTCCTGCAGCGCCCGGTAGAAGCCGAGGCCGTACCCGCCCGGCGCGTCGAAGGACCGCTCCACCAGCACCGCCAGCGGCGCCACGATCAGCAGGGCCACGGACAGCAGCACCCCGCCCAGCAGGGTCCGCTGCCCCCAGCCGTGCGGCGGCCGCGCGGTGCGGGCCGGGTCCACCAGCCGCAGCGCGGTCTCCCTGCGCCGCACGGTCCGGGCGTGCACGGCGAGGACGCCGGCGATCGCCGCGAACTGCACCATCGTCAGCACGGCGGCGGTCGGCAGGTCCAGCAGCTGCGCCGTCTGCCGGTAGACCTCCACCTCCAGGGTGGCGTACGCGGGCCCGCCGAGGATCTGCACGACGCCGAAGGAGCTGAACGTGAACAGGAACACCATCAGCGAGGCCGCGGCCACCGCCGGCCCGAGCGCGGGCAGCGTCACCCGCCGCCACGCCGCGAACCGCCCGGCGCCCAGCACCCGGGCGGCCTCCTCCTGGCGCGGGTCCAGCTGCGCCCACAGGCCGCCGACCGTCCGCACCACGACGGCGTAGTTGAAGAAGACGTGGGCGAGCAGGATCGCCCACACGGTGGTGTCGAGCCGGACGCCCCACAGCTCGTCGAGCAGCCCGCCCCGCCCGACCAGCGCCAGGAAGGCGCTGCCGACGACCACGGTCGGCAGCACGAAGGGGACGGTGACCAGCGCGCGCAGCAGCTGCTTGCCCGGGAACTCCAGGCGCGCGAAGACGTACGCGCCCGGCAGTGCGAGGAGCAGGGTGAGGGCGGTCGACGCGAGCGCCTGCCAGGTGGTGAACCACAGCACGCCGGCGATGTCGGGCCGGGCGAGGACCTCTCCGAACCGGCCGAACTGCCAGCCCTCGTCCGTCCTGAGCCCGCGGCCGACGATCGCGGCGACGGGATAGGCGAAGAACAGTCCGAAGAAGGCGAGCGGCACGGCCATCAGAGCGAGTCTGACGGCCGTGGCGCGCCCGCCCTCCGCGGGGAGGCGCTCTACTTCACGACGAGCGAGGACCACGTCTTGACCCACTGCTCACGGTTCTTGGCGATGGCCTCCGGAGTGACGTTCTCCGGCTTCTCGACCACGACGCCGTGCTTCGTGAACAGGTCGGGCAGCTTCGCGTCCTTGACGACCGGGTTCACGAACATCTGGAGCGGCATGTCCTCCTGGAACTTCTTGGAGACCAGGAAGTCGACCAGGGCCTTGCCGCCCTCCTCGTTCTTCGCGCCCTTGAGCAGGCCCGCGAACTCGATCTGGCGGAAGCAGGTGCCGGTGGCCACGCCCGTGGGCGCCTCGGCCGGCTGCGGCTCGCCGTAGAGGACCTCGACCGGCGGGCTGGAGGCGTAGGAGACGACCAGCGGGCGGTCGCCCTTGGCCTTCTTGCCGCCGGCGGAGCCGGAGAAGCGCTCGTTGTAGGCCTGCTCCCAGCCGTCGACGACCTCGACGCCGTTGGCCTTGAGCTTGCTCCAGTAGTCCTTCCAGCCCTCCTCGCCGTACTTGCCGACGGAGGCGAGGAGGAAGCCGAGGCCGGGCGAGGAGGTCGCGGCGTTCTCGGTGACCAGCAGGTTCTTGTACTCCGGCTTGACCAGGTCGTCCAGCGTCTGCGGCGGGGCGATCTTCTTGTCGGCGAAGTACGCCTTGTCGTAGTTGACGCAGATGTCGCCGGAGTCGACCGGGGTGACCCGGTGCTGCTTGTCGAGCACGAACTCGGGCTTCACCGTGTCCAGGCCCTTGGCCTCGTAGGGGGTGAAGACCCCGTTGTCGAGGGCGCGCGAGAGCAGGGTGTTGTCGACGCCGAAGAAGACGTCGCCGCGCGGGGAGCCCTTGGTGAGGATCTCCTGGTTGAGGGCGGAGCCGGCGTCGCCGGACTTCAGCACCTTCACGGTGTAGCCGCTCTGCTGCTCGAACTCCTTGAGGACCGTGTCGGTCACGTTGAAGGAGTCGTGGGAGACGAGCGTGACCGTCTTGGACTTCGGGGCGTCGGTCGCGCCCGCGGACGAGTCCTTGGCGTCGCCGCCGCCACAGGCGCTGAGCGTGGTGACGCCGAGCGCGGCCGCGAGCGCGGCGCCCGCGATCTTCTTGGTGGTGCTCACTGGTGATTCCTCCTGGGATGACCAGGAGAAGACGCGGCCCTGCCCGGCGCTCTGTGCGAGCGGACGCCGGGCAGGGCGCAACAGCTTGAGTGGTGACCGAACTTCCTACCCCGAATGACCGGGGCGAGGTTCAGAGGGTCTGCGGATGACGGATACCGCACTCTCAGCGCTGTGGCGCTCCCCTGTCGGAATATGCAATTGGTTCGGCCACAGGGTACCCCGTGGCCGATTCACCCCGGCCAGTGACCGGAATCTAGCGTTCCGATGCAGCGAGCTGGCCGCACGCGCCATCGATCTCCTGACCGCGGGTGTCACGGACGGTCACCGGCACGCCGTGGCGGGCGATCGCCTCGACGAAGGCCTTCTCGTCCTCGGGGCGCGAGGCGGTCCACTTCGAGCCCGGCGTCGGGTTCAGCGGGATCAGGTTGACGTGCACGCGCTTGCCCTTGAGCAGGCGGCCGAGCAGGTCGCCGCGCCAGGCCTGGTCGTTGATGTCGCGGATCAGGGCGTACTCGATGGAGATCCGGCGGCCGGACTTCTCCGCGTACTCCCAGGCCGCGTCGAGGACCTCGCGGACCTTCCAGCGGGTGTTCACCGGGACGAGGGTGTCGCGCAGCTCGTCGTCCGGGGCGTGCAGGGAGACCGCGAGGCGGCACTTGAAGCCCTCGTCGGCGAACCGCAGCATCGCGGGGACCAGGCCGACGGTGGAGACGGTGATGCCGCGCTGCGACAGGCCCAGGCCGTCGGGCTCCGGGTCGGTGAGGCGGCGAATGGCGCCGACGACGCGCTTGTAGTTCGCGAGCGGCTCGCCCATGCCCATGAAGACGATGTTGGACAGCCGGGCCGGGCCGCCGGGGACCTCGCCGTCGCGCAGGGCGCGCATGCCGTCGACGATCTGGTGCACGATCTCGGCGGTGGAGAGGTTGCGGTCCAGGCCCGCCTGGCCGGTGGCGCAGAACGGGCAGTTCATGCCGCAGCCGGCCTGCGAGGAGATGCACATGGTGACCCGGTCGGGGTAGCGCATCAGCACGGACTCGACGAGCGTGCCGTCGTGCAGCTTCCACAGGGTCTTGCGGGTGGTGTCGTTGTCGCAGCTGATGTGCCGCACGACGTTCATCAGCTCCGGCAGCAGCTCCTGCTGGAGCTTCTCGCGGGAGCCGGCCGGGATGTCGGTCCACTCGGCCGGGTCGTGCGCGTAGCGGGCGAAGTAGTGCTGGGAGAGCTGCTTGGCCCGGAACGGCTTCTCGCCGATCGCGGCCACCGCCTCGCGCCGCTCGGCCGGGGTGAGGTCGGCGAGGTGGCGGGGCGGCTTCTTCGCTCCGCGGGGCGCGACGAAGGTGAGCTCGCCCGGAACGGGACGGGGGGCCATGCGGTACTCCTCGGTACGACGGGGTGGGGGTCACCCCGCGCGTGCAGGGCCGGTCCGCGGCGACTCGGCCGCCGGACGGAAAGGGCGCGCCGCGTGGAACACGGCGCGCCCTCCAGGATAACCCGGCCCCGGCCCGTCAGCCGGTGCCGACGAACGCCGCCAGCAGCAGCCAGACCACCGGAGCGGTCGGCAGCAGCGAGTCCAGCCGGTCCATGATGCCGCCGTGGCCCGGGAGCAGCGTGCCCATGTCCTTGATGCCCAGGTCACGCTTGATCATCGACTCGCCGAGGTCGCCGAGGGTGGCGCTGACGGCCACCGCGAGGCCCAGCAGCAGGCCCTGCCACCAGGCACCGCCGTCGATCAGGAACTCCATGCACAGGGCGCCGGCCACCATCGCGAAGGCCACCGCCCCGAAGAGCCCCTCGCGGGTCTTGCCGGGGCTGATGCGCGGGGCGAGCTTGGTCTTGCCGAAGCGCCAGCCCACGGCGTAGGCCCCGGTGTCGCTGACCACCGTCAGGAGCAGGAAGGTCATCACCCGCTGCGGACCGTCGTCGGGGGTCAGCAGCATCGCGACGAACGTGGCCAGGAAGGGCACGTAGAACGCCGCGAAGACGCCGGCCGTGACGTCCTTGAGGTAGTCCTCGGGGGGCTCCGTCATCCGCCACACGAGGACGGCCAGGGCGGTGAGCGCCATGGCCACCCAGGCGCCCTCGGCCCCGCGGACGTACCCGGCGATGATCATCGCCGCGCCGCCGACCGCGAGCGGGACCAGCGGGGCCTTGATGCCCTTCTTCTCCTGGAGCCGGGAGGTGAGCTCCCACAGGCCGACCACGACCGCGACGACGATGACGCCGACGAAGACGGCCTTGACGATGAGCAGCGAGGCGAAGATCACCGCGCCGAGGCCGACGCCGACCCCTATGGCGGCACGCAGATCCCGCCCCGCGCGCTTCTTCTGCGGCGGGGGCGAGGCGTCCTGCGGGGCCTGCGGAGGCGGAGGCGGGGGGCTGGGCATGGGCTCCTGCAACGGCGTCTCGGCGCGGAACGGGGGGCCGCCGGCGAAGGCGGCCCCCCGATCGCGTACTTCCCGGTCGTCGAAGGCACGGCCGGCGGCATCGGGCACGATGGGCATGGGCGCAGTCTGCGGGCCCACCCGCGCATCGTATGCGGGACCCGCCGGAACCGGCTCAGCGGCCCAGGGAGAGTCGTTCATCAGACCTCGAGGAGCTCGGATTCCTTGTGCTTGAGCAGCTCGTCCACCTGCGCGACGTACTTCGCGGTGGTGTCGTCGAGCTCCTTCTCGGCGCGGCGCACCTCGTCCTCGCCGGCCTCCTTGTCCTTGACCAGCTTGTCGAGGGCGTCCTTGGCCTTGCGGCGCACGGAGCGGATGGAGACCTTGGAGTCCTCGGCCTTGGTCTTGGCGACCTTGATGAACTCCTTGCGGCGGTCCTGCGTCAGCTCCGGGAAGGTCACCCGGATGATGCGGCCGTCGTTGCTCGGGTTGACACCGAGGTCCGAGTCGCGGATCGCCTGCTCGATGTTGCGCAGCGCGGAGGCGTCGAACGGCGTCACGATCGCCATGCGCGGCTCGGGCACGGCGAAGGAGGCGAGCTGGTTGATGGGCGTGATGGCACCGTAGTAGTCCGCCACGATCTTGTTGAACATCGCCGGGTGCGCACGACCGGTGCGGATCGCGGCGAAGTCTTCCTTGGCGACGACGACGGCCTTCTCCATCTTCTCCTCGGCCTCGAGGAGGATTTCTTCGATCACCACGTGCTCCTGCATGTCAGATATGGATGGTTCAGGCGGGCGCGGGCGGTCCGGGCCGCCCGGACCGGGCCCCGGGGGGCCCGGCTCGGTGGGCTCAGGCCCGGGTGCCCTGGTCGCTCACGAGCGTGCCGATCTTCTCACCCTTGACGGCGCGGGCGATATTGCCTTCGGCGAGCAGCTCGAACACCAGGATCGGCAGCTGGTTGTCGCGGCACAGCGTGATGGCCGTGGCGTCGGCGACCTTGAGGTCCCGGGACAGCACCTCGCTGTACTCCAGCGCGTCGAACTTCACCGCGTCCGGGTTGGTCTTCGGGTCGGAGTCGTAGACCCCGTCGACACCGTTCTTGCCCATGAGCAGGGCTTCGGCGTCGATCTCCAGGGCACGCTGGGCGGCCGTGGTGTCGGTGGAGAAGTAGGGCATGCCCATGCCGGCGCCGAAGATGACGACGCGGCCCTTCTCCAGGTGGCGCACGGCGCGGAGCGGGATGTACGGCTCCGCGACCTGCCCCATGGTGATGGCGGTCTGCACCCGGCTGTCGATGCCCTCCTTCTCCAGGAAGTCCTGGAGGGCGAGGCAGTTCATGACGGTGCCGAGCATGCCCATGTAGTCGGACCGTGCCCGGTCCATGCCGCGCTGCTGAAGCTCCGCGCCGCGGAAGAAGTTGCCGCCGCCGATGACGATCGCGATCTCGGCGCCGTCGCGGACCACGGCCGCGATCTCGCGGGCGATGGCGTGCACGACGTCGGGGTCGACACCCAGTCCGCCGCCGCCGGAGAAGGCTTCGCCGGAGAGCTTCAGCATGAAGCGGCGACCCTTCTTCTCGTGGTCGCTCTTGTCGTCGGATGCGGTGTGGGGGTCCACGCCCTGATTCATGGAGATCTCCTCGTGCACATACGAAGAAGGCCATTGCCGGTGGGTCCTCGCGGTTCCCTCTGCGGCAATGGCCTCCTCGTCAGATCTGCGGTCGTCCTGCGCAAGCGCGGACGACTGCTTCAGACCCTATACGGGGTCCGGCGTCCGTCGCGTACGGACGGACTCAGATGCCGACCTTGATGCGGGTGAAGCGCTTCAGGGTGACACCGGCCTCGTCCAGAACCTTCTGGACGGACTTCTTGTTGTCCAGCGCGTAGGGCTGGCCGAGCAGCGTGGCGTCCTTGAAGAAGCCGTTGACGCGACCCTCGACGATCTTGGCGATCGCGGCCTCGGGCTTGCCCTCGGCGCGGGTGGTCTCCTCGGCGACGCGGCGCTCGGACTCGACGATCTCGGCCGGGACGTCCTCGGCGGTGAGGTACTTCGGCGCGAAGGCGGCGATGTGCTGGGCGATGCCCTTGGCCAGGTCGGCGTCGGCCTTGTCCAGCTCGACCAGGACACCGATCTGCGGGGGCAGGTCGGGCATGGTGCGGTGCATGTAGGAGGCCACGAAGGCACCCTCGTACGCCGCGAAGCGGTCCAGGACGATCTTCTCGCCGAGGTTGGCGTTGGCCTCGTCCACGAACGCCTGGACGGTCTTGCCGGCCTCGATCTCGGACGCCAGCAGCGCCTCGATGTCGGCGGGCTTGGTGGCGGCCACGTGGGCGGCGAGCTGGTCGGCGACGGCCAGGAACTTCGGGCTCTTGGCCACGAAGTCCGTCTCGCACTTGAGCTCGACGAGCACGCCGGAGGCGGCGTCCTCGGAGATCAGGGAGGTGACGGCACCGTTCTCGGCGGAACGGCCCTCGCGCTTGGCGACGCCCTTCAGGCCCTTGACGCGCAGGATCTCGTTGGCCTTGGTGACGTCACCGTCGGCCTCGACGAGCGCGTTCTTGCAGTCCAGCATGCCGGCGCCGGTGAGCTCGCGGAGCTTCTTGACGTCAGCGGCGGTGTAGTTCGCCATGAGTCTGTGATTCTCTCTCGAAGTCGTAGATCTACGGGTGAACGGCGGAGGAGCGCGCTCGTGGCGCGGCTCCCCCGCCGTCATCGTCCGTGCTGCGAGTGCCCGGCGGATGAACGCCGGGCGCTCTCAGTGGGTCAGGCCTGCTCGGCGTCGGCGGCCGGGGCCTCGACGACAGCCTCGGCGGCCGGGGCCTCGGCCGCGGGGGCCTCGGCGTCGGCCTTCTTCTCGCCCTCGAGCAGGTCGCGCTCCCACTCGGCGAGCGGCTCGGCGGCGGCCTTCTCGCCCGGCTTCGAGTCGCCGGTCGCAGCGCCGGAGCGGGCGATGAGGCCCTCGGCGACGGCGTCGGCGATCACGCGGGTGAGCAGGGTGACGGAGCGGATCGCGTCGTCGTTGCCCGGGATCTTGTAGTCGACCTCGTCGGGGTCGCAGTTGGTGTCGAGGATCGCGACGACCGGGATGTGCAGCTTGCGCGCCTCACCGACGGCGATGTGCTCCTTCTTGGTGTCGACGATCCAGACGGCGCTGGGAACCTTCGACATCTCGCGGATACCACCGAGGGTCTTCTCCAGCTTGGCCTTCTCGCGGGAGAGGACCAGGAGCTCCTTCTTGGTGAGACCCGAGGCGGCGACGTCCTCGAAGTCGATCGCCTCAAGCTCCTTCAGACGCTGCAGGCGCTTGTAGACGGTGGAGAAGTTGGTGAGCATGCCACCCAGCCAGCGCTGGTTGACGTACGGCATGCCGACGCGGGTCGCCTGCTCGGCGATGGCCTCCTGCGCCTGCTTCTTCGTACCGACGAACATGATGGAGCCACCGTGCGCGACGGTCTCCTTCACGAACTCGTAGGCGCGGTCGATGTACGACAGCGACTGGAGCAGGTCGATGATGTAGATGCCGTTGCGCTCGGTGAAGATGAAGCGCTTCATCTTCGGGTTCCAGCGACGGGTCTGGTGACCGAAGTGGACGCCGCTCTCCAGCAGCTCCCGCATCGTTACGACGGCCATGGCCATCTCCTTGGTTTCTCGGTTTTGGTTCCTGACGCCCCGCCGCGCCCTGCCCCTGTGAGGGACCGAGAGACGCTTTCACCTGACCGGAACCGGTCGGCGCTGGGGCGTGCGAAGTCGACCCGGTGACCCGGATCGCCACAAGAAGTGTACGGGACCCGGCGGTATGCCGGGTGACGCCGTTGTCCACACCCTTTCGGCCGTCCACAGGCGCGGGCCGCTCGGGCCGGGCCCGCGGGATCCTGCCGGGCATGACGAAACTGCTGCTCATCCTGCTGCTGGCGCTGCCCCTGCCGCTTCCCGCCCCACCGCCCCCGGCCGGGCCGGAGGCCGCGGACCGCGCCTCCCCGGCGGTTGTCGCACCGGTGCACGGCGGGGGCGCGGCGGGCGGGGTGCGGGGCGCGCGCCCCCTGCCCGCGCCGTTGTCCGTGGCGCGTTGGTGGGACCCGCCGCCGACCCCGTACGCGGCCGGCCACCGCGGGGTGGACCTGTCGGCGCCGGCCGGGGCCGAGGTCCGGGCCGTGGGGCCCGGACGGGTGCACTTCGCGGGGCGGGTGGCGGGGCGCGGGGTGCTCTCGCTCACCCTCCCCGGCGGCCTGCGCACGACGTACGAGCCGGTGCGGCCGCTGGTGGCGCAAGGGGAGGCTGTCGCGGCGGGGCAGGTGGTGGCGGTGCTCACGGAGGGCTCCCACTGCCCCGGCCCCTGCCTGCACTGGGGCCTGCTGGCGGGCGAGGACGCCTACCTGAACCCGCTGGCGCTGCTCCCCGCCCCCACGCCCCGGCTGCTGCCGGGCGCTTCCCGGGCCGGGGCACCGGGCCCGGGGGCGGCGGCCCTCAGGTGGTGACGCCCCGCAGGGCCATGGAGACGGCGGTCTCGGTGATCACGGCCGGGTCCTCGGCGGCGCCGAGCTCGATCCGGCGGGCCGCGGCGTCCACGACGCCCTGGAGCAGCATCGCGGACAGCCGGGGCTCCGGCAGCCCGAGGGCGCCCAGGGCCTCGACGATCATCGCGACGAGGCCGCCGTGCGCGGCGCGGATCTTCTCCCGCGCGCCCGCGTCCAGCTCGCCGGCGGAGATCGCCACCACCGCGCGGTGGCGCCGGTCCCCGATCAGCCCCAGCTGGGTGCGCACGTAGGCCTCGATCTTCGCCTCCGGCGTGGGCGCCCCTTCCATCGCCGCCTCGATCTCGGCGGCCCAGACGGGGAAGTCCACCGCGCACAGCTCTTCGACGACGGCCGCGCGGGACCGGAAGTACTCGTACACGGACGACCGGGCGAGCCCGGTCCGCTCCGCGAGGGCGGGGAAGGTCAGGGCTTCCGTCCCGCCTTCGGACAACAGGGAACGTGCGGCGTCCAACAGGGCGCCGCGCTGCATCGACCGGTGCTCGGCCACGGAGGCCGCTCGAATCCTGGGCACGTCTCCACTGTACGGAGGTCCCGCAAGGGGTGTCGGCCCCACCGGCGGGGCGACCGCCGGCCGGCCGGCCTCAGCGGCCGACGTCAGCGAGTTTGGCGCGCAGCTGGAGCACGGATTTGGTGTGGATCTGGCTGACCCGGCTCTCGGTGACACCCAGCACGTTGCCGATCTCGGCGAGGGTCAGGCCCTCGTAGTAGTAGAGCGTGACCACGGTCTTCTCCCGCTCCGGGAGGGTGTTGATGGCCCGCGCGAGCAGCCGGCGCAGCTCCCGGTCCTCGGCGACCTCGACCGGGTTGTCGGCGGCGGTGTCCTCCAGGGTGTCCATCAGGGAGAGGCGGTCCCCGCCCTCCCCGCCCACGTGCAGCAGCTCTTCGAGGGCGACCACGTTGGCCAGGGACAACTGGCTGAAGACCGTGTGGAGTTCCTCCACAGCGATGCCCATCTCCCCCGCGACCTCACCCTCGGTGGGGGTGCGCCGCAGCTGGGCCTCCAGGGTCGCGTAGGCGCGCTCGACGGCCCGCGCCTTCTGCCGCACCGAGCGCGGGATCCAGTCCAGCGCGCGCAGCTCGTCGATCATCGCGCCGCGGATCCTGGTGATGGCGTACGTCTCGAACTTGATGGAGCGTTCGATGTCGAACTTCTCGATCGCGTCGATCAGTCCGAAGACCCCGGAGGAGACGAAGTCGGCCTGCTCCACGTTGGGCGGCAGGCCCACGCTGACCCGGCCCGCCACGTATTTCACCAGGGGCGAGTAGTGCAGGATCAGCTGCTCCCGCAGCCGCTCGTCGCCCGAGTCCTTGTATGAGCGCCAGAGCACCTCCAGGGACGAGGGCGCGGTGGACCGCACGCTGCCACGGGCAGCGGGGGGCACCGCAGCGCGGTCGGACCCTGAGGTGTGCTGGGGCATGCTTCGCCTTTGCCGGAGCGGGATTCCTTGGGAGCGTAGCGTGACGGAAGTGTCGCGGTGCGCGAAGAGTACGGGATGCCGCGGAGGCCCAGGGGCGTCCGCCCTCGCGCGGGCGGCCCGGGACCGGCGCCTCGCGCACGGTCCCGGCGACTGCCACCGGGAGGACCGCGTCTGTCATCGCCGTCACTCTTTCACCGGAACGCCCCAGGTCAACGACCGCCTCGCCGGTCGGCCTCGGATTGCACCCCCTCTCGCGACGTCCGCGGGGTCAACCGCCAGCCGTCGCCCTGCCGTTCGACGAACCCCAGAGAGTGAAGTTCGTACAGTCTGCCGATGACTTCATCGGTGCCGGCAGCCGCGGCGAGGGCGATCTCGGCGAGGCCCGCCGGGCGGCCCGCGGGGAGCGCTTCCAGGACCCGCGCGGCGCCGGGGGCCAGCAGGTCCCGGGCGTGCACCGGGCCGCGCCGGGCGGGGGCCAGTTCGCCCATGTCGCCGACGAGTTCGACGATCTCGTCGGCGTCGGTGACGAGCACCGCCTCGCCGCGCAGCAGCTCGTGCACCCCGGCCGAGAGCCCGCTGGTGGCCGGGCCGGGTACGCCCATGGTGAGGCGGCCCAGCTGCTGGGCGCGGCGGGCGGTGACGAGGGAGCCGCTGCGGTGGGCGGCCTCCACGACCACCGTGCCCCGGGTGAGGGCGGCGATGACCCGGTTGCGCAGCACGAACCGGCTCGGGGTGGGGTGGCTGCCGGGCGGCAGTTCGCCGAGGACCAGCCCCTGGCGGGTGATCCCGCCCAGGAGTCCGGCGTGGCCGCGCGGGTAGGCGGTGTCCACCCCGCAGGCCAGGACCGCCGCGGTGGCTCCGCCCGAGGCGAGGGCCCCGCGGTGGGCGGCGCCGTCGATCCCGTACGCCGCCCCCGAGACCACCACCCAGCCGCGCTCGGCGAGCCCGGCGGCCAGGGTCTGTGCCATGTGGGCCCCGTACGGGGTGCACGCCCGGGCCCCGACCACGGCGACCGAGCGCAGGGCCCAGGTCCGCAGGTGCGGGCGGCCGCGCAGCCAGAGCCCGACGGGCCGGGCGTCGCCGAGGTCGTCCAGCTGGGTCGGCCACTCCGCCGAGCCGGGGCACACGAAGCGGATGCCCTGGCGGGCGGCGTCCTCCAGGTCCCGCAGGGGGTCCGCGGCGGCGGCCCGCCCCCGGTACCCGGCGAGCCGCTCGGGCCCCACCCCGGTCAGCGGGCCGGGCTCCGGGCCGGGGCCGGTCAGGAGCTCCAGCACGGCGGCGGCCCCGAGCTCCCGGATCCAACGCCCGCCGTGCTGGTCGCCCGGCTCCAGCACCCGGGTCAACGCGGCCCGGGCCAGGGCCTCGGGGCCGGGCGGCTCCGGCGCGCTCACGGCCCCGCCCCCACGGCCCGTACGGATCCCCGGGCGATCCCGGTGCGCAGCTCCAGCGCGACGGCCGCGTCCAGCGCGTCGGGGCGGTCGCGGCCCCGCAGGTCGGCGACGGTCCAGGCGACCCGCAGCACCCGGTCGAGCCCCCGGGCGGTGAGCAGCCCGCGCTCCATGTCCCGCTCGGCCAGGGCCAGGGCACCGGGTCCGGCGGGCCAGCGGGTGCGCAGCTCGTGCCCGGGCACCTCGGAGTTGAGCCGCCAGGGGGTGTCGGCGAGCCGGGCGGCGGCCCGGTCGCGGGCCTCGCGGACCCGGTCGGCGACGGCGGCGGTGGCCTCCCCGCGGCCGCCCCGGCCGAGCAGGTCGGAGCGGGTGACCGGCTCCACCTCGACCCGCAGGTCGACCCGGTCGAGCAACGGCCCGGACAGCCTGGCCTGGTAACGCCGGATCACCGAGGCGGGGCATTCGCAGCCGGGCCCGGTCAGGCTGTGGCGGCCGCAGGGACAGGGGTTGGCCGCGAGGACCATCAGGAAGCGGGCGGGCAGCCGTACCACCCCGGCGGCCCTGGCGATGACCACGTGCCCGGCTTCGAGGGGCTGCCGCAGGGCGTCCAGCACCTTGCCGCTGAACTCCGCGGCCTCGTCCAGGAAGAGCACGCCCTTGTGGGCCAGGGAGACCGCTCCGGGCCTGGGGATCCCGGCCCCGCCGCCGACCAGCGACTGCATGGTCGCGGAGTGGTGCGGGGCGCAGTACGGGGCCCGGGCGACCAGCGGTTCGCCGGGCGGCAGGATTCCCGCGACCGAGTGGACGGCCGTCACCTCCAGGGAGTCCTGTCGGGTGAGCGGCGGCAGCAGCCAGGGCAGCCGCTCGGCGAGCATCGTCTTGCCCGCGCCCGGGGGCCCGCTGAGGAAGAGGTGGTGGCCCCCCGAGGCCGCCACCTCCAGGGCCCGGCGGGCGCCGTGCTGCCCCGCGACGTCGGCGAGGTCGGGGAAGTCGGCGGCGTCGCCGCGGCCCGAGAGGCCCGTGCCGAGCCCGGCACCGGGCAGGACCAGCCCGGCGAGCATCGGATCGGGGCGCCCGTCCTGCGCCGGGGGGTCCTCCTCGGGTACCTCCCCGCCGGTCAGCACCGCGATCAGCTGCCGCAGGCTGCGGACGCCCAGCACCGAGACGTCCGGGACCAGGGTCGCCTCGGCGGCGCACTGCTGCGGCACCACCACCTGCCGGTACCCGGCGTCCGCGGCGGCGAGCACGGCGGGCAGGATGCCCCGCACCGGGCGCACCCGGCCGTCGAGGCCCAGCTCCCCGATGAGCACGAGGTCGGCGATCCGCCGGGGGTCGACGACCTCGGCGGCGCCCAGCACGGCCGCGGCGACGGCCAGGTCGAAATGGGCGCCGGACTTCGGCACGGACGCCGGACTGAGTCCGACGGTGAGCTTCTTCTGCGGCCAGGGGGCGCCCGAGTTCGCCACCGCGGCCCGTACCCGGTCGCGGCTCTCGACCAGGGTCTTGTCCGGCAGCCCCACCAGGGTGAAGGCCGCCACCCCCGGCTCAAGGTCGGCCTGCACCTCCACCAGTACGCCCTCGACGCCCACCAGGGCCACCGAGCAGGCCCGCGCGAACCCCATCAGGCCACCCCCCTGACGTGCTCCACCACGGGCGCTCCGCGCCGGGGCAGCAGGACTCCGACGAGGTCGATCCGCACGCCGCCCGGCGGCGGTCCCCCGTGGTCGGCGAGCCACCGCCCGGCGAGCCGGCGCAGCCGCTCGGCCTTGCCGGCCCGGAGGGCGGCCATGGGGTGTTCGAAGTCGCCCTCGCGGCGCGTCTTGACCTCGCACACGACGAGGGCGTCCCCGTCGCGGGCGACGATGTCGATCTCCCCCGTGCGGCACCGCCAGTTCCTGGCGATCACCGCCATCCCCGACTCGGTCAGCCTCCGCGCGGCGAGCTCCTCGCCGTACCGGCCCAATGCCTGTCGTGCCACGCCCTTCGCGTCCATCCGGCACCACCTCCGACACCGACGGTCCCGCGTCGCGGCGCCACGAGTGGATCTTGGTGGACAACCGGGGCGTTGTGGACAACCGGCTCACCCCTGCGGGTGAACCGGTCCGGTGAGCGGCGGGTGGCGGGCCCGTGGAGCGGGGTGCCGGTCAGCCCGGGAGGTCGGCGCCGGGCAGTTCGAGGTCGCTCTTGTTGAGCTCCTCGATGTTCACGTCCTTGAAGGTCAGCACGCGGACCTGCTTGACGAAGCGGGCCGGCCGGTACATGTCCCAGACCCACGCGTCGGCCATGGAGACCTCGAAGAAGACCTCTCCCTGGACCGAGTGCACCTGCATCTCGTAGTCGTTGGTGAGGTAGAAACGTCGTTCGGTCTCGATCACGTACTTGAACAGCCCGACGACGTCGCGGTACTCCCGATAGAGCTTCAGCTCCATCTCGGTCTCGTACTTCTCGAGGTCCTCGGCGCTCATGGCATGTTCCCCTTCAGCCGTGCGTCCCCCTATTGTGCGCCAGGGCCGTACGCCCCTAAACGATTTCCGGGGCGAGGACCACCGGAGCGTCCGGAGGACCGTCGTCGAGCAGCGTCCGGAGCAGCTCGGCCAGTCTGGTCGGGTACACCGTCTCACGGGCCGCGAGCAGTTCCTCGGAGGTCCACCACCTGGCCCCCGTGACGCTGCGCCGCTCCAGCTCGGTGAGGCCGCCCATCTCGGTGTCGGTCTGGGCGGTTCGGGCCAGGAAGTACCACTCGTCCTGCTCCCAGCGCCTGCCGGCGAAGGGAAAGGCGCAGTACCGGTGCCACAGGACCGGCCCCAGCTCCACCTCTGTGATCCCGGTCTCCTCGGCGAGTTCCCGCAGCGCGGCCTGCTCCCGGCTCTCGTCGCCCTCCAGGCCCCCGCCGGGCGTGAACCACCAGTCGTCGTCGGGGTCGTCCGGTTCGAAGCCGTGCAGCAGCAGGATCCGGTCGTCGGGGTCGAGCAGGATCACCCGCGAGACCCGGCGCGGGGCCCGCGGCGGTTCAGCGGCCACCGGTGCCCGCCCTCCCGCGCCCGCGCCCCAGGAGCCGCGCGACCGGCCCGTAGGCACCGCCCAGCACCACCAGGGCCGCGCCGGCCACGATCGCCGTCACCTGGAGCCGCAGCGGCCCGGGAGCGGAGATCCCGCCGGGCAGGGCGGCGAAGACCTGCGGCCGGTCCAGCATCTTCACGGACGGCCACGCGAGGGCGTCGACCCGGGCCGAGACCGCCGAGCGGGGCACCGTCCCCTGGCCGGCGTCCTCCAGGTGCGACCGGGAGTCCAGCGAGGCGCCGCGCCGGTCGCCCATCAGGAAGAGGTTGCCCTCGGGGACCTTCACCTCGAACTGCTTCGTGCCCGCGGCCGCCGCCGCACTGTCGCCCTCCCGGTCCAGGTACGGCTCGTCCAGCGGCTCGCCGTTGACGGTCAGCCGGCCGCCCTGACCGCAGCAGGACACGGTGTCCCCGCCGACCGCCACGACCCGCTTGACCATGGGCGCGTTGCTCCACACGGTGTCGGTGAAGACGACCACGTCACCGCGCCGCACCTCACCGCCGTCGATCCGCTGCGCCAGCACCCGGTCACCCGGCTGCACCGTCGGCACCATCGAGTCCGTCGGCACCGTGTACGGCTGGTAGACCACGGCACCCCAGACGAAGCCGCCCAGGAAGAGCACGAAGCCGACGGCCACGGCGATCCCCGACAACGTGGTGCCGAGGCCGCCGCGGCCGTCCTTGCGCGTGCGTATTGTCTGCGTTCCGCCCATTGCAGCGCCCCCATGCCTCGGAGATCGTCGACCTGGGCGGCACCCTACCGGGCGGTACGCCCCTTGGTCAGCCTCCGCCTGCGCCACATGACCAGGGGAACGGCCCCGACGAGGCCCAGCGCGGCCGGGGTGACGCCCGCCGTGCCCGCGCCGCTCGCCTGCGGCGAGTGCAGCGGCGCCGGCGGCTGCTTGCCGATGCCCGGCTGGTCGAAGGTGTCCGGGACGGGGAGCG
Source organism: Streptomyces sp. NPDC090077 (assembly GCF_044747545.1). Classification (NCBI taxonomy): domain Bacteria; kingdom Bacillati; phylum Actinomycetota; class Actinomycetes; order Kitasatosporales; family Streptomycetaceae; genus Streptomyces; species Streptomyces sp. NPDC090077. Next base: position 107,688 of record NZ_JBIVEG010000011.1, read on the forward strand.
TGGACCAGCGGGTGATCGGCCACGCCACCACCACGGCCCGCCCGACGACGTCCTTGACCGGGACGAAGCCCTGGGTGGAGTCCTGCTGGTGGTAGCGGGAGTCCTGGGAGTTCTGCCGGTGGTCGCCCATCACCCAGATCTTGCCCTTGGGCACGGTGATCGGGCCGAAGGGGAAGTCGTCGCACGCGCTGTTGCCGGGGAAGATGTACGGCTCGTCCAGCGCCTTGCCGTTGACGACGACCGGGCCGCCCTTCTTGCACTCCACGGTGTCCCCGCCGATGGCGATGGTCCGCTTGATCAGGTCCTTCTCGTCGGCCGACGGCATCAGGCCGATCTTGCTCAGGATCGTCTGCGCGATGTTGGGCTCCGGGGTGGGCTCCCCCGCCAGCCAGTTCGCCGGGTCGTGGAAGACCACGACCTCGCCGCGCTCGGGCTCCGATCCGAACCACGGGGTCAGCTTGTCCACCAGCACCCGGTCACCGCGCTGCAGGGTGTTCTGCATCGAGTCGGACGGGATCGAGAACGCCTGAACCAGGAAGGTCTTGATCAGCAGGGCCAGCAGCAGGGCGATACCGATCAGGAGCGGGAGCTCCTTCCAGAAGGAACGCGGCTTCTCGGCCTCGGCGCCCTCCTCCTCGGTCTCGTGCCCGACGGCGTCGTCCGGCCGCTCCTCGCCCTCATCGCGTCCGGATCGTGCGCCTACCGCCACGTCCCCCACATCCACTCCTCACTCGGAAAACCGCTGCCCGCACCGGATCGGGAACGGGCCCTCCCCTCCCCTAACGAGCGGGAGTTCCCTAAGGCGCGGGAGACCAGGGCCACACTATGCGAACGGCGTGCCAGGACGACGCCGACGGGGCCCGCGCCGCCGACCGCCCCGTACGGGATCCGGAACCGACAGGAAGGTCGCCGGCTGGTCGAGTCCGCGCCAGTGGTCGTACGGCCAGGCGATCACCACAGCCTGCCCGACCACGCCCTTCTCGTCGATGGTGCCCTCGAAGGCCTCGTCGAGGTGGTAACGGGAATCGGCCGAATTGGCGCGGTGGTCGCCCATCACGAAGATCCGTCCGGCCGGTACGCGCACCTCGAACCGGATCTCGGAGGGGGCGTTGCCGGGTGACACGTAAGGCTCATCGAGCGGCGCTCCGTTGACGGTCACCCGCCCCCGGGCGTCACAGCACTTCACCGTGTCCCCGCCGACGCCGATCACGCGCTTGATCAGGTCCTGTTCGTCCGCCGAGGGCAGCAGGCCGATGAAGGTCAGGGCCTGCTTGACCTGCCGCACGCCCGCCGGGTCGGGTTCGGACCGCGCGGCCTCGCCCTTGAGCCAGCCGCCCGGGTCCTTGAACACGACGACCTGGCCCCGCTCGACCTTCGAGCCGAACCACGGGGTCAGCTTGTCGACCAGTACCCGGTCCCCGATCCGGATCGTCTGCTCCATGGACCCGGACGGGATGAAGAAGGCCTGTACCAGGAAGGTCTTGAGCACCAGGGCTATGCACAGCGCGACCGCCACCAGCAGCGGCAGCTCGCCCACCCGGCGGGTGCGCCTGCGCCGGCGGACCTTGCGCGCCAGTCGGCGCCGCTCGGCCCGCCCCCCGGGCTCTACGGGCTCCACCGGCTCCACGGGCTCCGCGCCCCCGGCCCCTCCGGTGTCCCCGGTCGCCGGCTCCGGCGCGGCGGCTGCGGCGGGCTCCCGGGCGGGCGCGGACCCGGGTCCCGGCTCCGGGCGGCCCGCACCCCGCGGGCGCCCTCGGCTACCCATCGGAGCCGTCCCCGGCGCGCGCACCGGACACCGAACCCCAGCGCGACACCGGCCAGCCGATCCAGTCGGCCCGGCCGATCACCTTCTCCACCGGCACCATCCCTCCGCCAGGCTCCCCCAGGTGGTCCCGGGAGTCCCGGGACTGGGAGCGGTGATCGCCCATGACCCACAGGGTCCCCAGCGGGACGACGATCCGGAAGGGCACCTTCGAGGCCGAGTCTCCGGCGTACAGGTAGGGCTCGTCCACCGGGACTCCGTTGACCTGGATCCGGCCGCCCTGGTCGCAGCACACCACGTCGTCCCCGCCGACGCCCACGACCCGCTTCACGAAGTCGGTGTCGGAGGGCTCCGCGAGCCCGAGGGCCGCGAAGGCGCCGTGCACGGCGTCGGCCACGGGGTTGCCGTCCGCGGGCTCGCGCACGAAGGAACCGGCGCCGTCGAAGACCACCACGTCCCCGCGCCGCGGCTCGGCGCCGAAACGGTACGCCAGCTTGTTCACCAGCACCCGGTCCCCCACCTGGAGCGTCGGCTCCATGGACCGGCTGGGGATCTGGAAGGGCTGGACGACGAAATTGGCCAGCATCAGCAGGAAGACGGCGCAGACCGCACCGATCAGCCCGGCCCGCTTCCAGGACCCGGACCGCCACGGGCCGGACAGCCAGGAGCCGGACGGCCGGGAGCCGGACGACGAGGACCCGGAAAAAGCAGAACGCGGCCGCCCCTCCCCCTGCTCGGGGGAGGAGTGGCCGCGCTGTGTGAGCTCTGCTTCGGTGTCCATCGGGTGCGAGCCTATCCGCCCGTCCCCGGAACCCGGAGAGGAGATCAGCGGTCGCGCTTCTCCTTGATCTTCGCGGCCTTGCCGCGGAGCTCACGGAGGAAGTACAGCTTGGCGCGACGCACGTCACCGCGGGTGACGAGCTCGATCTTCTCGAAGATCGGGGAGTGGACCGGGAAGGTGCGCTCCACGCCGACGCTGAAGGAGACCTTGCGAACGGTGAAGGTCTCGGAGACGCCAGAGCCCTGGCGACGGATGACAACGCCCTTGAACTGCTGGATACGGGAGCGGTTGCCCTCGATCACGCGGACGTGCACGTTGATCGTGTCACCCGGGCGGAAGGCCGGGACGTCCGTGCGCAGGGAGGCGGCGTTGACGCCATCGAGCAGGTGAGACATGTTGTTCGTCTGCTTTCTTCGCACGACGCCACAGGTCGCCGGGCGGGTTTCCGTAGAGAATTCGGGAGCCGTGCCACTCCCCGTACGGCGATCCCCCTGTGGCAGGAGCGTACGGAAGCACACAGCAGCCGCCTATTCTTCCACGGCCTCCGGCCTGCGCCAAAATCGGCCGTCCGGGGACGGCTTCCAGCCCAGGATGCTGAGGATCTCGCGGTCCTTCTTGTCGAAGGCGGAGGCCTCGCAGCGCTCGATCAGGTCCGGCCGGTTCTGCGCGGTGCGGCGGAAGGCCTCGTCCCGGCGCCAGCGGGCGATCTTCCCGTGGTGGCCGCTGAGCAGCACCTCGGGGATGCCCCGGCCGCGCCACTGCGGGGGCTTGGTGTAGACGGGGCCTTCGAGCAGGTTGGCCATCTCGCCGGGGGCGAAGGAGTCGTCGCGGTGCGATTCGGCGTTGCCGAGCACTCCGGGCAGCAGCCGGGCCACGGCCTCGGTGACGACCAGCACGGCCGCCTCCCCGCCCGCGAGCACGTAGTCCCCGATGGAGACCTCGTAGACCGGCATCCGCGTCGCGTACTCGTCCATGACGCGGCGGTCGATGCCCTCGTAGCGGGCCGGGGTGAAGATCAGCCAGGGCCGCTCGGAGAGCTCGACGGCCAGTTCCTGGGTGAAGGGCCGGCCGCTGGGCGTGGGCACGACCATGACCGGGCCGTGGGCGCCGGACTCGTAGCCGTCGGCCAGCGCCGAGTCCAGGGCCTCGCCCCAGGGGTCGGTCTTCATGACCATGCCGGGGCCGCCGCCGTACGGGGTGTCGTCGACGGTGTTGTGCCGGTCGTACGTCCACTCCCGCAGGTCGTGCACGTGCACGTCGAGCTGGCCGCGCGCCCGCGCCTTGCCGACGAGGGAGACGTTCAGCGGCTCCAGGTACTCGGGGAAGATCGTGACGACGTCGAGCCGCATCAGGCGTCGTCCCCGGACTTCTCGGCGTCGGCGGCGTCGGCGCCGGCGCCGGCGGCCTCCGCGGCCTCGGCGTCACGCGCGGAGGCGACCTCGGCGCGGTCGTCGATCAGCCCGGGCGGCGGGGTGATGACGCACCGCTGCTCCTCCAGGTCGATCTCGGCGACGATCTCCTCGACGAAGGGGATCATGACCTCGGTGCCGTCCGGGCGCTCGACGATGAAGAGGTCCTGCGAGGGCAGGTGCGAGATCTCGGTGATCCGGCCGATCTCGGTGCCGTCCTCCAGCACCACGTCCAGGTCCATGAGCTGGTGGTCGTAGTACTCGTCCTCCTCCTCGGGCAGCTCCGCCGGATCGACGTCCGCGATCAGGAGGGTGTTGCGCAGCGCCTCGGCGGCGGTGCGGTCCTTGACGCCCTCGAAGCGGAGCAGCAGCCGGCTGCTGTGCACCCGGCCCGTCTCGATGGTCAGCGGACCTGCCGACGCCGGGTCGGTGCGCAGCACGGCGCCGGGCGAGAGCCGCAGCTCCGGCTCGTCGGTCCGCACCTCGACGGTGACCTCACCCTTGATCCCGTGGGCGCGGCCGACCCGCGCGACTACCAGCTCCACCTTGTAAGTCTCCTGTTCAGACGACGACGGGCCGGGGCGGGCACGTATGCCCTCCCCGGCCCGTGCCGGTGTTCAACTGCTCAGCGGACCTGGTCCACGTCGACGAGGTCGACGCGGATCCCCCGGCCGCCGATGGCGCCCACGACGGTACGCAGGGCACGAGCGGTGCGGCCGTTGCGGCCGATCACCTTGCCGAGGTCGTCGGGGTGCACCCGGACCTCCAGCACCTGCCCGCGGCGCAGGTTGCGCGAGGCGACCTGCACGTCGTCGGGGTTGTCCACAATGCCCTTTACGAGGTGCTCAAGAGCCTCCTCGAGCATGCTCAGGCCTCGGTCGACTCGGCGGCGGCCTCGGCCTCGTCCGCCTTCTTGTCGGCCTTCTTCTTCTGCGTGATGGCCTCGCCCTTGCCCTCGCCGATGCCCTCGAGGGCCTTGGCGAACTCGTCGAAGGAGCGACGCTTGTCTTCCTTCGTCGCCGGCTGCAGCAGCGGCGCGGGGGCCGGGAGGCCCTTGTGCGCCTGCCAGTCACCGGTCAGCTTGAGGATGGCGAGAACGGCCTCGGTGGGCTGGGCGCCCACGGACAGCCAGTACTGCGCGCGCTCGGCGTTGACCTCGATGCGCGAGGGGTTGTAGGTCGGCTGGTAGATGCCGATCTCCTCGATCGCGCGACCGTCCCGGCGGGTGCGAGCGTCGGCGACGACGATGCGGTAGTGCGGGGAGCGGATCTTACCGAGGCGCTTGAGCTTGATCTTGACTGCCACTGGAGTGGTGTCTCCTGAACTTGACGTGGTTGGGCACTTGAGATGCCACGTGGGGTTGCGGTACTCGGGTGCCCGATGGACGCGTCAGCCGGAGGAGAGAGGGGTCCTATGCGGCTGTCGAGTACAGCTGCCCATTGTGCCACACGCCTGCGGCGCTTCCGAGCGGGAGGGACCGCCCCCGGCGGCCCGCACCCCGGCTCGCGGCGCGGGCCGCCGCACGGGCGGGACCGGCCACGCCCCGGCGGCCCGCACCGGCCCCGTCGGACCACGCCCGCGCACCGCGCACCGGGCGGTCGCGGTCAGGAGGCGGCCGCGGTGGCGACCTCGGGGATCCGGAAGGGCTTCATGCAGCCGCCGCAGACGATCGGGGCCTGCGCCAGCACGGAGGGGACCACCCGGACGTTGCGCCCGCAGTCGCAGACCGCCTTGACCCGTACACCGCCGCCCGAGGAGCCGTGCCGGGCGGCCGGGCCGCGGAAGCTGCGCTTGGTGTCGGCCGCGGTGGCCGCCGTATGCGCCTTCAGGGCGCGCTGGAGCCGCTCGATGGTCGGCCGGTAGCGCTTCTTGGCCTCGGGATTCAGGGTGACCAGGGAGAACCCGCTGCTGGCGTGCGGTTCCTCGGAGTGATCCAGCCCCAGCTCCTCGGCGATCGCGAGGAATCTGCGGTTGTGGTAGCGGCCGGCGCGCGAGGTGTCACGCACTCCGCGGGCGGCCGCGATGCCGTGGACTGCCTCGTGCAGCAGTCGCTCGAAGGAGAGCTCGGCGCCGCAGGCGGACGAGGACTCTCCGATCAGGGACTCGGGCGCGGCAAGGTCAGGCAGCTCGGGGTGGTACCGCTGAATGTCGGCCCACGCCTGCGCCAGCTCTGCGGCGAGAACAGGTGGTGTCGTGCTCACGTCGTGACAACGAGCCGGGGTGCCCCGGTGTTCCGATTCCGGGCCATTCCAAATTTTTTGCACGTACCAGTCAGTTCACACTGATGCGTCCCGACGAGGACGGGTGCGCATATCCCAGGAGGAGTCGGTACGTAACGAGGGCTATCGACACCGATGCCCCCGGTGCGCGGCCGGAGCCGCACGCCGGGGGCGCCGGGGGAACTCAGTAGGAGCGCGCGACGATCGCGAGCGTACCGGGGGCGTCGTCGGCCACCGGGACCGACCCGTCCTCGGCCACCAGGCAGCGCACCGAGACGGCCTGCTCGCCCAGCTTGGCCTCGCCCTCGGGGCCGAGGTCGGCCCACGGGATGCGCGCCCAGTTGCCCGCGATGGCGGCCTCGGCGGCCTCCTCGATGGTGGCGACGTCGGTCGTACGGGCCTCGCGGCGCTCGCGGGACTCGCGCAGCAGCTGCGCCTGGTCCTCGTCGAGGACCTTGGGCAGCAGGTCGACGAGGGCGTCGATCTGCACCGGGGTCTTCCCGCCCGGGATCCGGCGGGCCAGCATCGCGGTGCCGGCCTCCAGGTCGCGGGGGCCGATCTCGATGCGGACCGGTACGCCCTTGAGCTCCCAGTCGACGGCGCGGCGGCCGAAGGGGGTGTCGACGCGGTCGTCCACGTGGACGCGGATGCCGGCGGCCTTCAGCTGCGCACCCAGCTCGCGGACCTTCGCCACGGCCTCGTCGCCCTTGATCGCCATGACGACGACCTGGACGTGCGCCAGGCGCGGCGGCACCCGCAGGCCGTTGTCGTCGCCGTGGGACATGATCAGACCGCCGACCATGCGGGTCGAGACGCCCCACGAGGTCTGCCAGACCAGCTCCTGCTGGCCCTCCTTCGACAGGTACTGGGTGTTGAAGGCCTTGGCGAAATTGGTGCCGAGCTCGTGGCTCGTGCCCATCTGCAGGGCCTTGCCGTCGCCCATCATGCCCTCGAGGGTGAGGGTGTTGATGGCGCCGGCGAAGCGCTCCTTGGCGGTCTTGCGGCCGAGCACGACGTCGATGCCGAGCACGTTCGTCATGAAGTCGCCGTAGACGTCGCGGTGGATGCGGGCCGCGTAGTCGCGGGCGTCCTCGTACGTGGCGTGGGCGGTGTGGCCCTCCTGCCAGAGGAACTCGCTCGTACGGAGGAACACGCGGGGGCGCATCTCCCAGCGGACCACGTTGGCCCACTGGTTGATCAGCAGCGGCAGGTCCCGGTAGCTCTGGACCCACTTGGAGAAGTAGTCGTTGATGATCGTCTCGGAGGTGGGCCGGACGACGACCGGCTCTTCCAGCTCCTTGCCGCCGCCGTGGGTGACGACCGCGAGCTCGGGGGCGAAGCCCTCGACGTGCTCGGCTTCCTTCGTCAGGTACGACTGCGGGATGAACAGCGGGAAGTAGGCGTTCTGGGCACCGGCGTCCTTGATCCGGGCGTCCATCTCCTGCTGCATCCGCTCCCACAGGCCGTAGCCGTACGGGCGGATGACCATGGTGCCGCGGACCGGACCGTTGTCGGCCAGCTCGGCCTTGTTGATCAGATCCTGGTACCAGCGGGGGAAATCCTCCGCCTGCGGGGTGAGAACGGGTGCCTTTGCCATGGCGCGAATGGTACGGCGCCGGGCGGGCCGAGCGTGAATCGGGTGGCGCGCTCCTCTGGACGCGGGGGCGAATGGGGAGTTCCCTGGCAACGGGGGCAAGGGGGCGAGACGGAATCAGGAGCGCTCTTTCGATGACACCGACGCCGACGGCGACGCTCGTCGCCCGGGACTGGGCGGAGATCCAGGAACGGATGCTGGTCCCGCTGTACGAAGCGGTCTACGACCGGCTGGAGCTGGGGCCGGGCGACCGGCTGCTGGGCCTCGACTGCGGGGCCGGGCTGGCCCTGCTGCTGGCCGGCGGGCGGGGTGCCTCCGCCACCGGCGTGGAGGCGGATCCGGCCCGCCGGGCCCTGGCCCGCGAACGGCTGCTGGAGGTGGTGGCGGCTCCCCCGGTGCCCGCGGCGCGCCCCTACGACGTGCTGCTCGCCTTCGCGCCCTCCCCGGGCGCCCTGGCCGCGGCCCTGCCCGCGGTCCGGCGGGGCGGCGCGGTGGTGCTGGCCGGCTGGGGCCCCCTGGAGCGCTGCACGGTGCCGGCGGTGCCCGGCGGCGGCCCGGCGGCCCTGGACCTGGACGCGCTGGCGGCGCGGGCGGGGCTGGTGCCCGACGGGTCGGGGCGGGTGTTCTGCCCCTTCGGGTACGCGGACGTGGACAGCGCGGTACGGGGTCTGCTGTCGACCGGGCTGTACGGGGGCGCCGCGGATCCCGCCCTGGCGGAGAAGGAGCTCGCGGAGGCCCTTCACCCGTACGAGCGGGCCGACGGAGCCGTCTGGCTGCCGAACATCTTCCGGTACGTCGTCGCCCGGGTGGCGTAACGGGGCGGTGCGGGTCACTTGGCGAGGCGGGGGATGCCGGCCGCCGCGTACGCCGCCTGCTCGTCCAGGGTCTCGGCCTCCAGCAGGGCCCCGGCGAGGGCGTCGAGCTTCGGCCGGTGCTCGCGCAGCAGGCGGCAGGCCTCCTCGTAGCACTCGTCGACGATCCGCCGCATCTCGTGGTCCACGGTGTCGAGCGTGGTGGGGGCGGCGGCCAGGCCGTAGGGGCCCTGCCCGTCGGAGGGGATCGCGGTGAGCTTGCCGACGCGCTCGCTCATGCCCCAGCGGGCGACCATGCCGCGGACGATGTTGGTGACCTGTTCGAGGTCGTTCTCGGCGCCGGTGGTGATCACGTCGTAGACGGTCTGCTCGGCCGCCATGCCGCCGAGCGCGCCGATGATGCGGCCCCGGAGGTACTCCTCCGTGTACGCGTACCGGTCCGCGTCGGGGGTGGAGAGGGTGACGCCGAGCGCCCTGCCCCGGGGCACGATGGTGATCTTGCGTACGGGGTCGGCGCCGGGCTGGAGCATGCCCAGCAGGGCGTGGCCGCTCTCGTGGTAGGCGGTGCGGCGGCGTTCCTCCAGCGGCATCACCAGGGGGCGTTCCGCGCCGAGCTGGACCTTCTCCAGGGCGTCGGAGAGGTCCGCCTGGGTGACCTGGCGCTGCTTGCGCTTGACGGCGAGCAGCGCGGCCTCGTTGGCCAGGTTGGCGAGTTCGGCCCCGGTCATGCCGGGGGTGGTGCGGGCCACCTGGGCGAGGTCGACGCCGGGGGCGAGCGGGATGTCGCGGGTGTGGATGCGCAGGATGGCCTCGCGGCCGTCCCGGTCGGGCGGGGAGACCACGACCGTGCGGTCGAAGCGGCCGGGCCGGGTCAGGGCGGGGTCGAGGACGTCCGCCCGGTTGGTGGCGGCGAGGACGACGACGCCCTCGGAGCCGGAGAACCCGTCCATCTCGGTGAGGATCTGGTTGAGGGTCTGTTCGCGCTCGTCGTGCCCGCCCATGGCCGCGCCGCCGCCGCGGACCCTGCCGATGGTGTCGATCTCGTCGATGAACACGATCGCGGGGGCCACCTTGCGGGCCTCGGTGAAGAGCTCCCTGACCCGGGAGGCGCCGACCCCGACGATCATCTCGATGAACTCGGAGGCGGACGCGGAGAAGAAGGGCACCCCGGCCTCTCCGGCGACGGCCCGCGCGAGCAGGGTCTTGCCGGTGCCGGGAGGACCGGCGAGCAGGACGCCGCCGGGCATCCGGGCGCCCATGTCGCGGTACTGCTGGGGGTTCTTGAGGAAGTCGACGACGTCGTTCAGCTCGCCCTCGACCTCGTCGATGCCGGCGACGTCGTCGAAGGTGGTGCGCGGGGCGCCCGCTTCCAGTTCCACCGGCTTGGGCGGGCCCTTGCGGCCCAGCGCACCCATCCCGCCCATGGCCGAGCCCATCCGGCGGGCGATGAGCAGCCACAGGCCGACGAGGAGCAGCATCGGGGCGAGGGAGATCAGCAGGTTGGCCAGGAAGCTGCGCTGCACGACCACCGGGGAGGCGGTGACGGTGACGCCCTTGCTCGTGAGGCTGGACCACAGCTGGTCGTCGGCGAAGGCGGGGCGCTGGGTGACGAACTTGGTGTAGTCGCCCTTGTCGCCGGGGAGCGGCTGCTTGTTCTTGAGCTCGCCCTGGATGGCGTCGCCCTTGGAGTAGATCTTGGAGACGTTGCCGTCGGCGACCTGCTTGCTGAACTCCGTGTACGAGATCGTCGGCTCGTCGCCCTCGTTGAAGAAGGACAGCACGAGGTTGGTCAGCAGGAAGACGATCAGGGCGGCGAGGACCAGTCCGCGCCATCCCCCGCCGGGCAGCTTCCGCTTGGCGGGCGGGTCGGGCGGGGCGCCCTCGGAGCGCCAGGGGGTGTCGGCCCGGTCGCGCGGCGGTACGGGGGTGGGGCTGGGCACGTGGGTGCCTCCTTATGCCGTCATGCCGTCATGCCGTCCTCCCGGCCGACCATAAGCGACAAATCGACCCGATGCTCCCGCAGATGCGGAAGGGCCCCGGGCGCACGACGTGCCCGGGGCCCTTCGGCAGGTGCTTCTCGACCTGCTACTTCATGAACTTCTTGAACTCGTCCGGAAGGTCGAAGTCCTGACCGGGCTGGCCGCCGCCGGCGGGGAGCCCGAACGGGTTGCCGCCCGCGGCGGGCTCGACGGCCTGGGCGCCCTGCTCGCGGCGGGCCGCGGCCGCGGCCTCCTCTTCCTTGCGCTTCATCGGGTTGCCGCTCTTGCGCTTGCCCTTGGCCTGCTTGACCTGCTTCTTCTGCCGGCCGGGGCCTCCGCCCATGCCCGGGATGCCGGGCATGCCGGGCATCCCGCCGCCCTGGGCCATGCGGGACATCATCTTGCGGGCGTCGAAGAACCGCTCCACGAGCGACTTCACGGCGCTGACCTCGACACCGGAGCCCTTGGCGATGCGGGCGCGGCGCGAGCCGTTGATGATGTGCGGGTCCTGGCGCTCGGCCGGGGTCATCGACTTGATGATCGCGGCGGTGCGGTCCACGTCGCGCTCGTCGATGTTGTTGATCTGGTCCTTGATCTGGCCCATGCCCGGCAGCATGCCGAGGAGCTTGGAGATGGAGCCCATCTTGCGGACCTGCTCCATCTGGGCCAGGAAGTCGTCGAGCGTGAACTCCTTGGGGCCCTTGGCGAGCTTGGCCGCCATCTTCTCGGCCTCGGCCTGCGAGAAGGTCTTCTCGGCCTGCTCGATGAGGGTGAGCATGTCACCCATGTCGAGGATCCGGCCCGCCATGCGGTCGGGGTGGAAGGCGTCGAACTCGTCGAGCTTCTCGCCGTTCGAGGCGAACATGATCTGCTTGCCGGTGACGTGCGCGATGGAGAGCGCGGCACCACCGCGGGCGTCGCCGTCGAGCTTGGACAGCACCACGCCGTCGAAGCCGACGCCGTCGCGGAAGGCCTCGGCGGTGTTGACCGCGTCCTGGCCGATCATCGCGTCGACGACGAAGAGGATCTCGTCCGGGCTGACGGCGTCGCGGATGTCCGCGGCCTGCTGCATCAGCTCCTGGTCGATGCCGAGGCGGCCGGCGGTGTCGACGATGACGATGTCGTGCTGCTTGGCACGGGCGTACTCGACGGAGTCCTTGGCCACCTGGACCGGGTCGCCGACGCCGTTGCCGGGCTGGGGCGCGTAGATCGCGACGCCGGCGCGGTCGGCGACGACGCTGAGCTGGTTGACGGCGTTGGGGCGCTGGAGGTCGCAGGCGACCAGGAGCGGGGTGTGGCCCTGCCCCTTCAGCCAGAAGCCGAGCTTTCCGGCGAGGGTGGTCTTACCGGCACCCTGGAGACCGGCCAGCATGATCACGGTGGGCGCGGTCTTGGCGAAGCGCAGCCGGCGGGTCTCGCCGCCGAGGATGGCGACGAGCTCGTCGTTGACGATCTTCAGGACCTGCTGGCCGGGGTTCAGCGCCTTGCTGACCTCGGCACCGCGGGCCCTCTCCTTGACGTTCGCGATGAAGGAGCGGACGACGGGGAGGGCGACGTCGGCCTCGAGGAGGGCGATACGGATTTCCCGCGCCGCAGCGTCGATGTCCTGCTCGGAGAGGCGGCCTTTGCCCCGGAGGGACTTGAAGGTCGCGCTGAGGCGGTCGGAAAGCGTATCGAACACGGTGGTCGCGATTCCTCGGGTCGGGGGCGTGATGGTCGCCCCCCAGGGTATCCGCCCGTTCCCCCTCCCGGGGGCGGGGTCACCGGGCCCGCCTCCCCACCGGGGGCTGCGCCGGTGCCGCTGCGCGGGGCTGGGGTCCCCTACCCGCCCTTCCACCGTTCCCAGGGGCTCCGCCCCTGACCCCGTACGGACGCTGCGCGCCCGTCGCCTCAAACGCCGGCGAGGCTGATTTCAGCCTCGCCGGCGTTTGAGGCGACGGGCGCGCGGGGGCAGAGCCCCCGCAAGGGGTCCGGGCGCAGCCCGGGGAACGGGCGAAGGGCGGGGCGGGGAGCTCGGCCCCGCGCAGCGGGGGCTAGGTCAGGGCGGTCTGGACCTGGGCGGCCACGGCGGCGGCCGCTGTCGGCGGGAGGGGTTTGCCGTCGGGGTCGACGACGTAGACCGTGTCCACCGCGTTCGCCCCCAGCGTGGAGACGTGCGCGCTCCGCACCCGGACCCCCGCCGCCTCCAGGGCGCGCCCGATCCGGTGCAGCAGCCCCACCGCGTCCGGGGCGCGGACCTCCAGGACCGTGGCCAGCGGCGAGACGTCCGGGACCACCGTGACGCGCGGCGGCGGGGGAACGACCCCGCGCCGGCGCGGGTACGCCGCCTCCCGGCCGGCCAGCTTCGCCGGGACGTCCAGGCTGCCGTCCAGGGCCCGCACCAGGTCGGTGCGCAGCCGGGCGGCCTGCGGGAGGGCGCCGTACTCCGCGGCCACCCGCCAGCGCAGCACCAGCACCTCGCCCAGGTGGTCCGGCAGCTCCAGGAACCGCAGGTCGGCCGCCCGCACCGTCAGCCGGTGCAGGGCCAGCACCCCGGAGACCGCCGGGAGCACCCCGGGCTGGTCGGGGACGGCCACGGCCAGCTCGACGCCGACGGCCTCGTCCTCCTCCTGCCGGGCGTGCAGGGTGAGCACCGGCTCCCCGGTGCGCAGCGCCTCCAGCGCCAGCCGCTCCTGCTCCGCGGTGGGCAGGTCCGGCTCGGGGCCGGCGGGCGGGGCCCCGCTGAGCACGGCGGCGACCCGCCGCACCAGGTCGGCCACCAGGGAGCCCCGCCAGGTGCTCCAGGCGGCGGGCCCGGTCGCGAGGGCGTCGGCCTCGGTGAGGGCGTGCAGGACCTCCAGGGTGCCGGTCGACCCGACGGCCCGGGCCACCGCGGTGACGGTCGCCGGGTCGTCGAGGTCCCGCCGGGTCGCGGTGTCCACGAGGAGCAGGTGGTGGCGTACGAGGGTGCCCAGCACGGCGGTGTCCTCGGCGTCGAAGCCGACCCGCACGGCCATGTCCCGGGCGATGGTCTCGCCGACGAGGGAGTGGTCGCCCGGCCAGCCCTTGCCGATGTCGTGCAGCAGGGCGGCCATCAGCAGCAGGTCGGGCCGGCCCACCCGGCGGGTCAGCGCCGAGGCCCGGACGGCCGTCTCGATCAGGTGCCGGTCCACCGTCCAGGTGTGCACGGGGTTGTGCTGGGGGCGGCAGCGCACCCGCTCCCAGTCGGGCAGCAGCCTGCTGATCAGGCCCTCGGCCTCCAGGGCCTCCCACACCCCGACCATCGGCTCCCCCGCGCCCAGCAGGGTCAGCAGCTGCTCCCGGGCCTCCGCCGGCCACGGCACGGGCAGCGGCCGGGCCTGCGCGGCGAGGCGGCGTACGGCGTGCAGCGAGACGGGCAGGCCCGCCTGTGCGGCGGCGGCGCCGAAGCGCAGGGGCAGCACGGGGTCCCGTTCGGGCCGGGCGGCCAGCGCGAGCACCGCCTCCCCGTCGGACTCCACCACCCCCTCGGCCAGCGGCGCCCGCTCGGGGGCCGTCGTACCCCGGGTGCCGAGGAGTCCGCGCAGCCTCGGCCGGGCGGCCCGGGCGCGCAGCACCCGCCCGACCTCCCGCCAGGTGACGTCGCCCGCGTACGCGACGACCCGCGCGGCCTCGTACACCTCGCGCAGCAGCGCGTCGGCGTCGAGCAGCCCCAGCCGGGCGGCGACCTGGGGCTGCTCCTGGAGCGCCAGCCGGTCGGTGGCCCGGCCGGTGACCAGGTGCAGCGCGTCGCGCGCGTCGAGCAGCCGCCGCCGGGCCTCGGCGAGCCCCTCGCGCGGGGCGTCGGCGAGCCAGGAGGCGGCGACGGCCCGCAGGACGGTGACGTCGCGCAGGCCGCCGCGCGCCTCCTTGAGGTCGGGTTCCAGCAGGAAGCGCAGCTCGCCGGCGCGCTCGGCCCGTTCCCGGCACAGGGCGTGCAGCTGCGGGAGCCGTCGGGCGGCCTGGTTGCGCCAGTCGGCGAGCACCGCGGTGCGCAGCCCGGCGAGCAGCCCGGCGTCGCCGGAGACGAGCCGTGCGTCGAGCAGTCCGAGGTGGGCCTTGAGGTCCTCGGCGGCGGTCTTGCGGGCCTCGCCGGGGGTGCGCACGGAGTGGTCCAGGGCCAGGCCGAGGTCCCACACGGGGTACCAGAGGCGGTCGGCGAGCGCGCTCAGTTCGGCGGGCCGCGCCTTGCCGTCGTGGAGCAGCAGCAGGTCGAGGTCGCTGCGCGGGGAGAGGTCGGCGCGGCCGTAGCCGCCGACGGCGACGAGGGCGGCGCCGCGCACGCCGGTCTCCCGCGCGGCCCGCGCGAACTGTGCGTTCAGCCATTGGTCGGTCAGCCCGGACAGGGCGGAACGCCGGGAAGGCCCGGACCGCGACTCCTCCTGGAGGAGTCGCAGCCGGGCCTCGGCGTAGCCGCCGGGTCCGGAGCCGGCCGGGTCGTCCTGCGTGGTCTCTTCGACGCTCGTCACCCGGGGCTCCCCTGTCTAGAGCGCGTCGGCGCCGCGCTCGCCGGTGCGGACCCGGACGACCGAGTCCACGGGGACGCTCCACACCTTGCCGTCGCCGATCTTCTCGGTCCGGGCGGCGCTGACGATGACGGAGATGAGCTCTTCGGCCTCCTCGTCCTCGACCAGCACCTCGATGCGGATCTTGGGTACGAGGTCCACGGTGTACTCGGCGCCGCGGTAGACCTCGGTGTGGCCGCGCTGGCGTCCGTATCCGCTGGCCTCGGAGACGGTGAGGCCCTGGACCCCGAAGGCGTGGAGGGCTTCCTTGATCTCGTCCAGCTTGTAGGGCTTGACGATGGCGGTGATCAGCTTCATGCGTCGACCTTCTTGCTCGCGGCGGGGGCGGGGGCGGTGGTGGTCCGTGCGGAGATCCCGCCGCCGGCGCCGCTGAAGTCGTATGCGGTCTCGGCGTGCTCGACCTGGTCGATGCCGGAGACCTCGACGTCCTCCGCGACCCGCATCCCGATGGTCTTGTCGAGGAGGAAGGCCATGATCGCCGATACGACGAGGGAGTAGGCGAGGACGGAGAAGACCCCGATGGCCTGCTTGCCGAGCTGTTCCAGGCCGCCGCCGTAGAAGAGGCCCTTGGCCTCGGACTGGACGCCGCCGGTGGCGAAGAAGCCGACGAGCAGGGAGCCGGCGATGCCGCCGACGAGGTGGACGCCGACCACGTCGAGGGAGTCGTCGTAGCCGAACTTGTACTTCAGGCCGACGGCCATGGCGCACAGCACACCGGCGATGGCGCCGACGGCGATCGCGCCGAGCGGGCTGACGGAGCCGCCCGCGGGGGTGATGGCGACGAGGCCGGCGACGGCGCCGGAGGCGGCTCCCAGGGTGGTGAAGGAGCCGTGGCGCAGCTTCTCGTAGCCGAGCCAGGCGAGCATGGCGGCGGCGGTGGCGACCTGGGTGTTGACGAACATGACGGCGCCGACGCCGTCGTCGTTGCCGAGCCAGGAGCCGGCGTTGAAGCCGAACCAGCCGAACCACAGCAGGCCCGCGCCGAGCATGACCAGGGGGAGGCTGTGCGGGCGCATCGGGTCCTTCTTGAAGCCGACGCGCTTGCCGATGACCAGGATGACGCCGAGGGCGGCGGCGCCCGCGTTGATGTGGACGGCGGTGCCGCCGGCGAAGTCGATGACGCCGAGTTCGAAGAGCCAGCCGCCGGCGCCCCACACCCAGTGGGCGACGGGGAAGTAGACGACGGTGACCCACAGGGCGGTGAAGAGCACCCAGGCGCTGAACTTGACGCGGTCCGCGAGGGCGCCGCTGATCAGGGCGGGGGTGATGACCGCGAACATCAGCTGGAAGACGGCGAAGACGTAGACGGGGATGGTGTAGCCGTCCCACAGCTCGGTGAGGCCGATGCCGCTGAGGCCGACGTAGTCGGAGTTCCAGCCGATCACGGAGCCCGAGTCGGTGCCGAAGGCGAGGCTGAAGCCGTAGAGGACCCAGAGGATCGTGACGATCCCGAGGCTGATGAAGCTCATCATCAGCATGTTGAGGCTGCTCTTGACGCGGACCATGCCTCCGTAGAAGAAGGCGAGTCCCGGGGTCATCAGCATGACCAGGGCGGAGCAGATGAGCATGAACCCGGTGTTCGCGGCAGACAGGGTCGGGGCGTCTGCTGCGAGGGTCGTGATGGCTGATGCCATCGGCGTCTCCTCGTCGTCGGTACGTTCGCGTGCGGGCGATCGTGGGAAACCTGAGCGGCGGCGTAAGGTCTGGCCGGTTATTGGCCCTGAGATTCGCGCAGGACGGTTTCCGGCGGCGCCGCTGGGTGTTTCGCGCCGATGACGAAGAGGTCGGGCGTGTTACGCCTCCATGAACCGGTGAGGAACGCGTCGGGACCGGGTCAGGCGGGGGTCAGGCCGGGGTCGGGCCCACGTCAGGCGCGGGCCCGGGCCGCGGGGCGGCTCAGACGGCCTCCGCGGCCTCCGGCAGCCGGGAGGCGAGGAGGTCGGTCAGCCGGACCACCTCGGCCACGTCCCCGTATTCACGGGCGGCGGTGTCGACGGTCTTGCGGAGCCGGGTGTTCACCCGTTCGGACCGCACCTTTCTCGCCACGTCAAGGGCCTGGTCCACGAGGACGGTGGCCTGTTCCGGCTCGCGCTGGAGCAGGTGGACGGTGGCCATGCCGATGAGGTTCAGGGCGTACGAGCGCTGGTGCTCCCCGTCCTTGGCGAAGAGTTCCACGGCCCGTTCCATCACCGGTTCTGCGAGGGAGGCGTAGGTGGGGCTGCGCCCGGCCACGTAGGCCAGGTCGCGGTAGGAGTGCGAGTTCTCGCCGTTGAGTTCGGCCTCGGAGAAGAAGCGGATCCAGTCGGGTTCGGGCTCGGAGTCGAAGCCGACGTCGGAGAAGGTGTCCTCGGCCATCCGCACGGCCCGCTTGCAGCGGCTGGGCTGGCCCATGTTGGCGTAGGCGCGGGCCTCCATCGCGTACAGCATGGCCTGGGTGCGCGGTCCGGCGCAGTCGCGGCTGCCGTACTGGGCGAGGTGGATGAGCTCCAGGGCGTCCTCGGGGCGGCCCAGGTGGATCATCTGGCGGCTCATGCCGGACAGGATGTAGGAGCCGAGCGGCTTGTCGCCGGCTTCCTTCGCGGCGTGCAGCGCGAGGACGAAGTACTTCTGCGCGGTGGGGTGCAGGCCGATGTCGTAGCTCATCCAGCCGGCCAGTTCGGCGAGTTCGGCGGCGACCTTGAACAGCCGCTTCATGACCGGGGCCGGGTGGCTCTCCTGGAGCAGGTCGGTGACCTCGTGGAGCTGGCCGACGACGGCCTTGCGGCGCAGGCCGCCGCCGCACTGGGCGTCCCACTGGCGGAACATCACGGTGGTGGCTTCGAGGAGGTCGAGCTCGGGCTCGGACAGCCGGGGCGGCCGGTGTCCGCCGAGCGCGCCCGACGGCCCGGTCTCGGGGCGCGGTCCGAGGTCGGCGGCCGGGGACGGGACGAGCCAGCGCTGCATGGGCTCGATGAGGGCGGGGCCGGCGGAGAGGGCGAGCGAGGTCCCGAGGAAGCCCCGGCGGGCGAGCATCAGGTCACTGCGGGAGAACTCGCTGAGCAGCTCCACGGTCTGCGGACCCGCCCAGGGCAGGTCGACGCCGGAGACGGAGGGGGTCTGGTGGGCGGTGCGCAGGCCGAGCTGTTCGATGGCGACGACGGAGCCGAAGCGTTCGGAGAAGAGCTCCGAGAGGATGCGCGGGACGGGTTCGCGGGGCTGTTCGCCGTCGAGCCAGCGGCGCACGCGGGAGGTGTCGGTGCTGATGTGGTGGGCGCCCATCTGGCGCGCGCGGCGGTTGACCTGGCGGGCGAGTTCGCCCTTGGACCAGCCGCTGCGGACGAACCACGAGGTCAGCTGTTCGTTCCGGACAGCGGATTCGCCGCTCGTTCCGCTTGCGCCGTTGCCGCTCACTGGAACGCCCCCATCCGCATCGCCTCTTCACACGGAACCCTGGCCGGGGCGGCCCACTCCGCCATGGACCTTCACAGGTCCTCCACCGATTGCCTCCGGCATACCCACGGTTGGGGTCCGCCGTCCAGGTTCGTGCACCGAAAGTAATCCTACGATCACCCCGTCGGCGAGGTCGATTCCAGAAACGCCACCATTCGCCACCCCTTCGAATGAACTCGCCACCGGCCAGGCGCGATTCACTTGACACCAAGGCGAAACGACAGTGGTTGGACGGGAGTGCGCTCGGGGCGCGCGCGGCGAGGAGTGCGCCGGGCGGCTCCGGTGGACGGCGCGCACCACCCGGCCTCCGACAGGTCTCGCCGACGTCGTAACCACCGGCGCGTCCGACCCGTTGGAGGGGGCATGGGCATGGGCTTCACGATCGGCGGCAGCCGCAGCACCAAGGAGTTCCGTTCCGGCGTCCGGCGCCGCGGACGCACCTCGGAGTGCACGACGGTGGCGGAGTACACCGGGCTCTGGGGCTGGGACGCGGTCCCCGGCGCCCGCGCCGCCGCTCCGGGCCGCGACTGCTCCTGCGGTCATACGAACTGCGGTGCGCCGGGGGCGCACCCGCTGGACTTCGCTCCGACCGTCCCGGGGGGCGCCACCCTGGACGAGGTCGCCGCGATCTGGGGCGAGTACCCGGGCGCGGCGGTCCTGCTCCCGGTCGGCCGCTCCTTCGACGTCATCGAGGTCTCCGCCGAGGCCGGCCGGCGCGCCCTGGTCCGGCTGGAGCGGATGGGCCTGCCGCTGGGGCCCGTGACGGCCACCCCGGACGGCCGGGCGCAGTTCTTCGTCGCCCCGGGCGCCGCCGCCGAGCTGCCCGAGCTGCTGTACCGGATGGGCTGGGACGACGCCGATCTGGACCTGCGCGCCCTGGGCCGCGGCGCCTTCCTGACCGCCCCGCCCTGCGACCACGCGGGCCTGGGCCCGGCCACCTGGCTGCGCGGGCCCGCGCTGGACAGTGCGGGCGGCCCCCCGCAGGCCCGGCTGCTGCTCGGCACCCTGGCCTACACCTGTCACCGCTTCCGCCGCTGACGGCCCCCGCCCACGGCAGTGCCCCGGGTCCTGGACGGACCCGGGGCACTGGTCTGCGTACGGCCTTCGCCGGGGTGCTGCCGGCTCAGTCGCCGATGAGGGCGTCCACGAACGCCTCCGGCTCGAAGGGGGCCAGGTCGTCCGGGCCCTCGCCGAGGCCGACGAGCTTGACCGGGACGCCCAGCTCGCGCTGGACGGCGACGACGATGCCGCCCTTGGCGGTGCCGTCGAGCTTGGTGAGCACGATGCCGGTGATGTCCACGACCTCGGCGAAGACGCGCGCCTGGGTCAGGCCGTTCTGGCCGGTGGTGGCGTCCAGGACCAGCAGGACCTCGTCCAGCGGGCCGTGCTTCTCCACGACGCGCTTGACCTTGCCGAGCTCGTCCATGAGGCCGGTCTTGGTGTGCAGCCGGCCGGCGGTGTCGATGAGCACCACGTCGGCGCCCTCGGCGATGCCCTCCTTGACCGCGTCGTAGGCGATGGAGGCCGGGTCGCCGCCCTCGGGGCCGCGGACGGTACGGGCGCCCACGCGCTCGCCCCAGGTCTGGAGCTGGTCGGCGGCGGCGGCGCGGAAGGTGTCGGCGGCGCCGAGGACCACGCTGCGGCCGTCGGCGACGAGGACCCGGGCGAGCTTGCCGGTGGTGGTGGTCTTGCCGGTGCCGTTGACGCCGACGACCATCACGACGCCCGGGGTGTCCGTGCCGCTCTCGGTCTTCACGGCGCGGTCGAAGTCGGTGCCGACCAGGGTCAGCAGCTCCTCCTTCAGCAGGGCGCGCAGCTCTGCGGGGGTGCGGGTGCCGAGCACCTTGACCCGCTCGCGGAGGCGCTCGACCAGCTCCTGCGTCGGCGCGACACCGACGTCGGCGATGAGGAGGGTCTCCTCGATCTCCTCCCAGGTGTCCTCGTCGAGGTGCTCGCGCGAGAGGAGCGTGAGCAGCCCCTTGCCGAGCGAGTTCTGCGAACGGGCGAGCCGCGCGCGCAGCCGGACCAGGCGGCCGGCGGTGGGCTCGGGCACCTCGATCTCGGGCGCGGCCGGGGCCTCCGGCTCGGCGACGGGCGCCTCGGCCTCGGGGGCCGCCGCCTCCGCCTCGGGGAGCACGACCTCCTCGATGGTCCGGCGCGGCTCTTCGGCCGTCGGTGCGGAGTCCTCCCCCACCTGCGGTTCGGCGGGCGGGGCAGTGATGGTCGGCGTGCTCGGCGGCGCCGTGGGGGGCAGCTGCTTCTTCTTGCGGCTGCTGACCACGAGCCCGCTGATCGCGCCGACCGCGACCAGGGCGATGACTACAGCAAGGATGAGGATTTCCATAACCGTCCCAGTATCGGCCACGGCGGCCCCGGAGCCCGGACCTCGACGCCCGTACCGGGCCCTAAGCCCCTATTTATGCAATTCCGCGCAAATCTACGATGATGGACGACTTCCCGTCCTCGCACGCCCCACGGAGCAACCGCATGCCCGCCGAGCCCGCCACCGGCGCCATACCGGCCGAGACCGCAGCCGGAACCGCAGCAGCCCAGGCCACCGGCAAGAACGCCGCCGAGACCCGCGGGCTGGAGCCCGTCCCGGATTCCGAGCGCACCGGCCGGGTGCGCGAGCTGGTCCCCACCTGGGTCGCCGCGAACATCAGCGTGCTGCTGCTCACCATGGGCGCCGGCCTGGTGATCTTCAACAAGCTCAACATCTGGCAGGTGCTGGTCGTCGCGCTGGCCGCGCCGGTCGTGTCGTACGGGATGGTCGGCCTGATCTCCCTCGCCGGCCAGCGCGGCGGCGCGCCGGGCATGGCGCTGTCGCGGGCCGTCTTCGGCCAGCGCGGCAACCTCTTCCCCGGCGCCCTGATCTGGGTGGCGCGCTGGGGCTGGGAGACCATCAACGCGGTCAGCGGCGCCTACGCCGTGCTGACCGTCCTGGACCTGCTCTTCGGGGTGAAGAGCAACACCGTGCTCATCGTCGTCACCCTGCTCTTCTTCGTGGGCTGCACCTTCGTGGTCTCGGGGCTGGGCATCAACGCGCTGCGGGTCTGCTCGAAGTGGTCGACGTACCTCTTCGGCGGCTTCAGCGTGCTCGTCCTCGGCTACCTGCTCGTCACCACCGACTGGTCCGCCGTGTTCGGCAAGCCCGCCGGGTCCACGGCGATGATGGTCGCCGGTATCGGCACCATCGCGGCGGGCGGCATCAGCTGGGTGCCCTCCGGCCCGGACTTCACGCGGTACCTGCCGCGCACCGCCTCCTCCAGGGGGGTGGTCGGCGCGACGATCGGCGGCGCGGGCGTGGTGGTCCTGCCGATGGTGCTGATGGGTGCGGTGATGGCCGTCGGCACGCCGGACCTGGCGAGCGCGCAGGACCCGGTGTCCTTCATCGGCGAGCTGCTGCCGACCTGGATCGCGGTCCCGTACCTGCTGATCGCCCTGATCGGGATGCTGCTGATCAACTCGATGTCGATGTACTCGGCCGGGTTCACCGCGCAGACCCTGGGCATCAAGGTGCCGCGCGCCTGGGCGGTCAGCGTGAACGCCCTCATCAGCCTGGTGTTCGGCTTCCTGCTGATGGTGGTCGCGACCAGCTTCTTCGGCTCGTTCATCTCCTTCCTGACCCTGCTGGCCGTGGCGTTCTCCGCGTGGATCGGCGTCTTCGGCGTGGACATGCTGCGCCGCCCGTCCTACGACGGTGCCGCGCTGCTGGACACCACGCCGACCAGCGCCTACTGGTACCGGGGCGGTTTCGCCTGGCAGGCGATGACGGCCTGGGGCGTCGCCCTGGCGGCCGGGCTGCTGTTCACCAAGGTGGACTGGTTCAGCGGGCCGTTCGCCGCCACCTGGATCGGCGAGAACGGCCTCGGCTGGGTGACCGGCATCCTGGTGTCCGCCGCGCTGTACGCCGTACTGCCGCGCACCCCCGCCCCGGCGGCTCCGGAGCGGGCCGCGGAGCCCGAGCGGGCCGGAGCCCTGTCCAACTGACGCTGCGTCAGCTAACGTCCCCCCTCGCCCGACCGTCCGCATCCGGCGAAGGGGGACTTCCCATGCCCATCACCGTGGCCCGGTTCAACCTGATCGACCCCGACGGCACCCCCGCGACGCTGGCCGCCCGCTACCAGGCGGCGGTGGAGATGGCCCGGTACGCCGACGAGCACGGGATCGACACGGTCCAGACGGAGGAGCACCACGGCACCGACAACAACTGGCTGCCCTCCCCCTTCGCGTTCGCGGGCGCCGTCCTCGGCGCCACCCGGCGGATCGCGGTCACCGTCTCGGCGATCATCGGCCCGCTGCACGACCCGCTGAAGGTGGCCGAGGACATCGCCGTGCTGGACCTCATCGGGGGCGGGCGGCTGGTGACCGTGGCGGGCATCGGCTACCGGCCCGAGGAGTACGAGCAGCACGGGGTGGAGTGGGGGCGGCGCGGCAGGCTCCAGGACGAGCTGCTGGAGACCCTGCTGAAGGCCTGGACCGGCGAGCCGTTCGAGTTCCGCGGCCGCACCGTGAAGGTGACGCCGGTGCCCTTCACCCAGCCGCACCCGATGCTGCTGGTGGGCGGGAGTTCGAAGGCGGCGGCGCGGCGGGCGGCCCGGCTGGGGCTGCCGTTCTTCCCGAGCGCGCACCTGCCGGAGCTGGAGGCGTACTACGCCGAGCGGCTCGCGGAGTACGGCACCGAGGGCTTCTGCATGATGCCCGCACCGGAGACCCCGCTCCTGCACGTCTCGGAGGACCCGGACCGGGCGTGGGCGCTCTACGGGAAGCACTTCCTGCACGAGGCGGGCATGTACGCCTCCTGGCAGTCCAAGGACATCCGTTCGGCGGTGCGCTCCGGCGCCCGCACGGTCGGGGAGCTGCGGGCCGAGGGGGTCTACCGGATCCTCGCCCCGGAGGAGGCGGTGGCGTACGCGCGCGGGGCCGGCGAGGCGGGGAACCTCGTGCTGCACCCGCTGTGCGGCGGGATGCCGCTGGACGAGGGATGGCGCAGCCTGCGGCTGCTGTGCGAAAAGGTGCTGCCCCGGCTCCGGGACTGAGCCCGGGCCGGGGCGGCACGTGGAGGAGGGGGGTGGTGGCGGGGAGTTGTTACCCCATCTCCTCCAACGCCTTGCCCTTGGTCTCCGGCACCCACTTGAGGATGAACGGGATCGAGAGCAGGGCGAAGACCGTGTAGATCACGTAGGCGCCGGACAGGTTCCAGTCCGACAGGGTCGGGAAGGTGACGGTGACGACCCAGTTGGCGATCCACTGGGCCGCGGCGGCGACGCCGAGGGCGGCGGCACGGATCCGGTTGGGGAACATCTCGCCGAGCAGCACCCAGACCACCACGCCCCAGGAGAGGGCGAAGAAGAGGACGAAGGCGTGTGCGGCGATCAGGGCGACGGTGCCCTGGGTGTCGGGCATGGAGATGTCGTCGCCGGTGCCGGTCTTGTACGAGAACGCCCACGCGCAGAGGCCGAGGGAGACGGCCATGCCCGCCGAGCCGATCAGTGCGAGCGGCTTGCGGCCGATCCGGTCGACGAAGATCATCGCGATCACCGTGCCGATGATGTTGATGATCGACGTGGTGAAGGAGTACAGGAACGAGCTGGTCGGGTCGATGCCGACGGACTGCCACAGCGAGGAGCTGTAGTAGAAGATCACGTTGATGCCGACGAGCTGCTGGAAGACCGAGAGGCCGATGCCGATCCAGACGATGGGCAGCAGGCCGAAGCGGCCGCCGAGCAGGTCCTTGAAGGTGGACTTGTGCTCGGAGCGCATGGCCGTCTCGATCTCGGCGACGCGTGCGTCCAGGTCGACCTTGGTCCCCTCGACCTCGGCCAGCACCTTGCGGGCCTCCGCGGTGCGGCCGGCGGAGATCAGGAAGCGGGGCGACTCCGGGATGACGAAGGACATCAGCCCGTAGAGCACGGCCGGGACCACCATCACGCCGAGCATCCACTGCCAGGCTTCGAGTCCGCCGATCGTCCCGCGCTGGTCGCCGTCGGCCAGGTTCAGGATGCCCCAGTTGACCAGCTGCGAGACGGCGATGCCGATGACGATCGCGGCCTGCTGGAAGGAGGCCAGCCGGCCGCGGTAGGCGGGCGGGGAGACCTCGGCGATGTAGGCGGGGCCGATGACGGACGCCATGCCGATGCCGAAGCCGCCGATGACGCGCCACATCGCGAGGTCCCAGAGCGCGAACGGGAGGGCCGAGCCGATGGCGCTCGCAGTGAAGAGGACGGCGGCGATCTGCATGCAGCGGATGCGGCCGATCCGGTCGGCGAGGCGGCCCGCGGTGGCGGCGCCGAGCGCGCAGCCGATCAGGGCGGCGGCGATCACCTGGGCGAGCGCGGCCGAGCCGATGTCGAAGCGTTCGCGGATGGCGACGACGGCGCCGTTGATGACGGAGCTGTCGTAGCCGAAGAGGAATCCGCCCATGGCGGCGGCCGCGGTGATGAAGATGACGTGCCCGAGGTGGTCGGGCTGGGACGCGCGTCCGCCGCCGGGTACCGGTGCCTGCGCAGTGCTGCTGGTCAAGGTGTGCTCCGTGGGGGGTTCTGTCCGTTCTCCTAGTGGCGCACAGGTCAAGATCGGGCACCACCGGAAGGCGGGAGGCAGCACAGAGCCTATGTGTTCATTTCCTGAAGTCAATAGGCGATGTGAAGGTCGGATTAAGTTCAGACCCCAGGCCTTGATTTCACTTCTTGAATGAGTACGGTTCAGCGGAGCCGCTGGCTGATGACCTTCGAGACCCCGTCGCCCTGCATCGAGACCCCGTACAGGGCGTCCGCGACCTCCATCGTCCGCTTCTGGTGCGTGATGACGATCAGCTGCGAGCTCTCCTGGAGCTCCTCCATGATGCGGATCAGCCGCTGGAGGTTGGTGTCGTCGAGCGCCGCCTCCACCTCGTCCATCACGTAGAACGGGCTGGGCCTCGCCTTGAAGATGGAGACCAGCAGCGCCACGGCCGTCAGCGACCGCTCGCCGCCGGACAGCAGCGACAGCCGCTTGACCTTCTTGCCCGGCGGACGGGCCTCGACGTCCACGCCCGTGGTCAGCATGTCCTCCGGGTCGGTGAGGACGAGACGGCCCTCGCCGCCGGGGAACAGCCGCGAGAACACCCCCTCGAACTCCCGGGCCGTGTCCCGGTAGGCCTCGGTGAAGACCTGTTCGACCCGCTGGTCCACCTCCTTCACCACTTGAAGGAGGTCTGCACGGGTCTTCCGCAGGTCCCCCAGCTGCTCGCTCAGGAACCGGTGGCGCTCCTCCAGCGCCGCGAACTCCTCCAGCGCCAGCGGGTTGACCTTGCCCAGCTGCTGGTACGCCCGTTCGGCCGCCCTGAGCCGCTTCTCCTGCCGGGCCCGGTCGAAGGGACCGGGCCGGTTGCGCGGGTGGTCCGGGTCCTCCGGGAGGACCTCGCCCTCGGCCGGCGGGGACGGCGGGACCGGCTGGTCGGGTCCGTACTCCGCCACCAGGGCGGCGGGCTCCACGCCCAGCTCCTCCAGCGCCCGCTCCTCCAGCTGCTCGATCCGCAGCCGCTTCTCGGCGCCGAGCACCTCGCCCCGGTGCACCGAGTCGGTCAGCTTGTCGAGTTCGCCCTTGAGGTCGCGGCCCCGGCCGCGGGCCTCGCCGAGTTCCTGCTCGCGCAGCCCCTTGGCGTGCTCGGCGGCCGAACGCTCCAGCTCCGCCCGGCCGATCGACACCTCCAGGTGCGCCAGCAGCTGCCGGGCCCCGTCGGCGACGGCCCGGCCCACCTCGGCCTCGTACCGCCGGCGCTGCCGGCGCCGCTCCGCCCGGGTCCGGGCCTCGCGCTCGGCCCGGGCGCCCCGGTCGAGCGCGTCCGCCCGCCCGGCCAGGCCCTTCACCCGCTCCTCGTGCGTACGCAGCTGGAGGCGGGCCTCCATCTCGGTCTGCCGCGCGTTCGCCCCGTCGGCGGAGAGCCGGTCCCGGGCCGAGGTGTCGGGCTCCTCCGCCAGCGGCATCTCCTCCGCGACCGCGAGCCGCTCCGCGCACTCCTCCACCTCGACCCGCGCGCGCTCCAGCGCCTCCTGGGCGGTCTCCGCCGCCCGGGCGCTGCGCTCGGCCTCGCCCTGGGCGCCCTTCGCCTGCCCGGCGAGCCGGCCGAGCTGCTGGGCGGCACCGGCCCGGGCCCGCTCCCCGGCCCGCCGACGCTCCGCCAGCTCCTCGGTGCGGGCCGCCGCCTCGGTGCGGCGGCGCTGGGCCTCCTCCTTCGCCCCGGCCAGCTCCCCGCACTCGCCATCCAGCCGCTCCAGTTCCGCCGCCGCCTCGTCGACGGCGGCCTGGACCTCGATCAGGCTGGGGGCTCCGGCGGAGCCCCCGTACGCCAGATGGGCGCCGAGCACGTCCCCGTCGGCCGTCACCGCGACCAGGTCCGGCCGCGCGGCGACGACCGCCTCGGCCTCCTCCAGGGTCCCGACCACGACGTGCTCCCGCAGCACCCACGCGACGGCCCGCCGCACCTCCTCGTCCCCGCGGACGAGCGAAGCCGCCGCCGGGTACGGCACCTCGACGGCCACTCCCGCCCCACCCGACACACCCTCCAACCCCGCCGACGTTCGAGGCCCGGGGTCCGGGACGGAGCCCCGCACCTCCAGCCCCGCCGGCGATTGAGGCGCGGGGTCCGGGACGGAGCCCCGCCTATCCAGCCCCGCCGGCGATTGAGGCGCGGGGTCCGGGGCGGAGCCCCGGTTACGGGAAGGGGCGGGGTGGGGGGAGGCTTCCGGGCCCCGGTCCTGCCCGGGCAGGCCGGCCCCGCCCGGGGCCACGGGACCCTGCCCCGGGATCACGGCGGCAGCCGGCGGCACGACCAGGAACGCGGCCCGCCCCGCATCGGCATCCCGCAGGTGCCGGATGGCCCCGGCCGCGGCCCCCGCCGAGGCGACGGCCACCGCGTTCGCGGCGGAGCCCAGCGCGGCGGCCACCGCGACCTCGTACCCCGGGACCACCGACACCCGCTCCGCCGCAGGACCCAGCACCCCCGCCAGCCGCTCCCGCACCGCGAGCAGCGCCCCGGTCCCGTCCTTGCGCCGCAGCCCCAGCGCGAGCGCCTCCCGCCGCGCCGACACCGCCGCGCGGGACCGTTCCGCCGCACCGAGCGCCTCCCGGGCGGCGCCGAGCGCGGCCTCCGCCCCGGTCAGCGCGGCCTTCGCCGCCTCGTACTCCCCCTCCACCGAAGGGTCCTCGAGCCCGCCGACCTCCCCGGCCAGTTCCTCGTACTCCTCCCGGGCCGCCACCGCCCGGGCCTCTGCCTCGTCCCGGGCCGCCACCAGCCGCTCGATCTCCGCCTGCGCCGCGCCCGCCCGCGACCGGGCCGCCCCCAGCCGCCCGGTCAGCCGGGCCAGCTCCTCGCGCCGGTCGGCGATGGCCCGCGCGGCGTCCCGCAGCCGGCGCTCCTCCTCGGCCAGGGCCCGCTCCAGCCCGGCCCGGTGCTCGGCGGTGTCCTCCAGGGCCCGTTCGGCCGCCTCCAGCGCGGCGGTCAGCTCCGCCTCCTGCTCCCGGATCCGCGCGGCCTCCCGCTCCATCTCCTCGGGATCGCGGCCGCGCCGCTCCTCCTCCACCGGCGCGGACGCGCTCTTGACCCGGGCCTCGGCCAGCGAGGCGGTCCCGCGCACGCGCTCGGCGAGCTGCGAGAGCTCGTACCAGGTCTGCTGGGTCCGCCGGAGCCGCGGCGCGAGGCGGCGTACCGATTCCTCCAGGTCCGCTTCGCGGCGCAGCGCGTCCGCGAGGTCCCGCTCCGCGGACTCCTTGCGCTCCTTGAGGGCGGCCTCGTCGGCGATCTCCGCGTCGAGCGCGCTCCGCAGCTCCACCAGGTCGTCGGCGAGCAGGCGCAGCTTCGCGTCGCGCAGGTCGGCCTGGATCACGGCGGCCCGGCGGGCCACCGCGGCCTGCCGGCCCAGGGGCTTGAGCTGGCGGCGCAGTTCGTCGGCCAGGTCCTGCACCCGCGCGAGGTTGGCCTGCATCGCGTCGAGTTTGCGGAGCGCCTTCTCCTTGCGCTTGCGGTGCTTCAGTACGCCCGCGGCCTCCTCGATGAAGGCGCGGCGGCCGGTCGGGTCGGCGTGCAGGACGGAGTCGAGCTGTCCCTGGCCGACGATGACGTGCATCTCGCGGCCGATGCCGGAGTCGGAGAGCAGCTCCTGGATGTCGAGGAGCCGGCAGGTGTCACCGTTGATCTGGTATTCGCTGCTGCCACCGCGGAACATGATCCGCGTGATGGTGACCTCGGCGTAGTCGATGGGCAGTGCGCCGTCGGAGTTGTCGATGGTGAGGGAGACCTCGGCCCGTCCCAGCGGCGGGCGTCCCGTGGTGCCCGCGAAGATGACGTCCTCCATCTTCCCGCCGCGCAGGGATTTGGCTCCCTGTTCCCCCATGACCCAGGACAGCGCGTCCACCACGTTGGACTTGCCGGATCCGTTGGGTCCGACGACGCAGGTGATCCCCGGTTCGAAGCGCAGGGTGGTGGCGGAGGCGAAGGACTTGAAGCCACGCAGGGTCAGGGACTTGAGGTGCACGCCGCCGGACTCTACCTTTCACGTTCGGTTTCACCCATGAAGGTGCAGGGCACTTCAGACGTTAAAGGAATCAGCCCCCCACCTGGCCCAACGCGCGATCCGCGGGCGCCGTGCGGACGGAATGAAAGAAGGGACGCCGAGGCGTCCCTTGCATATCATTCGGGGCTGGAGTCGAACGACGAGTGAGCGTTGATCAGGTGAGCGCAGGCTCCGCCTGGGGTACGTCGATCTCGATGCTGTCGAGCAGCGAGTCTCCGTGCTGAGCGGCGGCCGCCGTCAGGGCGTCGTTCTCGGACTGGATCCGTCCGAGCTCGGACTCGAGGTCCTGGACGCGCTGCTGAAGCCGTCGCATCTCGGCGAGGAGTCGCGGGTCGGAACCGCCGACGTAACCGAGAAGCGCCTTTGCCATGATGGATGGTCCTCCACACTGAGTGACCGACCGAAGCGGTGTGGGTCGTGAGGGAATCGCACCCGCGGATGTCCGGCAGCGACAGTCAGTCACTGCGTTTACTAGTGCCTCCACTGCCAAACAGCTCAGGTGCGCGGGGCTTCCAGCGTCTCACCAAAAAGTTTGACGGTCAACACGATCACGCCCCGTATCGGCGGGCGGCCCGGTCCGCGCAGCGGGCGGAGGGATCAAGCTCGTCTCCGAGCCTTCCACGGATCGGCCGCCCCGGCAACGTGTCGTCGGTGAATGCGCAGATCCGACCGGGTGCGGGCGTTCCGTGGATCCGATCAGTCCATGATCGGTCGATCGGTCACCGGATCTCGAAGCCGTCGTAGCCACCGCGCGGTGTGCCCCAGATCTCTGTCACCCCGTCCACCCGTCCGGGCGTGTCGGCAGAGCGGAGCCACTCCAGGAGCCGGTGGCAATTCTCACGTTGACCTTCCGCCACCACCTGCACTCGGCCGTCGTCGAGGTTGAGCGCGAAGCCGGCCATCCCTCCGATCTCCAGCGCATTGGCCCTGGTGAACCAGCGGAAGCCCACTCCCTGTACACGGCCGCGCACCCAGGCGGTCATGCGCACGTCTTCATCCATGCATGAACGCTAACCGGGCAAACGGTTCCGGAGCTCATCGCCCCCCTTGCCTCATGGACTACAGTCCCCCACCAATGACTCACCCTTTCGGGTGAGCAAACGTTGATCTTGCAAAGGGAAGGCACGGCACCCATGGGACGCCACCGACTCCACGCCGCACCTCGGCGCGGCGCCAAGCGCACCGCCGTGCGCACCGGGCTGCTCGGCGCGTCCGTGGCCGTGGCCCTCGGTACGGCGGCCGTGACGACCGGGTACGTCCCGGTCGGCAGCTCCTTCCCGTACGTCGGCACGGGCGCCGGGGAGAAGACCGAGGCCCGCGCCGAGCCCTCCGCCGCCGCCTCCCGCAAGCCGGTGGAGCAGCCGAACGGCCTGGCCAACCTGTCGGGCCGGGCTTCCGCCGCCGCCCCGCAGGCCACCGCCTCCTCCGGCACGCCCTCGGCCCCGCCCTCCCCGACGGCGTCCCCCTCCCCCTCCGGATCGCCCTCCCCCTCCGGCTCGCCCTCGGCCTCCCCGTCCTCCGCGGCCCCGACGAAGGCCCCGGAGCAGAGCGCCGCCCCGAAGCCGGCCGCTCCGAAGCCGCCCGCGGCCCCCCGGCCGGCCGCCCCGACGGCCGCCCCGACAGCCACCGACGGGCAGTCCGCCGAGGAGGCCGAAGTGCTCGCGCTCGTGAACCAGGAGCGTGCCCAGGCCGGGTGCGTGCCGGTCCGGGCCAACCCCCCGCTCGCGGCGCTGGCCGCCGCGTTCAGCAAGGACATGGCCGTCCGGGGCTTCTTCGACCACACCGACCCGGACGGGAACTCCCCCTGGCAGCGGGCCCAGAACGCGGGGATCTCCGGCATGGGCGGCGAGAACATCGCGCGCGGCCAGGGTGACGCGAAGTCCGTGATGCAGGCCTGGATGAACAGCCCCGGCCACAAGGCGAACATCCTCAACTGCGAATTCCGCACCCTCGGCGTCGGCGTCTACCTCGGCTCCGGCGGCCCCTGGTGGACCCAGGACTTCGGCTTCTGACGGACCCGGCACGTACACGCGCGAACGGCGGACCACCCTCGGGTGGTCCGCCGTTCGCGCGTGGGGCGGAGGCTCAGACCGCGGCCGCGGCCAGGGCCGCGCGGCCCGCGACGAGCACGCGGGTGTGCTCGGCGACGCGCCGGCCCAGGTGCTCGGCGGTGGCGATGTCGGCCTTGTGGACGCCCTCCGGGCCCTCGTCGGAGTTGGTCTGGGCCGCCGCGCCGGAGGAGAAGCCGAGGCGGTTGAGGTCGAACTCGGTGCCGGCGGTGGAGTTCCAGCCCGGCTTCAGACCCAGGTTGACCCAGCTCATGCCGTGCTGCGAGGCCAGCATCTGGAAGTACTGCAGGGTGTTCAGCTTGTCCCCGGCCTTGGAGGCGGAGTTGGTGAAGCCCGCGGCGACCTTGTCCTGCCAGACGTCGCCGAACCAGCGCTTCGAGGTGGCCTCGGCGAAGACGTGGAAGGCGCCCGAGGCGGTGCCCATGTAGGTCGGCGAGCCGAAGACGATCGCGTCCGACCCGTCGAGCAGCGCCCACTCGGCGTCGGTGATCTCGTCGACCTTGATCAGGTGGACCGTGGCGCCCGTGTCGGCGGCGCCGGCCCGGACGGCCTCGGCGACGACGGCGGTGTGCCCGTAGCCGGAGTGGTAGGCGATGGAGACGACGGGGGCGGGGGTGTTCGCGGACATGGCTGTTCTCCTCGAGAGCGTGGGGCGCCGCAGTGCGACCGGGGCGCAAAGCTGCGCTGAGGAAAGGTAAGCACTAACTTTTGGAAAGCGCAAGCAGACGGATAGCGCTGCCCGGGAGTACGCTTGCTCCATGGAGAACCCTGCCTGTACCGAAGCGATCCCGGCCGACCTGCCGTTCGACGTCTTCGCGCGCGCCTGCCCCTCGCGGGAAACCCTGGAACACGTCACGGGCCGGTGGGGCAGCCTCACCGTGGGCGCGCTGCGCGAGGGCCCGTGCCGGTTCAACGAGCTGCGCCGCCGTGTCGACGGCGTGAGCGAGAAGATGCTCTCCCAGACCCTGCACGCCCTGGAGCGCGACGGCATCGTGCTGCGCGAGGCGCAGCCGACCAACCCGCCGCGCGTGGACTACGAACTGACGCCCCTGGGGCGCGAGGTCGCCGAGCGCCTGCTCGCCCTGATCCACCTGCTGGAGGGGAGCATGGACGAGGTGCTCGTCTCCCGGGACGCCTACGACGCGGCGCGCGGCGGCCGCTGACAGCGCGGGCAGAAGTAGCTGGACCGGTTCATCCACGCCCGCCGCCGCATCGGGGTGCCGCAGCGGCGGCAGGGCTCGCCCTCGCGCCCGTAGGCGTCGAGCGACCGGTCGAAGTAGCCGGACTCGCCGTTCACGTTGACGTACAGGCTGTCGAAGCTGGTCCCGCCGACGGCGAGCGCGGCGTTCATGACCTCGCGCACGTGGGTGAGGAGTTCCGCGCTCCGGGGGCGGGTGAGGGTGGCGGTGGGGCGCTCGTAGTGCAGCTTCGCGCGCCACAGGGCCTCGTCGGCGTAGATGTTGCCGACCCCGCTGATCAGGGACTGGTCCAGCAGTGCCCGCTTGACGGTGGTGCGCTTCGCGCGCAGCGCCAGGTGGTAGGCCCCTTCGTCGAAGAGGGGGTCCAGCGGGTCGCGGGCGATGTGCGCGATCACGTCCGGGAGCCCCTCGTCGCTGCCGGGAACGGTCTCGTGCAGCGAGAGCCCCCCGAAGGTGCGCTGGTCGACGAAGCGCAGTTCGGTGTCCGTGTCGTCGGCGAAGCGCAGCCGGATCCGCAGGTGCTTCTCGTCGGGGGCGTCGGCCGGCTGCACCAGCAGCTGCCCGCTCATCCCGAGGTGGCCGAGGACGGACAGGTCGTGCCCTTCCAGCGGGAGCCACAGGTACTTCCCGCGCCGCCGGGGCAGACCGATGGTCCGGCCCGCCAGGCGCGCCGCGAAGTCGGCACCGCCCGCCGGGTGCCTGCGTACGGCCCGGGGGTGGAGCACCTCCACCGTCTCGACGGTCCGCCCGGCCACCCAGCGCTCCAGGCCGCGCCGTACGACTTCCACCTCGGGCAGCTCGGGCATGGGTTCCTCCTGGAGGGGGGCGGCGTCGAACAGGAAACCCCGCCGCACCGGGGTGCGACGGGGAACCGTGGAAGGAAGCGCTCAGGCGTCCGGCGCCGGGTCGGCGGGCGTCGGCGCCCCGTCGCCCTGTGCCGGCGCGGCCGCAGCGGCTTCCGCCGCCTTGCGCTCGTCCGCGGCGGCGCGGATACCGCGCCATGCGGACTCGGCGGCCTGCTGCTCCGCTTCCTTCTTGCTGCGGCCGGTACCGGTGCCGTACGAGACACCACCGACGCGGGCGGCAGCTGTGAAGGTCTTCTCGTGGTCCGGTCCCGTCTCGGTGACCAGGTATTCCGGTACACCGAGGCCCTCGGCCGCCGTGAGCTCCTGGAGACTGGTCTTCCAGTCCAGGCCGGCACCGAGGTTGGAGGACTTCTCGATGAGCGGGTCGAAGAGCCGGTGGACCAGCTCCGAGGCCGCGTCGAGGCCCTTGTCGAGATAGACCGCGCCGATCACCGCTTCAAGGGTGTCGGCAAGGATGGAGGCCTTGTCCCGGCCGCCCGTGCCCTCTTCGCCCCGGCCGAGCCGGATGAAGGAGCCGAGTTCGAGGCCGCGCCCGACCTCCGCCAGCGCACGAGAGTTGACCACCGCGGCCCGGAGTTTGGCCAGCTGGCCTTCCGGCAGGTCGGGGTGGGTCGTGTACAGCGTGTCCGTGACCACCAGGCCGAGCACGGAGTCCCCGAGGAACTCCAGGCGTTCGTTGGTGGGCAGACCGCCGTTCTCGTACGCGTACGAACGGTGGGTCAGCGCACGCACCAGAAGGGCGGACTCGAGTTGATACCCGAGCCGCCCTTCCAGAAGCGTGTGGGACGAGGCCGCGTTGTTACTGTCTGCCTGCTTCTCAGCGTTGGACAGCTCAGACATTGCGCCTCTCACCAGCCGCTCAGACCTCGAGGACCTGGCGCTTGTTGTAGGTGCCGCAGCTCGGGCACGCAATGTGCTGGAGCTTCGGCTCCTGGCAACGCTCACACGAAACCAGGGTGGGGACCGCAGCCTTCCACTGCGACCGGCGGTGGCGCGTGTTGCTGCGCGACATCTTCCGCTTCGGAACAGCCACGGCTACTTCTCCTGCTTCTCGGCGGCGCTCTGAACTCCGTCAGACGCAGTGCCGCTCATGTTGTCCTTCTCATCGACCTGATCGGTGACGAGTCCCTGCAAAGCCGCCCAACGGATGTCGACGGCGTCGTGGTGGTGCTCCGGGTCGTCGTTCAGGCCGAGCCCGCAATCGGGGCACAGTCCGAGACAGTCCTCCCGGCACACCGGCTGCATGGGCAGTGCGAGCACCACCACATCGCGCAGCACGGGTTCGAGGTCGAACAAGCCGTCCTCGAGGAAGAGCATGTCCTCGTCGTCCTCGGCGTCGTCGGCCGGCTCCGCCTTGGGGCGGCCCCGGTCGTCGGCGTCAGGGTACGAGAACATCTCCTGGAAGTCCGCCTTGAGCTCGCGCTCGACGGTCTCCAGACACCTTACGCACTCCCCCGTCGCCGATGCACGGACGGTGCCTGTGACAAGCACCCCTTCCATGACCGACTCGAGGCGGAGGTTGAGCTTCAGCGGGGCGCCTTCCGGCACTCCGATGACGTCGACGAGACCGAAGTCCGCCGGCGCCGGGATCTCGCGGGACAGCCGCAACATGGCACCAGGACGCCGGCCCAGCTCGTGCGTGTCGAACACGAGGGGGTTGCGGTGGTCGAGGCGGGTGTTCAGGGCCGTTCCTGCTTTCGAAGATCGCTGAAGATCAAAAAATCCGCCGCTCACGGGCAGCATGGATCGCGACGCATACGCGCGACCGAAGAGCCAGGATACCCGGCGCTTCGCTCTGAGCCCAATCCGGGCTCAGCGCCCCTCTCCGTACTGGCGCAGCCGGTCCAGGTCGATCATGCCCGTGTCGAAGAAGCTGGTCTCGTCGAGCGCCGGCTGCCGGCGGTGCTGGGGCTGCTGCGGCTGCTGCGGCTGCTGGTAGAAGGCGTACGGGTCCGGCTGCTGCTGGTAGCCGGCGTACGGGTCCGGCTGCTGCGGGTAGCCCGCGTAGGCGGCCTGGTACGCGTAGCCGTCCTGCTGGGGGTGCGGGGCCGGCTGCGCGGGGTACGCGGCGGCGTAGGCGTCGTACGCCGGCTCCGGCTGGGCGGGAACCGGCAGCGGTGCGGGCCCCGGGTCCGCCAGGCCGGCCAGGAACTCCGCGTCGCTCGACGGGCGGGCCCCCTGCGCCCCGGCGGCGTCCTGGGCGGCCATGTGCGCACCGAGGCCGTCCTCGGCCACCCGGCCCAGGAGCTTCTGGCGGCCCCGCCCGACGGCCTCCAGGGTCTTGGAGAGCACCGCCTCGAAGGTGGCGAGCTTCTGGTCGACGTACGCGTCGGCCTGTTCGCGCCGGGTGTGCGGGTCGGGGCTGGGCTCGGGGGCGCCGCTGTCGTCGTGGCCCCGTGCGTCCGTGCCGGGTCCGAGGCCGAGCAGCTTCTCGCGGCCGCGGTCCACCGAGCCGATGGTCTTGGTGAGGACGACCTCGAAGTTGGCGAGCTTGCTGTCGACGTACTCGTCGGCCTCGGCCCGGATCTCGGCGGCCTCCCGGCGGGCCTCGGCCAGGATCCGGTCCGCCTCGTCCTGCGAGCGGCGGGCGATCTCGGTGTCGGAGATCAGGGTGCCCCGCTGGGCGTGGGCGGACTCGATGATGCGCTCGGCCTCCCGGCGGGCCTCCTCGACCATCTGCTCGCGCCCGCCGATGAGCTCCTGCGCCTGGGCGAGCGAGCCGGGCAGGGCCCCCCGTACGTCTTCGAGCCGGGCGAGGAGTTCCGCGCGGTTGATCACGCAGGAGGCCGACATCGGCATGGTGCGGGCGCCGCCCACGGCCGCGACGATCTCGTCCAGCTTCTTCTGTACGTCCATGGGGGGCTCGCGCTCTCTCGGCCTAGGACTGACGGGACGACTGTAGGGCCCCCGGCCGGGCGCGCGGGACGGACCGGCGGAGCTCAGCCCGTCCGGCGCCGGGTCACTTGGCGCGCAGCCGTTCGACCAGTGCCGCGTGGACGTGCGCGGGCAGCAGGTGGGCGACGTCGCCGCCCCAGGTGGCGACCTCCTTGACCAGGGAGGACGACAGGAAGCTGTAGGTGGGGATGGTCGGTACGAACAGGGTCTCGACGCCCGACAGGCCCATGTTCATCTGGGCCATCTGGAGCTCGTAGTCGAAGTCGCTGACGGCGCGCAGCCCCTTGACGATGGCCGGGATGTCGCGCTGCTTGCAGTAGTCGACGAGGAGCCCGTGGAAGGACTCGACCTGGACATTGCCGTAGTCCGCCGTCGCCTCGCGGATCAGTTCGATCCGCTCCTCGACGGTGAACAGGCCCTTCTTCGACTGGTTGATCATCACGGCGACGTGCACGACGTCGTACAGCCGGGAGGCACGTCCGATGATGTCGAGGTGCCCGTTGTGGATGGGGTCGAAGGATCCCGGACAGACCGCGCGGCGCAACTGAGCTCCCTCGTTCATGAGTCTTCGCTGGTGGAGGCGGCGCGACCGTACCAAAGGGTGCCTTCGCCGTACTTGCGCGAACGCAGCGGCTCGAACCCCTCCGGCCACGGGAACGGACCGCTCCTCGTGCTGCGCTCCACGGTGACGAGCGCATCGTCGGTGAGCCAGCCATTGGCGCGGAGTGTGAGGAGGATCTCGCCAAGATCGGCGTGCTCCACGGCGTACGGCGGGTCCAGGAAGACGACGTCGTACGGGTCCCCGGAGGCGGCGCCGGCCACGATCTGCTCGGCCTTCCCGGCCCGGAACTCGGCGCCGGGCAGGCCCAGGGCCTTGATGTTGTCCCGGATGGCCTTGGCGGCCTTGGCGTCGGCCTCGACCAGCAGGGTGTGGGCGGCGCCCCGGGAGAGGGCCTCCAGCCCGACGGCGCCGGAGCCTCCGTAGAGGTCGAGCACGCGGGAGCCGTCCACGCCGTGCAGGGACTCCCAGGTGGAGAAGAGCCCTTCGCGCATCCGGTCGGAGGTCGGGCGGGTGCCGGTGCCGGGCGGCACGGCCAGCCGCCGCCCGCCGGCCGTGCCGGCGATCACGCGGGTCATCTGGGGTCCTTCTCTGGGGCGGTGGGGGGAGGCCCTGGCCTCCGTTCTGGCCTCCAACGATAGGTCGTGCGCCTCAGCCCTTCTCCAGGTACTGCTCCCGCTCGGCGTCCAGCAGGGCGTCCAGCGCGGTGCGCAGCCCCGGCAGGTGCTCCAGCTCGGGGTCCGCGGCGACGACGCGGGCGGCCTCCTCCCGGGCCTGGGCGATGACCTCCTCGTCCTCGATGACGGCAAGCATGCGCAGCGAGGAGCGGACGCCGGACTGGGCCTGGCCGAGGACGTCGCCCTCGCGGCGCTGTTCCAGGTCGATCCGGGACAGTTCGAAGCCGTCGAGTGTGGCGGCGACGGCGGCGAGCCGGGCGCGGGCGGGGCTGGCCTCGTGCATCTCGCTGACCAGCAGGCACAGGCCCGGTGCGGAGCCGCGGCCGACGCGGCCGCGCAGCTGGTGGAGCTGGGAGACGCCGAAGCGGTCCGCGTCCATGATCACCATGACGGTGGAGTTGGGGACGTTCACGCCGACCTCGATGACGGTGGTGGCGACCAGCACCTTGACCTCGCCGGCGGCGAAGCGGCGCATGACGTCGTCCTTGTCGGCGGGGTCCATCCGGCCGTGGAGGACTTCGACGGACAGGCCGGCGAGGGGGCCCCGGGTGAGCTGTTCGGCGATCTCCAGCACGGCGAGCGGCGGCCGCTTCTCGGCCTCGTCCTCGGCGGAGGCCTTCTTCTTGTTCTTCGGGTCGTCCTCGCCGTCGCCGATCCGGGGACAGACCACGTACGCCTGGTGGCCGTTCTCCACCTCTTCGCGGACCCGCTCCCAGGCGCGGGTGAGGAAGTGCGGCTTGTCCTTGGCGGGCACCACGTGGGTGGCGATCGGCGAGCGGCCGGCGGGCAGCTGGTCGAGGACGGAGGTCTCCAGGTCGCCGAAGACGGTCATGGCGACGGTGCGCGGGATCGGGGTGGCGGTCATGACGAGCAGGTGCGGGGGCTGCTTCCCCTTGGAGCGCAGGGCGTCGCGCTGTTCCACGCCGAAGCGGTGCTGTTCGTCGACGACGACCAGGCCGAGGTCGTGGAACTGGACCTTGTCCTCGATCAGGGCGTGGGTGCCGATGACGACGCCGGCCTCGCCGGTGACCAGGTCGAGCAGGGCCTGGCGGCGGGCGGCGGTGCCCATGGAGCCGGTGAGCAGGACCACCTTGGTGCCCTGGTCGGAACCGCCGAGCATGCCTCCCTCGGCGAGCTCGCCCATCATCTCGGTGATCGACCGGTGGTGCTGCTGGGCGAGCACCTCGGTGGGCGCGAGCATGGCCGCCTGCCCGCCGGAGTCGACGACGGCGAGCATGGCCCGCAGGGCCACCATCGTCTTTCCCGAACCGACTTCGCCCTGGAGCAGGCGGTGCATGGGGTGGCTGGTGGCCAGGTCGTCGAAGATCTCCTTGGAGACGGTCTGCTGGCCTTCGGTGAGGGTGAAGGGCAGCTTGGCGTCGAAGGAGTCGAGCAGACCTCCGGGGGTGGCGCGGCGGGCGACGGCCGGGAGCTGGGAGTCGGCGTGCCTGCGGCGGGCCAGGGCGACCTGGAGGACGAAGGCCTCATCCCACTTCAGGCGCTGGCGGGCGTCCTCGATGTCGGCCTTGGTCGCGGGCCGGTGGATCTTGAGGAGGGCCTCGGTGAGCGGGACCAGTCCGCGGCCCTCGCGCAGGGCGGGCGGGAGCGGGTCCACGGCGTCCTGGGCGCGGGGCAGGACCGCGTCCACGCACTTGGCGATCTTCCAGGACTCCAGTTTGGCGCAGGCCGGGTAGATCGGGATCAGCTGGTTGGCGAAGGCGGTGGCGGCGTCCCGGTCGGAGGCGTCCCCGCCGAGGGGCTCGTACGCCGGGTGCGCGAGCTGGAGCTTGTGGTTGAAGCGGGAGACCTTGCCGGCGAACATGGCACGGCTGCCGGGCAGCAGCTCCTTGTGCGGCTTGTGGACGCCCGCGCCGAAGAAGACCAGCTGGAGGCGGCCGCTGCCGTCGGTGATGGTGACTTCGAGGCGCTTCCCGCCGCCGCGGCCGCCCTGGTACGTCAGCAGGCGGGCGTCGGCGACCTGGGCGACGACGGTGACGTGCTCGTCGAGCTGGTCGGCGAGGTCGGCCAGCGAGGTCAGCTCACCGCGCTCGGCGTACCGCCGGGGGTAGTGGTGGAGCAGGTCCAGGGCCGTGTGCAGGCCGAGCTGCTCGGCCAGCACCTTGGCGGTGGCGGGGCCGAGGGTCTTCTTGAGGTCTTCGTCGAGCGCGGGCACGTGTTCCATTGCACACCATCGCGCTGACAAGCCGGCTATTCGACTCCGATGAGCAGGGGCGCCGACCAGCGTCCGCCGCGGTAGGTGACGGTGTCGACGGCGAGGTGCCCGTGCTGGACGTACGCCTCCAGGCGCGCGGCCAGGGTGTCGGGGACCTCGGGTCCCAGCACGAGGGTGACCAGTTCGCCGCCGGAGCCGAGCATCCGCTCCAGGACGGCCTCGGCGGTCTCGGGCAGGCCCGCGCCGATGACGGCGACGTCCCCGTCGATGAGGCCGAGGACGTCCCCGGCCTGGCAGATGCCGGCGGAGGTGAAGGACTCGCTCTCGGCGACGGCCAGTTCCCCGTAGCGGGTGGCGCCGGCGGCCGCGGTCATGGCGACGACGTCCTCGTCGAAGCTGCCCTCCGGATCGTGCACGGCGAGGGCGGCCAGGCCCTGGACCGCGGAGCGGGTGGGGATCACGGCGACCCGTACGCCCTCGGCACGGGCCTGTTCGGCGGCGGCCGCGGCGGCGGCGCGCAGCTCGGGCCCGCCGGGCAGCAGGACCACCTCGCGGGCGTGGGCCCGGCGGACGGCGTCGAGGAGTTCGGCGGCGGCGGGCTGCTCCCCGGGGCGGGCCAGGACGGTGGTGGCGCCGGCCTCTCCGCACAGGGCGGCCAGCCCCTCGCCCGGGACGACGGCCACCACGGCGCGCTGCGCCCGGGGGGCGGCCGCGCGGCGGCGCTGGTCGCCGAAGTGCGTGATCCGGATCCGGTGCGGCCGGCCGGCCTCGACCCCGGCCTCGACGGCGGCGCCGGGGTCGTCGACGTGCACGTGGACGTTCCACAGGCCGTCGCCGCCGACCACCACCAGGGAGTCGCCGAGCAGGTCGAGGCCGCAGCGGAGGCCCGCGACGGCCTCGTCGGAGGCCTCCAGCAGGTAGACCACCTCGTACGCGGGGCCGCCCTGCTCCTGTCCGCAGGGCTCGGGGTCCAGCGGTACGGGCAGCGGGACGGCGGGGCCGCGCACCGGTTCGGCGGCGGGTTCCTGGCCGGACAGCGCCTGCCACAGGGCTCCGAGTACGGCGACCAGTCCGCAGCCCCCGGCGTCGACCACTCCGGCCTTCCCGAGTGCGGGGAGCTGGCCGGTGGTCTCGGCGAGGGCGGCGCGGGCCCCGTCGTAGGCGGCGCGGGCGACATCGGCGGCGGTGGCGGCCGCGGTCCCGGCGGCGGCACCGGCCCGGGCGGCGGCTCCGGCGACGGTGAGCATGGTGCCCTCGACCGGGTGGGCGACGGCTCGGTAGGCCTCCTCGGCGGCCCGTGTCAGGGCCCGCGCGAGCAGTGGTCCGGGGGCGCCGCCGGCGGGGTCGGCGGGGTCGGCGTCCTCGGCTCCGAGGACGTCGGCGACTCCGCGCAGCAGCTGGGCGAGGATGGTCCCGGAGTTGCCCCGGGCGCCTATGAGGGCGCCGTGCGCGTAGGCCCGTACGGCCTCGGCGAGGGAGGCGGGGCCGGCTGTGGGGTCCGTCACGCCCGCGAGGGACTCGTCGAGGGCGCGGTCGGCGGCCTCGGCGGTGAGGTAGAGGTTGGTTCCGGTGTCGGCGTCCGCGACCGGGTAGACGTTGATCGCGTCGATGTCCTCGCGGGCCCGGCCCAGTGCGGCCAGGGCCAGCGAGCTCCAGGTGCGCACCGCTTCGGCGTCGAGGGTGTGCGGGCCAGGCTCGTGCGCCACCGGGCGTTCCTCCTTGTGCGGGCCAGGGTTCACCGCAGGGTAACGAAGGGGGGCCTCCGGTCGGGGGCCCCGGGGCGGAGCCGGGCCCCGTCATGGTAGTTTTCTCGGACCCAAGCAGTCGTTGTATGCTGCTCAGGTTGCCCGTCGAGAGTCGGGCCATTCGTTCGGCAAGCCACTTCAGATCTCTGATTCCGGTGCGCCGGACTCCACCGTAATTGCATCTGAAGTCTTGGAGTGACCTGTGGCTGCCAACTGCGACGTTTGCGCCAAGGGGCCGAGCTTCGGCAACAACATCTCCCACTCGCACCGCCGCACCTCGCGTCGCTGGAACCCGAACATCCAGCGCGTCCGTGCCGTGGTCAATGGGACGCCGAAGCGCCTCAACGCCTGCACCTCGTGCATCAAGGCCGGCAAGGTCTCGCGCTGACGCCTCCCGTCGTCGTAGCGCAGCCCTTTCCGGTTGCCAAGAAGGCCGGTTCACCTCTGGTGAACCGGCCTTTTGCCTTGTCCGGGGGCCATTGAGGACGACTGAGGACCACCCCTTGACCGTTGAGGGGTGGTCCTCAGTCGTGTCAGCGCCACTGCCAGGCGTGGTCCACCGGGCCGATGCCGCCGCCGAGGGCGAAGCCGGCCGCGATGGCGCCGGTGACGTACTCCTTGGCGGCCGTGACGGCCTGCGGCACGTCCAGGCCCTTGGCCAGGCCCGCGGCGATCGCGCTGGCGAGCGTGCACCCGGTGCCGTGGGTGTGCCGGTTGTCGTGCCGGGGCGCGCGCAGCCACAGCTCCCGGGAGCCGTCGCTCAGCAGGTCCACGGCCTGCTCGCGGTGGGCCGCGAGGTGGCCGCCCTTGATCAGCGCCCAGCGGGGCCCGTAGCCGAGGACCGCGTCGGCGGCCCGCCGCATGTCGTCCTCGGTCTCGACGGCCAGCCCGGTGAGCTGGGCCACCTCGTCGAGGTTCGGGGTGGCGACCGTGGCCCTGGGCAGCAGTTCCTGCCGTACGGCGTCCAGTGCCGAGGCGGCGAGGAGCGCGTCCCCGTGCTTGGAGACCCCGACGGGGTCCACCACGGCCGGGGCGGGGGTGCCGGCCAGCAGCTCGGCCACCGTCTCGACGAGTACGGCGGAGGACAGCATCCCGGTCTTGACGGCGTGCACGCCGATGTCGTCCACCACGGCCCGGTACTGGGCCGTGACGGCCTCGGCGGGCAGCTCCCAGGCCCCCTTCACGCCGAGCGAGTTCTGGGCGGTCACGGCGGTGAGCACGCTCATGCCGTGCACCCCGAGGGCCAGCATGGTCTTGAGGTCGGCCTGGATGCCCGCACCGCCGCCGGAGTCGGATCCGGCGACGGTCAGGCAGAGCGGCGGGGCGGCCCCGGCGACGCTCACGCGGTCTCCCCTTCGGCCGGGTCGGCGCCGAAGTGGTCCCAGCCTCCGGTGCTGGTCCACGGGGCGCCGTCCACGGTCACCTGGGGCAGGGCGGAGCGGTGCTGCACCGACCCGATGACCTTCCAGCGGGCCGGGAGCTTCACGTCGGGCGGGAAGGTGGCCACGATGGCGTGGTCCTCTCCCCCGGTGAGCACCCACTGGAGCGGGTCGACGCCGACGGCCTGGCCGATGTCGTGCATCTGGGTCGGGATGTCCACGGCGCCCGAGCGGAGGTCGATGCGGACCTTGCTGGCCTCGGCGATGTGCCCGAGGTCGGCGATCAGGCCGTCGCTGACGTCCGTCATGGCGGTGGCGCCGAGCCCGGCGGCCGCGGGGCCGGCGTGGTAGGGCGGCTCGGGGCGGCGGTGGGCCTCGACGAACGCCCGCGGGGAGCGGAAGCCGCGCGAGAGCACCGCGAAGCCGGCCGCGGACCAGCCGAGCCAGCCGGTGACGGCGACGACGTCCCCGGGCTGGGCGCCGGAGCGCAGCACGGGCTCGTGGTTGCGCAGGTCCCCGAGGGCGGTGATGGAGACGGTGATGGTGTCGCCGCGCACGACGTCCCCGCCGACCACGGCGGCGCCGGCGACCTGGCATTCGTCGCGGATGCCGTCCATCAGTTCGGTGGGCCAGGTGACCGGCAGCTCGGCCGGGACGACGAGGCCGAGCAGCAGCGCGGTGGGCACGGCGCCCATGGCGGCGATGTCGGCCAGGTTCTGGGCGGCGGCCTTGCGGCCGACGTCGTAGGCGGTGGACCAGTCGCGGCGGAAGTGCCTGCCTTCGAGCAGGATGTCCGTGCTCGCCACGACCCGCCGGTCGGGGGCCGACACCACCGCGGCGTCGTCCCCGGGTCCGAGCCGGACCGCCGGGGTGGTGGTGAGCCGTGAGGTGAGCTCCCGAATGAGCCCGAACTCCCCCAGCTCGCCCACAGTGCCCTTCATCGCTGTGCCCCTTCTTGGCAAGTCCGCTTGCGGTCGCGAGCCGTCACAGCTCTGGGTACCGTCAACAGATACGTCAACTTCTGCTCTGCGTACGCCCCGCTGTGCGTGGCGCCGGGCCCCCGGGTCTCCCCGTGGCACGCGGCGACGCGGTACCGTGGCGTCCCTTCTTCCCCGGGCCCGCCCGATCTCCCCGGGCCCATCCGAAGGTTAGGGGAAATGATCCTCGTGGCCGCCCTGGAGGTTCCGTGGTACAGGCGTACATCCTCATCCAGACCGAGGTGGGCAAGGCGTCGGTCGTCGCCGAGTCCATCTCCAAGATCGCGGGGGTGATCCAGGCCGAGGACGTGACGGGGCCGTACGACGTGATCGTGCGCGCCCAGGCCGACACCGTCGACGATCTCGGCCGCATGGTGGTCGCCAAGGTGCAGCAGGTGGAGGGGATCACCCGCACCCTGACCTG
This sequence comes from Streptomyces sp. NPDC090077, assembly GCF_044747545.1. NCBI lineage: Bacteria > Bacillati > Actinomycetota > Actinomycetes > Kitasatosporales > Streptomycetaceae > Streptomyces > Streptomyces sp. NPDC090077. The sequence continues at coordinate 151,712 of NZ_JBIVEG010000011.1, forward strand.
CCCGGTGGTCCATCTGTAGCCCCCGTCTAGTCTTGGCCGGTGATGTCTTCGCACCACCGGCCCCTCCGTCTACTGGCCCCGCCCGCCCTGGTGGCGGTCGTGGCCCTGGCGGGCTGCGCCCCCGGGGCCTCCGAAGCCCGGGTGACGCCGCCTCCACCGCCGCCCGCCGGTGTCGCGCAGCTCTGTGCGGCGCTGCACAGGGAGCTCCCGGAGACGGTGTCGGGGCTGACCCGGTCCGTCACCGAACCGGAGACGGACCTGACCGCCGCGTGGGGCGGCTCGGCGATCGTACTGCGGTGCGGTATCCCCAGGCCCCCCAAGGTGGCCGATCCCAAGGCGGACGGCGTCGAGGTCAACGGCGTCGGCTGGCTGGTGGAGAAGCCCTCCGAGGGCGGCCTGCGGTTCACCACCACGGGCCGGCTGGCCTACACGGAGGTGTGGATCGACGAGGAGCACGCCACGGACGCGAGCATGCTCGTCGGTCTGTCCGCCGCCGTGGCCGCTTCGGTTCCGGCCGGGATCTCCTCGTACTGATCGGTCCGGTCCGTCCGGTCCGTGCGCCCCGCGCACACCGCCGCCCGCTGGGATCGCTCCCAGCGGGCGGTCGGCTGTTCGGGTCCGGCTGTGCCGCTAGCGCAGTCCGGTGGAGCGGCGCAGGGCCGCCTGGATCAGGAGGTCCACCAGCTCCCGGTACTCGATGCCGGACTCCTGCCACATCCGCGGGTACATCGAGATCGGCGTGAAACCGGGCATGGTGTTGATCTCGTTGATGACGAAGGTGCCGTCTTCGGTCAGGAAGAAGTCGGCGCGCACCAGACCCTCGCACGAGGCGGCCTCGAAGGCGTCGATCGCGAGCTTCTGCACCTCGGCGGTCTGCTCCGGGGTGAGCGGGGCGGGGACGAGGCCGGTGGCGGAGTCGATGTACTTCGCCTCGAAGTCGTAGAAGTCGTGGCTGGAGACCGGCGGGATCTCGGCGGGGGCGCTGGCGCGCGGCCCGTCCTCGAACTCCAGGACGCCGCACTCGATCTCGCGGCCGCGCAGCAGCGCCTCCACGATGACCTTCGGGTCGTGGCGGCGGGCCTCGCGGATGGCCGCGTCGAGCCCGGAGGCGTCGTCGACCTTGGTGATGCCGATGGAGGAGCCGGCGCGGGCGGGCTTCACGAAGAGCGGCCAGCCGTGCTCGCCGGCGAAGTCCAGGACCTTGGCCGTGGCGGCCGCCTGGTCGGCTTCCCACTCGCGGGGGCGGATGGTCAGGTACGGGCCGACGTTCAGCCCGTAGGAGGCGAACACCCGCTTCATGTAGTCCTTGTCCTGGCCCACGGCCGAGGAGAGGACGCCGCAGCCGACGTACGGGATCCCGGAGAGCTCCAGGAGGCCCTGGATGGTGCCGTCCTCGCCGTAGGGGCCGTGCAGCACGGGGAAGACGACGTCGACCTCGCCCAGTGCCTTGGGGACCGCGCCCGGCTCGGTGTAGACGACCTCGCGGCTGGCGGGGTCGACGGGGAGCACGACGGTGCCGTCCGGGGAGTCCGCCAGCGCCTCGACGCTGGGGAGCTGACGGTCCGCGATGGCCATGCGCTCGGGGGCGTCGGCGGTCAGCGCCCACCGGCCGTCCGTGGTGATGCCGATGGGCAGCACCTCGTACTTGGCACGGTCGATGGAGCGCAGCACGGCGCCCGCGGTGACGACCGAGATGGCGTGCTCCGAGCTGCGGCCGCCGAAGACGACGGCCACGCGGGGCTTGCGGCCCTGCTGCTCAGGGGTCTGGGGGAGGTTCTCGCTGCTCATATCGCCACGAGGGTACCCGCTCAAGCGTCCGGAAAGGTGTCAGTGACGTTCCGGTTTGGCACTGCGGCCCATCAGTTCCTTCAGTGCGACCAGCGGGGGCTTGCCGTGGTGCACGATCTCGACGACCGTGTCGGTGATCGGCATGTCCACTCCGTACCGGCGTGCCAGATCCGCCACGGACTGGCAGGACTTGACCCCTTCCGCGGTCTGGCTGGTGACCGCGATGGTCTCCTCCAGGGTCATCCCGCGGCCCAGGTTGGTGCCGAAGGTGTGGTTGCGGGAGAGCGGCGAGGAGCAGGTCGCGACGAGGTCGCCGAGGCCGGCGAGGCCGGAGAAGGTGAGCGGGTCGGCGCCCATCGCCAGGCCCAGGCGGGTCGCTTCGGCGAGGCCGCGGGTGATGAGCGAGCCCTTGGTGTTGTCGCCGAGGCCCATGCCGTCCGCGATGCCGACGGCCAGGCCGATGACGTTCTTGACGGCGCCGCCGAGCTCGCAGCCGATGACGTCGGTGCTGGTGTACGGGCGGAAGTACGGGGTGTGGCAGGCGGCCTGGAGGCGCTGGGCCACGGCCTCGTCCACGCAGGCGACGACGGAGGCGGCGGGCTGCCGGGCGACGATCTCGCGGGCCAGGTTGGGGCCGGTGACGACGGCGACGCGCTCGGCGGGGACCTTGGCCACCTCTTCGATGACCTCGCTCATCCGCTTGGCGGTGCCGAGTTCGATGCCCTTCATCAGGGAGACGAGGACGGTGTCCGGGGCCAGCAGCGGGGCCCATTCGGCGAGGTTGGCGCGCAGGGTCTGGGAGGGGATGGCCAGGACCGCGAAGTCGGCTCCCCGGGCGGCCTCGGCCGCGTCGGTGGTGGCGCGGATGTTCGCGGGCAGTTCGACGCCGGGGAAGTAGTCCGGGTTGGTCCGGCCGGTGTTGACGGCGTCGGCCAGCTCCTGGCGGCGGCCCCACAGGGTCACCTCGCAGCCGGCGTCGGCGAGGACGACGGCGAAGGCCGTGCCCCAGGAACCGGTTCCGAACACGGCTGCCTTCACGGGACGTGTCACTTGTTGCCCTCCCCCGCGGCCTTGCGCCGCTGTTCCGCCCTGGCCTTGCGGTGGTCGTACGGCTCTGCGGGCGCCTGCTGGCCCCGCAGCTCCTCCAGGAGCTTGGTGATGTCGGCCATGATGGCCTCGGTGGCGCCCTTGAGGACGTCCGGAGTGGGCTCGCGGTCGTAGTAGGCCGAAAGGTCCACGGGCGGCCCGGCGAGCACCTGGAGGGTCTTGCGCGGGAACAGCCGGACCTTGTTCTCCTTGGCGTACGGCGGCATCGCGAGGTTCGCGCCCCACTGGGCCACGGGAATGACGGGCGCCTTGGTGATCAGCGCCACGCGGGCGACACCGGTCTTGCCGGCCATCGGCCACATCTCGGGGTCGCGGGTGAGGGTGCCCTCCGGGTAAAAGGCCACGCATTCGCCGCTCTCGACCGCGTCCACGGCGGCCCGGAATGCGTCCAGGGCGTTGGTGGTCTCCCGGTAGACGGGGATCTGTCCGGATCCGCGCAGGATCATGCCGACAAAAGGCACCTTGAAGAGGCCCGCCTTGGCGAGCAAACGCGGCACCCGGCCGGTGTTGTACTGGAAGTGCGCGTAGGAGAGCGGGTCCAGATACGAGTTGTGATTGACGGCGGTGATAAAACCGCCGTCAGCCGGAATGTGATCCATTCCCCGCCAGTCCCGCTTGAAGAGCACTACCAGCGGCGGTTTTGCGATGACCGCCGCCAGGCGGTACCAGAAGCCGATTCTGCGGCGGGACACTCGGACACCTTCCTCTAGGACCGGTGCGTGGCTTGGGCACCTTGTGGGCCGGACAAGTGTCGCTGCGGGTCCGGTCTCTGTCGAGGACACCGTACGCCCCGCTCGCACCACGAGGCCCCCCTGCGGCCGATCGGGGGCGACAATGGGCCGAGTGATGACCGGGCCGTGACCTGCCGATGGGTCGGGCGGGTGCCGCAGCGCACCGTAGTGAGGGGGGACGCCACGAACGCCGCATGGAGCCTGGTGGTCCCGCTGAAGCCCTTGGCCCTGGCCAAGAGCCGTCTCGCGGCGGCCGTGGGCGCGTCCCGGCCGGGGCTGGCGCTGGCCTTCGCCCAGGACACCGTGGCAGGGGCGCTGGCCTGCGCTTCCGTCGCGGATGTGGTGGTCGTCACGGACGACGCCGTGGCGGGTGCGGAGCTGGCGCGGCTGGGGGCCCGGATCGTGCCGGACGCGCCGGGCGCGGGGCTCAACGCCGCCCTGGACCACGGGGCGCGGACGGTGCGGGCGGGGCGGCCCGGGGCCGCGCTGGCCGCGATGAACGCCGACCTGCCGGCCCTGCGGGCACCGGAATTGCTACGTGTGCTCGATATCGCGGGGCATTTCCCCCGGGCATTTCTGGCGGATGCGGCCGGAATCGGTACGACCCTGCTTTCCGCGGGCCCCGACGTGGAATTGGCACCTTCGTTCGGCGGCCCCTCCCGGGCCCGGCATTCGGCCTCGGGCGCGGTGGAAATAGCCCTCGCGGACGTGGAGAGCGTACGCAGGGACGTGGACACGGGGGCGGACCTGCGCACGGCACTGGCCCTCGGGGTGGGGCGGCACACGGCCCGATACAGTTCCCGTATGCAGGCGACCGCGTACACGTACGACTCCCAGACCCGCAGCGGCAGTGTGCTGCTGGACGACGGCACCCCGGTGCCCTTCGAGACCGCGGCCTTCGACGCGGGGGGCCTGCGGCTGCTGCGGCCGGGGCAGCGGGTCCGCATCGAGACCGACGGCGAGGGCCCGGCCCTGCGCATCACCCTGGTGACCCTGCAGACCTTCTGACCCCTGGTCCGGGCTCGCCGAAGGGCCCCTGACCTGCGCAGAACGCACCGCGGGCCGGCCTCCCCGATGGGGAAGCCGGCCCGGCGTGTGTAACCCGTGCCCTTACTTCTTGCGGGCGGTGGTCTTCTTCGCGGTGGCCTTGCGCGTCGCCGTCTTCTTGGCGGGCGCCTTCGTCGCGGTGGCCTTCTTGGCCGCCGGGGCGGTCTTCTTCGCGGTGGCGGTGGTCTTCTTGGCCGCCGTTGCCGCCTTCTTGGCCGGTGCCGCCTTCTTGGCGGTGGTCGCGGCCTTCTTGGCGACCGTGGTCTTCGCCGCGGTCTTCTTGACGGTCGTCGCGGCCTTCTTGGCGACGGCCTTCTTCGCCACGGTCTTCTTCGCGGCCGTGGTCTTCGCGGCGGCGGCCTTCTTCGCCGTGGTGGCCTTCTTCGCGGCGGCCTTCTTGACCGTGGCGGACGCACCGCCGGTCAGGCTGCCCTTCGGGGCCTTCTTCACGGCGACCTCGTCGCCCTTGGGGAGCTTCTTGGTGCCGCTGACCAGGTCCTTGAAGCCCTGACCCGCGCGGAAACGGGGGACGGAGGTCTTCTTGACCCGGACGCGCTCACCCGTCTGCGGGTTGCGGGCGTAGCGGGCCGGGCGGTCGACCTTCTCGAACGAGCCGAAGCCCGTGACCGAGACCCGGTCGCCCGCGACGACCGCGCGGACCATGGCGTCCAGTACCGCGTCGACGGCGTCCGCGGCCTGCTGGCGGCCGCCCAGCTTGTCGGCAATCGCTTCTACGAGCTGCGCCTTGTTCACGTCTTCCCCTTCGGAGACATCGCCAGAACGAATGTGTTCAAGCTTATTTCGCACGTTAGGCGGATATATACCGCAAATCAAACACGAAACGGGCTAATCACCCTAGTGCCGCAACGATGTAGGCCGTTACGGAGTTCCTTCGCATCAGTCGCCTTCAGGGAATCGACCCTCGTCGAGGTCCTTCATCAACCTGTCCAGGCGCCTTGCCGCGTCGGCGAGATCGTGCTTCGCCGCGGCAGTGACGACCAACAGCTTCCGGGACAGCGTCATCCTTACGCCCTCCGGGACTTGCAGTGCGCGCACCCTTGCGTGTGCTTCTTTCAACCGGTCCGCGACGAGCTCGTAGAGCTCGAGTTGACTGTCGCGTTCCATGCACAGATTGTGCCATCTGGGGCGAGTTGTCGCCTCACGGGGCCTCAACATACGGCTGTGCCCCCCGCCGGAAGGCGGGGGGCACAGTGTTGTCGATGTGATCACCCGAGGGTGAATAAGCGCTGATCAGGCAGGAATCAGTGCTGAATGGTGCGCGGCTTGAAGGCCGGGCGGGCGCTTTCGTACGCGTCGATGTCGGCTTCGTTCTGAAGGGTGAGCGAGATGTCGTCCAGGCCCTCCAGCAGACGCCAGCGGGCGTTGTCGTCGAGCTCGAACTCCGCCTCGATCCCCTCGGCTCGGACCTTGCGGTCGACCAGGTCGACGGTGACCTCGGCGGTGGGGTCCGCCTCGGTCAGCTCCCACAGCCGGTCGACGGTCTCCTGCGGCAGGACGACGGTCAGCAGACCGTTCTTCAGCGAGTTGCCGCGGAAGATGTCGGCGAAGCGGGAGGAGATGACCGTCTTGAAGCCGAAGTTCTGCAGGGCCCAGACGGCGTGCTCGCGCGAGGAGCCGGTGCCGAAGTCGGGGCCGGCGACCAGGACGGTCGCGCCGGCCCGCTCGGGGCGGTTGGTGACGAACTCCGGGTCCTTGCGCCAGGCCTCGAAGAGCCCGTCCTCGAACCCGTCGCGGGTGATCTTCTTCAGCCAGTGGGCCGGGATGATCTGGTCGGTGTCGACGTTGCTGCGGCGCAGCGGAACGGCCCGGCCGGTGTGGGTGGTGAAGGCTTCCATGGTTCAGACTCCGGCGGTCGCGTCGGCGGCGGACAGGTCGGCGGGCGAGGCCAGATGGCCCAGCACCGCGGTGGCGGCGGCCACCTGCGGGGAGACCAGGTGGGTGCGCCCGCCCTTGCCCTGCCGGCCCTCGAAGTTGCGGTTGGAGGTGGACGCGGAACGCTCACCGGGGGCCAGTTGGTCGGGGTTCATGCCCAGGCACATCGAGCAGCCCGCGTGCCGCCATTCGGCGCCGGCCTCCTTGAAGACCTTGTCCAGGCCCTCCTCCACGGCCTGCAGGGCGACCCGGACCGAGCCCGGGACGACCAGCATCCGTACGCCGTCCGCGACTTTGCGGCCCCCGATGATGCCGGCGACGGCGCGCAGGTCCTCGATGCGGCCGTTGGTGCAGGAACCTACGAAGACGGTGTCGACCTTGATCTCGCGCAGCGGCTGTCCGGCCGTCAACCCCATGTACTCCAGGGCCTTTTCGGCGGCCAGGCGCTCCGAAGCGTCCTCGTACGAAGCCGGGTCGGGGACGTGGGCCGACAGCGGCGCGCCCTGGCCCGGGTTGGTGCCCCACGTGACGAACGGGGACAGGGAGGCGCCGTCGATGACGACCTCGGCGTCGAAGACGGCGTCCTCGTCGGTGCGCAGCGTCTTCCAGTAGGCGACCGCCGCGTCCCAGTCCTCGCCCGTGGGGGCGTGGTCGCGGCCCTCCAGGTAGTCGAAGGTGGTCTGGTCGGGGGCGATCATGCCCGCGCGGGCGCCGGCCTCGATCGACATGTTGCAGATGGTCATGCGGGCTTCCATCGAGAGCTTCTCGACGGCCTCGCCGCGGTATTCCAGGATGTAGCCCTGGCCGCCGCCGGTGCCGATCTTGGCGATGATCGCCAGGATCAGGTCCTTGGCCGTGACGCCCTCGGCCAGCTCGCCGGTGACCGTGATGGCCATCGTCTTCGGGCGGGCCAGCGGCAGCGTCTGGGTGGCCAGCACGTGCTCGACCTGGCTGGTGCCGATGCCGAAGGCCAGCGCGCCGAAGGCGCCGTGCGTGGACGTGTGCGAGTCGCCGCAGACCACGGTCGTGCCCGGCTGGGTCAGGCCCAGCTGGGGTCCCACGACGTGGACGACACCCTGCTCGACGTCACCCAGCGAGTGCAGGCGGACACCGAACTCGGCGCAGTTCTTGCGCAGGGTCTCCAGCTGGGCCCGGGAGACCGGGTCGGCGATCGGCTTGTCGATGTCGAGGGTGGGGGTGTTGTGGTCCTCGGTCGCGATGGTGAGGTCCAGGCGGCGGACCTTGCGGCCGGCCTGACGCAGTCCGTCGAAGGCCTGCGGGCTGGTCACCTCGTGCAGCAGGTGGAGATCAATGAAGAGGAGATCGGGCTCGCCCTCGGCGCGCCGGACGACGTGGTCGTCCCAGACCTTCTCCGCGAGTGTCCTACCCATCGCTTTCCCTCCGGCCGGCCGGTTGTGCCGGCGCTTATGTAGAGATCTGGTGCGCCTGATCGCCCGCTACCCCACCCGCGGAACGACGGCTCGGACCCAGTGGTTCGTGGACCCGCACATACAGACTCGCTCGTTCTTGGAAAATTTGAACTTGCGTTTCACAGTGTGAGACGTGAATATCGTTTCATGGACAACTCTAGCGGCGTCGGCGTTCTCGACAAGGCAGCTCTGGTACTGAGCGCACTGGAGTCCGGTCCGGCCACCCTCGCCGGGCTGGTCGCGGCGACAGGGCTCGCACGACCCACGGCACACCGGCTGGCCGTGGCACTGGAACACCACCGGATGGTGGCGAGGGACATGCAGGGCCGGTTCATCCTCGGCCCGCGGCTGGCAGAGCTTGCCGCCGCGGCCGGCGAGGACCGCCTGCTGGCGACGGCCGGACCGGTGCTCACGCACCTCCGTGACGTGACGGGCGAGAGCGCGCAGCTCTACCGCCGTCAGGGAGACATGCGCATCTGCGTGGCGGCCGCCGAGCGGCTGTCGGGCCTGCGGGACACCGTCCCCGTGGGCTCCACCCTCCCGATGAAGGCGGGGTCGGCCGCGCAGATCCTGATGGCCTGGGAGGAGCCCGAGCGACTCCACCGCGGCCTGCAGGGCGCGCGTTTCACGGCCACGGCCCTGTCCGGCGTGCGCCGCCGCGGCTGGGCCCAGTCGATCGGCGAGCGGGAGCCCGGCGTGGCGTCCGTCTCGGCGCCCGTACGGGGCCCCTCGAACCGCGTCGTGGCCTCCGTGTCGGTCTCCGGGCCGATCGAGCGCCTGACCCGCCACCCGGGGCGCATGCACGCCCAGGCCGTCATCGACGCGGCCGCCCGCCTGACGGAAGCCCTGCGCCGCTCCGGCTGACCCCCTCCCCGGTCGGGGACCTCATCCATCCACCCCCGGGCCCGGGGGCGCGTACGACGCCGCACACGTCCGAACTCGCGCCTCCGGGCCCGTACTTGCATCCCGGCACGGTCCGGCCGGCACGGTCCCGGACACGCGAAAGAGGCCCTCCGCGATGATCGCGGAGGGCCTCTCCTCTTGTACCCCCGACCGGATTCGAACCGGCGCTACCGCCTTGAGAGGGCGGCGTGCTAGGCCGCTACACAACGGGGGCTAGCTTTACTGCGGTACTGCGCTGGGCTACCAGGACTCGAACCTAGAATAAGGGAACCAGAAACCCTCGTGTTGCCAATTACACTATAGCCCAATGGTCTAGACCTGCCAGACCTTGGTACCCCCGACCGGATTCGAACCGGCGCTACCGCCTTGAGAGGGCGGCGTGCTAGGCCGCTACACAACGGGGGCCCTAGCGATCCTGCATCAAGATCTCCGGGTGCGACCCTGGAGATCCCGCGGGAAGGATCTGTACCCCCGACCGGATTCGAACCGGCGCTACCGCCTTGAGAGGGCGGCGTGCTAGGCCGCTACACAACGGGGGCAAAGCACTGCGTTACTGCTGCACTGCGCTGGGCTACCAGGACTCGAACCTAGAATAAGGGAACCAGAAACCCTCGTGTTGCCAATTACACTATAGCCCACCGAACTTCAAGACCCTGAGGGCCTTTCGTTTGGTTAGCGCCTGTGGTTTCCGGCCTTTCGGCCCGTTCCCCCGGCGCAGAAAGAACATTACCGGATGCCTGACCGTGCTCCAAAACGGGTATCCGCGGCCAGCAGCTCGGGCAGCCGGTCGAGCCCCTCGATCCTGTGTACGCCTGCGGGACCCGGCCCCCTGCCGCCCTCCCGGTCGAGCCAGACGGCCGTCAGCCCCGCGTCCCGCGCGCCGCGCGCGTCGATCTCCGGCTGGTCCCCCACGTACGCGACCTGGGCCGGAGGCAGCGCCAGCGCCTCGCAGGCGGCCAGGAAGGCGGCGGCGTCGGGCTTGCTCACCCCCAGCTCCGCGGCGCACACCAGCACCTCGAAGCGGTCGCGCAGTCCGAGGTGGCGCAGCTTGGGGTCCTGGTTGGCGGCGGAGGAGTTGGAGAGCACCCCGTGCCGGTGGGTGTCGGCGAGGGCGTCCAGGACCGGCAGGACGTCGGGGAAGAGCGCCCAGGCGGCCTTGTAGTGCTCGACGTAGCGGTCGAACCAGGCGTCGGCCTGCGGGGCCGTCATGGCGGGTCTGCCGAGGAAGTCCCGCACCCGGTCCTGCCGCTGGCCCTGGAAGGTGACCTCACCGGCGGAGAAGCGGGCCCAGTTCAGTTCGGTGATCCTGCGCCAGAGGGCCAGGGCCTCGTGCGGGGACCCGTAGCGCTCTCCGAGCCCCTCGTCGCGCAGGTGGGCGGCCAGGCCGGCCGCATCGGCCCCCGTGTAGTCGAACAGGGTGTCGTCGATGTCCCACAGCACTGCGCGGATCGGCATACGGGCGAGCCTACGCCGCCGGCGCGCCGCGTGCGGGGCCGTCGGCGAAGTCCGTGCGGGGCGCGTCACGGAGCGGGCCGGGAAGACCGCGGGAACGCCGTGGGGGCGGCAGCCGGGTCGGCTGCCGCCCCCACGGGGTGGTGCGGGTCAGGCGGAGAGCTTCGCCAGGGCCGCGTCGATGCGCGCCAGCGAGCGCTCCTTGCCCAGGATCTCCAGGGACTCGAAGAGCGGCAGGCCGACGGTGCGGCCGGTGACGGCCACGCGCACCGGGGCCTGGGCCTTGCCGAGCTTGAGGCCGTGGGCCTCGCCGGCGGCCAGGACCGCGTTCTTCAGGGACTCGGGGTCGTTCCAGTCGGCGGCGTCGAGCTTCTCGCGGGCCGTGGTGAGCAGGGCCGCGGGCTCGCCCTTCATCGCCTTGTCCCAGGACGCCTGGTCCTCGACGGGCTCCTTCAGGAAGAGGAAGTCCACGTTCGCGGTGATGTCCGAGAGGACGGTCACCCGGGTCTGGGCGTGCGGGGCGATCCGGGCCCAGGCCTCGGCGTCGAAGTCCTCGGGCGCCCAGTTGGCGTGCGGGGCGCGCAGCCACGGCTCGCAGGCGTCCGCGAAGGCCTTGGGGTCCATACGGCGGATGTGGTCGGCGTTGATCGCCTCGGCCTTCTTCAGGTCGAAGCGGGCCGGGTTGGCGTTGACGCCGTCGATGTCGAACTTCGCCACCATCTCCTCGATCGAGAAGATGTCCTGGTCCTTGGAGAAGGACCAGCCGAGGAGCGAGAGGTAGTTCAGCAGGCCCTCAGGGAGGAAGCCGCGCTGGCGGTAGAGGTTGAGCGAGGACTCGGGGTCGCGCTTGGAGAGCTTCTTGTTGCCCTCGCCCATCACGTACGGCAGGTGGCCGAACTGCGGGGTCGCCTTGGCGACGCCCAGCTCGGTCAGCGCCTTGTAGAGGGCGATCTGGCGGGGGGTGGAGGACAGCAGGTCCTCGCCGCGCAGGACGTGCGTGATCTCCATCAGCGCGTCGTCGACCGGGTTGACGAGCGTGTACAGCGGGGCGCCGTTCGCGCGGACGATGCCGAAGTCGGGCACGTTCTCCGGGGTGAAGGAGAGCTCGCCGCGGACCAGGTCCGTGAAGGTGATGGTCTCGTCGGGCATCCGGAAGCGGACGATCGAGGTGCGGCCCTCGGCCTCGTACGCGCTCTTCTGCTCGGCGGTCAGGTCGCGGCACTGGCCGTCGTAGCCGGAGGGCTTGCCGGCCGCGCGGGCGGCGTCGCGGCGCGCGTCGAGCTCCTCGGTGGTGCAGTAGCAGTGGTAGGCGTAGCCGCCGTCCTGGAGCTTCTGCGCGACGTCCTGGTAGATGTCCATGCGCTGGGACTGGCGGTACGGGGCGTGCGGGCCGCCGACCTCGGGGCCCTCGTCCCAGGTGAAGCCGAGCCACTTCAGCGAGTCGAGGAGCTGCTCGTACGACTCCTCGGAGTCGCGGGCCGCGTCGGTGTCCTCGATGCGGAAGACGAACGTACCGCCGTGGTGGCGGGCGAACGCCCAGTTGAAGAGGGCGGTGCGGACCAGGCCCACGTGGGGGTTGCCGGTCGGGGAGGGACAGAAACGTACGCGGACGTTCGCGTTAGCCACGCTTGATCACCTTGTTGGTGAGAGTGCCGATGCCTTCGATGGTGACGGCGACCTCGTCGCCGACGTTGAGGGGGCCGACTCCGGCCGGGGTCCCCGTGAGGATGACGTCGCCCGGGAGCAGCGTCATGGCCTCGCTGATGTGCACGACCAGGTCCTCGATGGAGCGGACCATGTCACTGGTGCGGCCGAGCTGGCGCTGTTCGCCGTTGACGGTGCACTGGATGGTCAGGTCGCCCGGGTCCAGGTCGGTCTCGATCCAGGGGCCGAGCGGGCAGGCGCTGTCGAAGCCCTTGGCCCGGGCCCACTGCTTCTCGCGCTGCTGGACGTCGCGGGCGGTGACGTCGTTGGCGCAGGTGTAGCCGAGGATCACGTCCTTCACCCGCTCCTTCGGGACCTCTCGGCACATGCGACCGATGACCACGGCGAGCTCCGCCTCGTGGTGCACGTCCTGGGAGAAGGAGGGGTAGACGATCGGGTCGCCCGGGCCGACCACGGAGGTGGAGGGCTTGAAGAAGGTGATCGGGGCGTCCGGGACCTCGTTCCCGAGCTCCGCCGCGTGCTCCGCGTAGTTGCGGCCGATGGCCACGACCTTGTTCGGGAGCACGGGCGGCAGCAGCCGGACCTTGCTCAGCGGGACCTTCGTGCCGGAGAGCTCGAAGTCCGCGAACGGGATGCCCTTGATGATGTCGAGGACGAGCTCACCTTCGGCGCCGGGGGCAGTGCTGCCCTCGACCGCGCCGAACGCGACATTGCCGTCGATCGAGAACCTGGCGATGCGCACGTGTTGCGTCTGCCCCTCTGTATTTCCGCTGGCTGGAGTCTGCGGACTCCAGGCTAACGCGGTGGGCGCCGACGCTCCGCGCTCCTTTACGGAGCCACTACTGCGGAGGGACTACTGTGCCGCGGCGACCGGGGCGACCGGGGCGTCCATGAGGACGGTGCGGCGGGGGTTCGCGGTCTGGCCCGGCAGCTCGACGGAGTGCTCCGGGACGGCCGGGGCCGCCTGCAGGTCCTCTGCGTCCTTCAGGTGCGCGAGGGTGGTGCGGCGGGGGTTGGCTATGTTGCGGAACAGCATCGTCGTCTTCATCGGAGTCTCGGGCCCTCGGGTCGCTTCGTGGGATGAGGGTTGTCGGATGCGCCGGATGTGGCGCCAACCCTTTAACAGGCAAGGCTAAACATCCGAATCCCCGTCTGAACCGGTAAGTAATGGCCACACTCGTGTGAGTTTGCTCACCAGCGACCGGGCAATCCGGGCATAACAGGCGGTCAATTCCGCCTGCCGAAACGGACATTGCGCCACTGAATGCGCCATTCCGCTCCTGATCATCTCGACTGGGACACCTTGCCAGACCGAAGCTTTGATTGACGTAAGTCCGATTCCTCCCCATAGTGCCTCCACGTCGCGTAGCCCCCCTGTCACAAGCCGTGACGGGCTCGCCGGGGCAACACGCGCACCTTGTTGGAGATCCCCCACTGTGCTGGAATTCGCGGGACCGCCGCGGGTACCAGCCGGCGCGCAGGTGGCGCAAGAGAGCGCCGCGCGCGGTGGCAATGGAGAGGGAGACGCGCCGGTCACCGACGACCACCACCGGGCCGTCAGTGCCCCACGACTCGACACCGTTCCGCCGTTCACCCGGCGGGGCCTGGTCCAGAGGTTGCGACGCTAGTGCAGGGACGATTCAAGAGGGATGGCAGCGCTGCGGCGGAGCAGGAGCCGCGCGGCGGGACCGACCGTGGCTCCTCACCCCAGCACGCCCAGAACCGCGGGCCGGCTGTCGAAGGAGCCGGCCCCGACACCTCCTCGGTGAAGGCGAAGGGCCGCGGCAGGTCAGGCAAGGCCGGGAAGCCCGGCAAGGCCGTCAAGCCGGGCAGGTCCAAGGGCAAGGCCGAGTCACCCGCGACCGACGAGGCGATACCGAAGGCCCCGCCCGGGCCCGGTTCCCGCCTCGCCATGCAGAACTGGCGCATCAGCACGCGACTCGTGTCGCTGCTGACCCTGCCCGTCGTCGCCGCCACCTCGCTCGGTGGCTTCCGCATCAACGACTCGCTCGAGGACATCCAGCAGCTGGAGCACATGCAGCTGCTGACGGTCATGACCCGCCAGGCGACCAGCCTCGCCGCCATGCTCCAGGAGGAGCGGGACAAGTCGGCCGGTCCGATGTCGCTCACCAAGGACGGCAAGGCCAACAGCCTCGTCGAGGGTGTGCGCGACCAGACCGACGCCGCCGCCAAGGCCTTCGCCGCCGCGACCGACAAGGTCGACAACGCGGAGGACAAGGACGAGACCCTCAAGTCGATCCGCAACAACATCCTGCAGATCGGCCGCCAGCTCACCGGCATCGAGGACATCCGCAAGAAGGCGTACCAGAACGGCGCCCAGCAGACCGTCACCGAGTACAACGCGCTGATCGTCTCGCTGCTCTCGCTCTCGCAGGACATGGCGCAGGCCACCTCGAACCCCGAGATGATCAAGCGCACCCGCGCCCTGGCCGCGTTCTCCTCCGCCAAGGAGTACGCGTCCATCCAGCGCGCGATCATCGCCGCCTCGCTCCCCGAGAGCGGCGACAAGCAGGGCAAGCTGGAGGAGAACGACCGTCTCTACGCCCTCTCCGCCCTCCGCGGTGAGAGCCAGGCGAAGAAGACCTTCGAGCTCGTCTACCAGGGCAAGCCCGAGGAGCTCCTCAGCTCCCTCGGCGACGGCAACTCCGAGATCGGCAGCGCCGACCACTACGCCCGCCGCGTGCTCAGCACCCAGGGACAGTTCGTCAAGGAGAAGAACCGGTCCTGGATGGACTGGTACGACGCCGACGACACCAAGCTCCGCGCGATGCAGCAGATCGAGCTCTCGCTCCTGGAGGACATGGAGCAGAAGGCCCGCGAGCTCAAGAACGAGTCGCAGCAGGACGCCATCATCAACGGTGCCCTGATCCTCCTCGTCCTCGGCGTCTCCCTCATCGGCGCCTTCGTCATGGCCCGGTCCATGATCCGCTCGCTGCGCCGCCTGCAGGACACCGCGACGCGCGTCGCCCAGGACCGTCTGCCCGAGCTCGTCAAGCAGCTCTCCGAGTCGGACCCGCAGGACGTGGACACCTCCGTGGAGTCCGTCGGCCTGCACACCCGCGACGAGATCGGCCAGGTGGCCGCGGCCTTCGACGACGTGCACCGCGAGGCCGTCCGCCTCGCCGCCGAGCAGGCCCTCCTCCGGGGCAACGTCAACGCGATGTTCACCAACCTCTCGCGCCGCTCCCAGGGCCTCATCCAGCGCCAGCTGTCGCTCATCTCCGAACTGGAGTCGCGCGAGGCCGACCCGGACCAGCTCTCCTCGCTCTTCAAGCTCGACCACCTCGCGACCCGCATGCGCCGTAACGGCGAAAACCTCCTCGTCCTCGCGGGCGAGGAGCCGGGCCGCCGGTGGACCCGCCCCGTCCCGCTCGTCGACGTGCTCCGCGCCGCCGCGTCCGAGGTGGAGCAGTACGAGCGCATCGAACTGGCGGCGGTGCCCGGCACCGATGTCGCCGGCCGCGTCGTCAACGACCTCGTGCACCTCCTCGCCGAGCTGCTGGAGAACGCCACCTCGTTCTCCTCCCCGCAGACCAAGGTCAAGGTCACCGGTCACGCGCTGCCCGACGGCCGCGTGCTCGTCGAGATCCACGACACCGGCATCGGCCTCTCCCCCGAGGACCTCGCCGCGATCAACGAGCGGCTCGCGTCGCCGCCCACCGTGGACGTCTCGGTGTCCCGTCGAATGGGTCTGTTCGTGGTCGGCCGCCTGTCCCTGCGACACGGCATCCGCATCCAGCTGCGCCCGTCCGACTCGGGCGGTACGACCGCCCTCGTCATGCTTCCGGTGGACGTCGCCCAGGGCGGCAAGAAGCCGGGTCCGATGCCGGGCCAGGGTGGTCCGGGCGGTCCCGGCGGTGCTCCCGGCGCCCCCGGTGTCCCGGGTGCCCCCGGCGGCCAGCAGGCTTCCGTGCCCGGCGCGGGCGCGCGTCCCCCCGTGGGCGCCGGCCAGCAGCGCGGCCAGGTCGCCGGCGGCGGCCAGCGCGCCGCCCTGCCGGGACGCGACGGCGGCCCCGGCCAGCAGCAGCGCCCGCAGGGCCAGGGCCCCCGTCCGCAGGGCGGTCCCTCCGCCCCGACGGGCCAGTCTCAGGGCCAGGGTGCCTTCGGCGGCGGTGCCCCGCTGCCGTCCCGCGGCCAGAACGGCGGCCCGCAGGCGCGGCCGGCCGGCGGTCCCGGCGGCTTCCCGCAGCAGGGCGGTGCCCAGGGCGGGTTCGCCCAGCAGGGCAACGGCTTCGAGCGGCCGCAGCCGCCGCAGGGCCAGGGCCAGGGCCAGCAGCCCCAGCAGGGCCGGCCCCAGCAGCAGCCCGGTGCCCCCGTCAAGCGCAGGCGGCCGCAGCTGCCGTCGCGCGACGGCGGCGCCCCCCGTCCGGAGCTTCCGGGCGCGGGCGGTCCGGCGGCTCCGGTCCCGACGCCGGCTCCGGCTCCGGCTCCGGCTCCGCAGAGCACCAGCTGGGGCGTCACCTCCCAGGGCGGCCACGAGGTCCCGCGCGGCCACGACGAGCTGTCCGGCCCCGGCTCCACGGCCGAGTTCGCCCGGCCCGACTTCAACGCCCCGTACCCGCAGGGCGGCAGCACCGGCCAGTTCGAGCGCCCGCAGCCCGCGGGCCCGCTGGACGCCGGCTCCACCGGCCAGTTCGCCCGCCCGGGCGGCCCCGGCGTCGGCGGCTACGCCGAGCAGCCGCAGGCGCAGCAGCCCGGCGGCTACGCTCCGGCCCCGCGGGCCGAGGCCCCGAGCCTCCCGCAGGCGTACCAGCCGGAGGCCCTGCCGCCGGCTCCGGCGCAGCCGCTGGACTCGAACTGGTCCCAGCAGGGCGGGCAGCTGCCCGGCGGGCAGGGACCGGGCGTACCCCAGCAGCCGTACCAGCCCCAGCAGGCGGCCCCGGCCGCTCCGGCTCCGCACCAGCGCCCGCAGCAGCAGCCGCTGCCGCAGCGCGGCCAGGAGCTCCCGGCCGAGCCCGCCGCGGCGGTCACCGGCAGCACGCCGACGGTCAGCTGGAAGGCGTCCCCGAACGACGAGCTGATGCGGCAGGCCGAGCGCGTGCGCCAGCCCGCGGCCGGCGGGATCACCACCTCGGGTCTGCCCCGCCGGGTGCCGCGTGCGAACCTCGTGGCGGGTACCGCCCAGCAGCAGTCGGAGACACAGGCCGGTCCTCAGGTCTCGCGTGCTCCGGACGACGTCCGCGGCCGTCTCACCAACCTCCGTCGCGGTATCCAGCAGGGCCGCCAGGCCGGCACCACCGGCCCCGCGACCGGCAGTTACCACATCGACCCCACTTACCAGCAGGAGCGATAGTTGAGTTCGATGAGCCAGGCGGCACAGAACCTGAACTGGTTGATCACCAACTTCGTGGACAACACCCCCGGGGTGTCCCACACCGTGGTGGTCTCCGCCGACGGACTCCTTCTGGCGATGTCCGAAGGATTCCCCCGTGACCGCGCCGATCAGCTGGCGGCCGTGGCCTCCGGCCTGACCTCGCTGACCGCCGGTGCCTCCCGGATCTTCGAGGGCGGCGCCGTCAACCAGACCGTCGTGGAGATGGACCGCGGGTTCCTCTTCCTGATGTCCGTCTCCGACGGATCCTCGCTGGCCGTGCTCGCGCACCCCGAATGCGACATCGGCCTCGTCGGCTACGAAATGGCCCTCCTCGTGGACCGCGCGGGCAACGTCCTCACCCCGGACCTGCGCGCGGAGCTCCAGGGAAGCCTGCTCATCTGACACCCCCCTCCCCGGCCGGACGGTACTTCCGGCCGGGGGGACCGGGTCCGCACACCCGGAATCCAGTACCCCCGACAGGCCGTCATGTCCCCCCACCGGCCGCCCTGTCAGACGGCACGCTGACCACTGCTGTCCAGCCCGGAGGATCAATGACCCCGCCCCCCGCCTACCCCGACGCGTACGGTGATTCGTACTCGGAAGGCGATCAGCCGCTCGTCCGCCCGTACGCGATGACCGGCGGCCGGACCCGTCCGCGCTACCAGCTCGCCATCGAGGCCCTGGTCAGCACGACGGCCGACCCGATGCACATGTCCGGCCTGCTGCCGGAACACCAGCGCATCTGCACCCTGTGCCGCGAGGTGAAGTCGGTCGCGGAGGTCTCCGCGCTGCTTTCGATGCCGCTCGGCGTCGCCCGCATCCTCGTGGCCGACCTGGCGGAAGCCGGCATGGTGGCCATCCACCAGCCGGGCAATGGAGAGGCCGGCGGAACGCCGGATGTAACGCTGCTCGAGAGGGTTCTCAGTGGACTTCGCAAGCTCTGACGGTGGGGCGGCTCCGCGCTCCACCACCTCCGCGAAGATCGTGGTGGCGGGCGGCTTCGGCGTGGGCAAGACCACGTTCGTCGGCGCGGTCTCCGAGATCAATCCGCTGAGAACCGAGGCCGTGATGACGTCCGCGAGCGCGGGCATCGACGACCTCACGCACACCGGTGACAAGACGACCACCACGGTCGCCATGGACTTCGGCCGCATCACCCTGGACCAGGACCTGATCCTGTACCTCTTCGGTACCCCCGGACAGGACCGCTTCTGGTTCATGTGGGACGACCTCGTACGCGGCGCCATCGGCGCCGTCGTCCTCGTCGACACCCGCCGCCTCGCCGACTGCTTCCCCGCCGTCGACTACTTCGAAAACTCGGGCCTCCCCTTCGTCATCGCCCTCAACGGCTTCGACGGACACCAGCCCTACACCCCCGAAGAAGTCCGCGAGGCCCTCCAGATCGGCCCCGACGCCCCCATCATCACCACCGACGCCCGCCACCGCGGGGACGCCAAGAGCGCACTCATCACGCTCGTGGAGCACGCCCTCATGGCCCGGCTCAAGTAGGACGCACGAACAAGGCAAATGCGCCGGGGCGGGCTGTGTTCTCGAACACGGCCCGCCCCTCGTGTTCATAACGTTTCGACAGTGAATTACCGTCGGACGGACACAGCGTGCGTTCGGCCGGTGCCGCTGCGCGCACGACCGGTCCCATTTTTGCCGCAGCTCGCTCTTTATGTCCGTTTTATGCGGGGCGCTAGGTTCTGGGAATGGCCGGATTCAACTGTTTGGAACACGGCGCTTAACCGTGCTGGAATTCAACGAACCAGCTAGTAGCACCGCCGAGAGGTTGTTGGTCGAGTGAGGCGAAGCAACTCGAGCCCCGCGGATGAACCCGCGCGGGGCAACTTCACCCCGCCGCCGCGCGCGGCCATGTCGCCCGTCGACGTGCCCGTGGAACCATCCACGAGCAGCGGAAGCACCAGCAGGCTCTCCCCCCGCAACTGGCGGGTGGCCACCAAGCTGAACGCCATCCTCATGGTTCCCGTCCTCGTCGGACTGGTCATGGGCGGCTTCCAGGTGAAGGGCTCGGTCGACAGCTGGAACGAGGCCAAGGACGCCGAGAAGACCGCCCGGATCGTCCAGGCCGCGGCCGAATACGGCCAGGCCCTCCTGAACGAGCGCGACCTGACGGCGGAGCCCCTCCTCAAGGGCGACCGCAACAACGACGGTGTGGCGAAGGCCTACGCGGCCACGGACGCGGCCAAGGCCAAGTTCGCCCAGGCCGTGAAGGACCTCCCCTCCAAGCAGGGCCTCGAACGCCGCCTCGAACTCTTCCGCCAGGAGGAGCCGAAGCTGGAGCAGGTCCGCAAGACGGCCTACGCCGTCCCGGAGACCCAGAAGAAGAACCTCCCCGCCTCGGCCGGCCCCATCCCGACCGAAGAGGGCTACGTGCTGGTCCAGCACTACCTCATGCAGTTCTCCAACGAACTGGGCCTGGGCACCGGAAACGTCACCAGCTACGGCCGCATGGTCTACGCGGTCGAGCTGGCCAAGGCCGCGAACTCGCTCCAGCGCTCCGTCGGCACGCACCTGCTGGTGCGCCCGAACGAGAACGAGGAAGTCCGCAAGGCCCAGCTCGTCGCCTTCTCCTCCTACGCCTACCTCGAAGAGATCGCCATCGGCGAGTACGTCGCCGCCGGCACCGACGAGGACACCAACCGGCTCAAGGAGGTCATGGGCAAGAAGTCCCAGGAGGGCGCCGCCAAGCTCGCCCAGGCCAAGCAGGCCGCCGAGCAGGCCGGCACTCCCTTCAAGGCTCCGCCCGTGGTGAACGGCTCCGCCCTCACCGGCATGACCGAGGCGATAGCCGGCGGCGAGAAGCCCACGAAGCTCGCCCTCAACGGCACCACCGCCCCCGCCTGGCAGGCTGCCGCCACCGCCAAGTTCGACGGCTACGCCGAGATCGAGAAGGACCTCCTCGACAAGGCCGTCAAGGACGCCGTCGCGGTCTCCGACAAGTCGCGCGGCGACGCCATCCTGACCGGCGCCATCGTGGTCGTGGCCCTGCTGGCCGCCTTCATCCTGGCCGCCATGATGGCCCGCCAGATGAGCCGCTCGATGCGCCGCCTGCGCGGCTCCGCCTTCGACATCGCCGAGCAGCGCCTGCCCACGCTCGTCGACCAGCTCTCGCGCACCGACCCGGGCAAGGTCGACACCCGCGTGGAGCCGATCCCGATCACCTCCCGCGACGAGATCGGCGAGGTGGCGCGCGCCTTCGACCAGGTCCACCGGGAAGCGGTCCGGCTCGCCGCCGAGCAGGCGCTCCTGCGAGGGAACGTCAACGCGATCTTCACGAACCTCTCCATGCGCAACCAGTCGCTGATCGAGGGCCAGCTGACCCTCATCACCGACCTGGAGAACAACGAGGCCGACCCGGACCAGCTGGAGAACCTCTTCCGCCTGGACCACCTGGCCACCCGTATGCGCCGCAACGGCGAGAACCTCCTCATCCTCGCGGGTGAGAACCCGGGCCGCCGCTGGGACCAGCCGGTGCCCCTGGTCGACGTGCTGCGCGCCGCCTCCTCCGAGGTGGAGCAGTACGAGCGCATCGAGCTCTCCGGCGTCTCCGAGGCCGAGATCCACGGCCAGGCCGTGACCGACCTCGTGCACCTGCTCGCCGAGCTCCTGGAGAACGCCACCACGTTCTCCTCCCCGCAGACCAAGGTCCGCGTCACCGCCACGCGTCTGCCCGACGGCCGCGTGATGGTCGAGATCCACGACAAGGGCATCGGCCTCACCGCCGAGGACTTCGCCGACATCAACCACAAGCTCGCCAACCCGCCGACCGTGGACGCCGCGATCTCGCAGCGCATGGGTCTGTTCGTGGTCGGCCGGCTGGCGGACCGCCACAGCATCCGCGTCCAGCTGCGCCCCTCGGGCGAGGCGGCCGGAACCACCTCGCTGGTCATGCTCCCCGACGCCATCACCCACGGTGGCGGTGGCGAGGGCATCCCGGACGACGACTTCACCGTCTCCTCGATCATTCCGCAGCAGCAGGCCCAGCAGGGCGCCCCGCTGCGGACCGCCGCCGAGCTCGGCTTCGACGACTCCGCCTACGACGCCCCGGGCGCCCAGGGCAGCGAGGCGAAGCCCGCGGCCGCGGTCGGCCGGCCCCTGGGCCGCGAGGAGCGCCGGGCGGCGCTGGAGGCGCAGCTCAACTTCCCGCAGGCACAGGCGCCGGAGCAGGAGCGGGAGCAGTACCCCGGTCCCGAGGCGCAGGAGTATCCGGAACCGCAGCCGGAGCACGGGTACCAGGAGTACCAGGGCTACGAGCAGCAGTCCGCGCAGGGCTACGAGGCTTCGTACGACTCCCAGCAGCAGCCGGGGGCCTACGAGACGTACCCGGAGCAGGGCTATGCGTATCCGGAGTCCGGCTATCAGGACGGGCAGCAGCCCGCCCAGGCGTACGACGGCGGCTACGAGGACCAGTCCCCGCAGGCGGAGTGGCCCGGTCAGAACACCTACCCGGGCTCCTACCAGCAGGATTACGGGACCGATTCGGAATCGCCCTCCGCTCCCGAACCGGCTCTGGACCGCGTAGGCTTCGACCGTCCGGGCGCCGCTGCCGACGCCGGTCACGAGTTGACCGGGGCGGGCCTGCCGCGACGCGGCAGCCAGCAGCAGTGGCAGCCGGCACAGCAGGAAGCGGAGTCCGCCGGATCCCTCTTCGAGCAGCGGCCGCAGCGACAGCAGCAGCCCGCCGAACCGAAGCAGGACCCGGCGGGGGCAGCAGCCGGCGAGGGCTGGCGCTCGACGAACGACGAGCGCTGGCAGCAGGCCGGCAAGCTCCGTGAGCCGAAGGCGGGCGGGGTCACCTCGTCCGGTCTCCCTCGGCGCGTGCCCAAGGCCAACCTGGTCGAGGGCGCTGCGGAGACGACCCCGCAGGGAGGTCCCCAGGTCTCCCGCGCCCCGGAGGACGTCCGCGGCAGGTTGAGCAACCTGCGGCGCGGTGTCCAGCAGGGCCGGAACGCGGGTTCCGAGCAGTCAAGTAACAGCTATGACCAGGAGCGTTAGTGTGAGCGCGATGAGCCAGGCGGCGCAGAACCTTAACTGGTTGATCACCAACTTCGTGGACAACACCCCCGGGGTGTCCCACACCGTGGTGGTCTCCGCCGACGGCCTTCTGCTGGCGATGTCCGACGGATTCCCGCGCGACCGCGCCGATCAGCTGGCGGCCGTGGCCTCCGGCCTGACCTCGCTGACCGCCGGTGCCTCCCGGATCTTCGAGGGCGGCGCCGTCAACCAGACCGTCGTGGAGATGGACCGCGGGTTCCTCTTCCTGATGTCCGTCTCCGACGGATCCTCGCTCGCGGTGCTCGCGCACCCCGAGTGCGACATCGGTCTCGTGGGCTACGAGATGGCCCTCCTCGTGGACCGCGCGGGCAACGTCCTCACTCCGGATCTCCGTGCGGAGCTCCAGGGCAGCCTTCTCAACTAGCAATCGGGCAGTGCGTTTCGCGTCATCGCACCGTAGGGTGCGGTGGCGCGGTTCCACAGGGAGTACTGCGTTCTTGGAGTCGGAGGAGGAAACGTGACAACACCCGGAGGACATCCTTATGGCGGCCAGCAGCCGCAGGGTGGGCACGACCAGAACCGCTTCAACTTCCCCTCCTCTCCCAGCCGGCCCGCGCCGGAGCACAACCCCTACGCCCAGCAGCCGTACGGCCAGCCCCAGCAGCCCCAGGCGCCTCACCGGCTTCCGCACCAGCCCCCCAGGGCGGCGCAGGCACCGAAGGCGCACAACCCGCTGGTGCGCCCGTACGCGATGACCGGCGGCCGTACCCGGCCGCGCTACCAGCTCGCCATCGAGGCGCTGGTCAGTACCACGGCGGACCCCGCGCGTCTGCAAGGGCAGTTGCCCGAGCACCAGCGCATCTGCCACCTGTGCCAGGAGATCAAATCCGTTGCGGAGATCTCGGCACTTCTCTCCATTCCTCTTGGTGTCGCCCGAATCCTCGTCGCCGACCTGGCGGAGGCGGGCCTTGTCGCCATTCACCAGCCCGGCGGCGACGAGTCTGCCGGCGGCCAGCCAGATGTGACACTGCTCGAAAGGGTGCTCAGTGGACTTCGCAAGCTCTAACGGCGGAGCGGCTCCGCGCTCCACCACCTCCGCGAAGATCGTGGTGGCGGGCGGCTTCGGCGTGGGCAAGACCACGTTCGTCGGCGCGGTCTCCGAGATCAACCCCCTGCGCACCGAAGCCGTCATGACCAGCGCCTCCGCTGGTATCGACGACCTCACCCACACCGGTGACAAGACGACCACCACGGTCGCCATGGACTTCGGCCGCATCACCCTGGACCAGGACCTGATCCTGTACCTCTTCGGTACCCCCGGACAGGACCGCTTCTGGTTCATGTGGGACGACCTCGTACGCGGCGCCATCGGCGCCGTCGTCCTCGTCGACACCCGCCGCCTCGCCGACTGCTTCCCCGCCGTCGACTACTTCGAGAACAGCGGCCTGCCCTTCGTCATCGCCCTCAACGGCTTCGACGGACACCAGCCCTACACCCCCGAAGAAGTCCGCGAGGCCCTCCAGATCGGCCCCGACGCCCCCATCATCACCACCGACGCCCGCCACCGCGCGGACGCCAAGAGCGCACTCATCACGCTCGTCGAGCACGCCCTCATGGCCCGGCTCCGGTAAGCAGAGCGGTACGAGGAAGGCCCCCGCGTCACGGACGCGGGGGCCTTCTCCGTACCCGGCACGTACCCGGCACGCGCCCGTCCCGGATGCGGGTACGCGGAAGGCCCCGCATCCGTTCGGGATGCGGGGCCTTCCGGGGTTCGTGCGCGAACGGCTCAGCCGCGCCAGCTGTGGGGGGCCTGGAAGCCCCGGCTGCGCTCCAGGCGGCGCCAGCCGGCCGGGGAACGGCGGGTGGCGGCGGCCTCGTCCGGAGTGGCGGCGGCTCGGGCCAGGAGGATCGCGGTGATCGCGGCCAGCTCCTCGGGCTCGGCGTTGCCCTTCTCGACCTTCAGCAGGGTGTCGGTGGCGGTGCTCATCGTTGGCAGGTCTCCTCGGCGTCGTTTACTGCGGCGGGTTGCCGTGCTTGCGCGACGGCAGGTCGGCGTGCTTGGTGCGGAGCATCGCGAGGGCGCTGACGAGCACCCCGCGGGTCTCGGCGGGGTCGATGACGTCGTCGACGAGGCCACGCTCGGCCGCGTAGTACGGGTGCATCAGCTCGGCCTTGTATTCCTTGACCATCCGGGCCCGCATCGCCTCGGGGTCCTCGGCGTCCGCGATCTGCTTGCGGAAGATCACGTTGGCGGCGCCCTCGGCGCCCATGACGGCGATCTCGTTGGTGGGCCAGGCGTAGGTGAGGTCGGCGCCGATGGACTGGGAGTCCATGACGATGTACGCGCCGCCGTAGGCCTTGCGCAGGATCAGCGAGATCCGCGGCACGGTGGCGTTGCAGTACGCGTACAGCAGCTTGGCGCCGTGGCGGATGATGCCGCCGTGCTCCTGGTCGACGCCGGGCAGGAAGCCGGGGACGTCCAGCAGGGTGACGATCGGGATGTTGAACGCGTCGCACATCTGGACGAAGCGCGCGGCCTTCTCGGACGCGTGGATGTCCAGCACGCCGGCCAGGTGGCCGGGCTGGTTGGCGACGATGCCGACGACCTGGCCGTCGAGGCGGGCCAGGGCGCAGATGATGTTGCGCGCCCAGCGCTCGTGGATCTCCAGGACGTCGCCGTCGTCGACGAGCTCCTCGATGACCTTGAGCATGTCGTAGGGGCGGTTGCCGTCGGCGGGGACCAGGTCCAGCAGGACGTCCGAGCGCCGGTCGGCGGGGTCGGTGTTCTCGTGGACCGGGGGGTTCTCGCGGTTGTTGGAGGGGAGCATCGTGATGAGGTACCGGACCTCGGCGATGCAGGTCTCCTCGTCGTCGTACGCGAAGTGCGCGACGCCGGAGGTCTCGGCGTGCACGTCCGCGCCGCCGAGGCCGTTCTGGGTGATCTCCTCGCCGGTCACCGCGCGGACGACGTCCGGGCCGGTGATGAACATCTGCGAGGTGTCCCGGACCATGAACACGAAGTCCGTCAGGGCCGGGGAGTACGCGGCGCCGCCGGCGCACGGGCCGAGCATGACCGAGATCTGCGGGATGACGCCCGAGGCCTTGGTGTTGCGCTGGAAGATGCCGCCGTAGCCGGCGAGGGCGGAGACGCCCTCCTGGATGCGGGCGCCGGCGCCGTCGTTGAGGGAGACCAGCGGGGCACCGGCCGCGATGGCCATGTCCATGATCTTGTGGATCTTCGTGGCGTGGGCCTCGCCCAGCGCGCCGCCGAAGATGCGGAAGTCGTGTGCGTAGACGAAGACCGTGCGGCCCTCGACCGTGCCCCAGCCGGTGATGACACCGTCGGTGTAGGGCTTCTTGGCCTCCAGACCGAAACCGGTCGCCCGGTGCCGGCGGAGCTGCTCGACCTCCCTGAAGGAACCTTCGTCGAGCAGGAGCGCGATGCGCTCGCGAGCGGTCAGCTTGCCCTTGGCGTGCTGCGCCTCGGTCGCGCGGTCACTGGGGCCGCGCCGGGCCTCCTCGCGGAGGGAGTGCAGCTCAGCCACGCGCCCGCGGGCGTCCGTCGGCTCGCTCGAAGTCTGGTCCACAACGGTCATGTACCGACCTTACGAAGCGCGGCCATCAAAACCCTCCGTTGGTTCTACACAGTCTCGGGCCCCGTCCGCTGTGCGGCCCGGACAGAACCTCCGAAGGATGCATGGACTCCCCCAGCAGGGACCTTCGGCCTTTGTGGAGGTCCCACAAAATGACGGACACCCCACCCAAGAAGTTGAAACTTGAACGGAATGGGTCTAGCGTCCTTCTTGTTGAAAGTTGAACCAAACCGCAGAACTCCCCAGGAGCACGTCATGGGCCTCTTCTCCCGCCGCAGCAGCCAGACCGCCGCCCCCGCCCCGCAGGGCACGGTCGCCACCCTCCCCGTCGACCCGGCGCTCGCCGCCCTCACCGGCGCGTACGCGATCGACCCCGCGCACAGCAGCATCGGCTTCACCGTCCGCCACGCCATGGTGACCAACGTCCGCGGGAGCTTCGCCCAGCACGAGGGCACCCTCCACCTGGACGGCAGCGACCCGTCGCGCTCCACCGCCTCCATCGACGTGCAGATCGCCTCGGTCTCCACCGGCATCGCCGACCGCGACGCCCACCTGCTGGGCAGCGACTTCTTCGACGCCGAGCTCTTCCCCCTGATGACCTTCCGCTCCACCTCGGCGGCGCAGCTGGGCGGCGACACGTACCGCATCACCGGCGAGCTGACGATCAAGGACGTCACGCGCCCGCTCTCCATCGACCTGGAGTTCGCCGGCTCCGCCACGGACGTCTACGGCAGCGAGCGCGTCGGCTTCGAGGGCTCCGCCGAGATCCTGCGCTCCGACTGGGGCCTCACCTGGAACGCGGCCCTGGAGGCGGGCGGCGTGATGGTCAGCGACAAGGTGAAGCTGACCTTCGACATCTCGGCGGTCAAGCAGGCCTGATCCGGCCCGCGCGGCACCCCGGGGGCGGCTACCAGCCGCCCCCGCCGTCGAACCCGCCGCCCCCGTCGAAACCGCCACCGCCGCCGAAGTCCCCGCCGCCGAAGTCGGACGGGTTGAAGTCGGCGCCGGAGACGTCCCCGCCCTCGAAGCCGCCACCGTCGTAGCCGCCGTACCCGCCGCCGAAGTCCGAGGCGTACGCGGGGGTGGCCATCATCGAACCCAGCATCGTGCCCACCAGCAGCCCGGGCAGCATCCCGCCGCCGAAGTACCCGCCGGCCCAGGGGCCGTACGCGGGGCCCGCGTCGTAGTAGGGGCGCCGGCCGTGCTCCGTGTCGACGGTGCGCACCTGCGGGTCCAGCCCGTCGCGCAGCCGTACGGCGTCCGCCGCGCAGACCGGGACCGTACGGGCCGCCCCGCCCGCCGGGGCCCAGGCGGCGTCCTCGGTGCTCGGCCCGTGCCGGGGGTCGAAGAAGCAGGGCGCGCGGCGCTCGGGCAGCGGCCGGCCCTGGCGGCGTGCGTCGAGGCTGGCCAGGGCGAACCGGCCGTCCTCCAGCGCCTGGGTCACCCCCTGCACCTCGTGGGGCTCGCGCACCGAGGCCATGATCCGCTTGGCCTTCTCGTAGGAGTCGAGGCCCTTCTCGTAGTCCGCGCGCATGGCGTCGTCGGCGCCGGGCTCGCCGGGGTGGAAGTCGAGGCGTTCGAGTTCCTCGCCGAAGGCGGTGATGTCCTCGTCCACGACCACGCCCAGCCGGGCGATCGCCTCGCGCCGGGCCTCTTCCTTCTTCTTCCGGTTCCGCTTGACCAGCAGGTAGGTCCCGCCGCCGCCGGCGAGCACGACGGCGCCGAGCGCGATCATCGCTCCGGCCGAGGAGCCGCCGCCGTCGGAGGAGCCGGCGGTGCCCCAGGAGGCGGGGGCCTTGCCCTTCATCTGCGGGAGGGCCTGGTCGACGAAGTTGCCCAGCTCGGTGGCGGCGTCCACCGGCCCGCCCGCCTTCACCGCGTCGGTGAGGTTGCGGACGGCGTTGTTCGGCATGACGGACCGGTCGGCCCCGGCGTTGAAGCCGTCGCCGAGCCGGATGGCGTACAGGCCGGTGATCCCGGTCTCCGTGCGGACGGTGCGCAGCACGCTGTCGGCGGGGAAGGCCGGGGTGGCGGGCAGGACGGCGACGAAGAGCGGCTTTCCGGCGGCCTTGATCTTCGCGGCGAGGGCGTCGGCCTGGGCCGGCGACAGCTGCGCGGCGGCGCCGGGGTCCACGTAGACCGGGCCCTTCTTGAGCGCCTCGGCCACGGCGGCGGTGCCCCCGTCGGCGGCGACGGCCTGCGGAGCCGCCCCGAGCACACCGACGCCGAGCGCCAGGAGCAGACCGGACAGCGCCGATCCCATGCGTACGGATATCAGCCTGGTCCTCATACCGACGACGCTACCCGAACCGGTCATTTCCTGTGTAAGCAGGACATAAGGCTGCTCCCACTCCGGCCTTACCCGCACCGTCTACGCTCCCGGCGGGGGGGTGGGCCGATGCGGCGCGCATGGGCGGCAGGAGCGCCCGGGTGTCGGGCCGGCCCACCGCCGAAGGGCCGGCCCCGGCGGACCGGAGCTCCGGATGGACGGCACGGTCGACGGGCCCGACCGCCGCCGGGACTACTCGGCCGGTTCGACGCCCGCGTGCAGGAGGCCGTAGGTGTAGGCGTCCTCCAGGGCCTGCCAGGAGGCGGCGATGACGTTGGGGGCGACGCCGACCGTGTTCCACTCGCGGGTGCCGTCCGTCGTGGAGATCAGGACGCGGGTCGTGGACTCCGTGCCGTGCTTGCCCTCCAGGATGCGGACCTTGTAGTCCACCAGCTCGAACTTGGCCAGCTGCGGGTAGAAGCGTTCGAGGGCGACGCGCAGGGCGCGGTCCAGGGCGTTGACCGGGCCGTTGCCCTCGGCCGTGGCGACGATCCGCTCGCCCTTGGCCCACAGCTTGACCGTGGCCTCGTTGGCGTGGGTGCCGTCGGGGCGGTCCTCGACGATGGCCCGCCAGGACTCCACGCGGAAGTACTTGCGCGCCCGGCCCTCGGCCTCGGCGCGCAGCAGCAGCTCGAAGGAGGCGTCGGCGGCCTCGTACGTGTAGCCCGCCAGCTCGCGCTCCTTGACCCGCTCGACCACGCGGGCGATCAGCGCGCGGTCCCCGCCGAGGTCGACGCCGAGCTCCTTGCCCTTGAGCTCGATGGAGGCCCGGCCGGCCATGTCGGAGACCAGCATGCGCATGGTGTTGCCGACGCGCTCGGGGTCGATGTGCTGGTACAGGTCGGGGTCGACCTTGATCGCCGAGGCGTGCAGGCCGGCCTTGTGCGCGAAGGCGGAGACGCCGACGTACGGCTGGTGGGTGGAGGGGGTGAGGTTGACGACCTCGGCGATGGCGTGGGAGATGCGGGTCATCTCGGCGAGCGCGCCCTCGGGGAGGACCGTGCGGCCGTACTTGATCTCCAGGGCGGCGACGACCGGGAAGAGGTTGGCGTTGCCGACGCGCTCGCCGTAGCCGTTGGCGGTGCACTGGACGTGCGTGGCGCCCGCGTCGACGGCGGCCAGGGTGTTGGCGACGGCGCAGCCCGTGTCGTCCTGGGCGTGGATGCCGAGCCGGGCCCCGGTGTCGGCCAGCACGGTCGAGACGACCGCGGTGATCTGGGCCGGGAGCATGCCGCCGTTGGTGTCGCAGAGGATGACCACGTCGGCGCCGGCCTCGTGGGCGGTGCGGACGACGGACTTGGCGTACTCGGCGTTGGCGCGGTAGCCGTCGAAGAAGTGCTCGCAGTCGACGAAGACCCGGCGGCCCTGGGCGACGAGGTGGGAGACGGTGTCGCGGACCATCTCCAGGTTCTCTTCGAGGGTGGTGCGGAGCGCGAGCTCGACGTGCCGGTCGTGGGACTTGGCGACGAGGGTGATGACCGGCGCACCGGACTCCAGCAGGGCGCGCACCTGCGGGTCGGAGGCGGCGTCGCCGCCGGCCCGGCGGGTGGCTCCGAAGGCGACGAGCCGGGCGTTCTTGAAGTCGATCTCGGCGCGGGCGCGGGCGAAGAACTCGGTGTCGCGCGGGTTGGCGCCGGGCCAGCCGCCCTCGATGAAGCCGACTCCGAACTCGTCCAGGTGCCGCGCGATGGTCAGCTTGTCCGCGACCGTGAGGTTGATGCCCTCACGCTGGGCTCCGTCGCGCAGGGTGGTGTCGAAGACGTGGAAGGCGTCGTCGAGGGCCGCTGTCGGCTGGGTCGCCTCTGTCGTCGTCATGCTGATCTGACTCCTGTCGGATGAGTGGTTCCGGAGACCGGGGATCCACTGCCCCCATCATCGCGCGCTGCCCGGTTCCGGCATGTTTCTGCCCTTGGAAACGAAAAGACCCCTCGCGGGTGCGAGAGGTCTGCGCGCGGGTCTGAGGCACGGTGGCCGCTGCCGCGGAGGTCGTCCACGTTTTCAGCGGTCACAGAGGACCGGCGCGCTGCTGTCCATAATCATGAGCCGAGCAGACACGCTCGCAGTGTGTCACACGGCCCGTCGCCGGTGGACGCCGGTCTCAGCATGCGGGCACCTGCCGTCCGCCAGGCGGCCGACGACGGCCGAGCGCCTAGCCTGCGAGGGTTTCGGCGAGGAACTCCGAGACGTGTTCCAGGATGTCCCCGCGCCCTATGCCGGGCAGGCCCACGGCGACCTGGATGCTGAAGCCGTCGAGCAGGGCCCGCAGCCTGGAGGCGAAGCGGTCGGGGTCCACCGCGCGGAACTCGCCGCGCGAGACGCCCTCGGCGAGCAGGGCGACCAGGTCGCGGTGCCAGGCGCCCTCGATGGCGGCCTGCCGTTCGCGTTCCTGGGGGCCGGCGTTCTGGGACCGGTTCCAGACCTCCAGCCACAGGGTCCAGTGCGGGTCCCGGGCGCCGTCGGGCACGTACAGGTCCACGTACGCGGCCACGCGCTCGCGCGCCGAGCCGGGGCGGGCCAGCAGGGCCCGCCGCTCGGTGCCGAGGGCGGCCTCGCTCCACTCCAGGGTCTGCAGCAGGAGCTCGTCCTTGCTGCCGAAGTAGTAGAGGAGGTGGCCGCTGCTCATGCCGACCTGGCGGCCCAGGCCGGCCATGGTCAGGCCGTCCAGTCCGCGCTCGGCGATCGTGGCCATGGCGGCGGCGAGTACGTCCTCGCGCGGGGGCGCGTTCCTGCGCGCCGCCCGTACCGGTACTCCACCCGCCACCATGGGCACTCCTTCACGAGGTCCGCCTCGGGTCAGACCTTCGGCTGCTGCTGGGTGATGCAGTGGATACCGCCACCCCCGGCGAAAATCGTACGTGCGTCGACGAGGGTCACGGTCCGCTCGGGGAAGAGTCCGCGGAAGATCTCGGCGGCCTCCTCGTCGCGCGGGTCGTCGAAGGAGCACAGGACCACGCCCCCGTTGCAGAGGTAGTGGTTGATGTACGAGTAGTCCACCCACTCGCCGTCCTCCTCCAGCACGGTCGGCGCGGGGATCTCCACGACCTCCAGCAGCCGGCCCTGCGCGTCGGTGGAGGAGCGCAGGATGGCGGCGATGGTCTTGCAGCGCTCGTGGTCCGGGTGGGCCGGGTCGGGCTGGGTGTGGACCATGACCACGCCGGGCCGGGCGAAGGCTGCGACGATGTCCACGTGGCCCTGGGTTCCGTAGGTGCCGTAGTCGCCGGCCAGGCCGTAGGGCAGCCAGATGGCCTTGGTGGTGCCGAGGTGGGCGTGGATCTCCTCCTCGACCTGCTGGCGGGTCCAGCCGGGGTTGCGGCCCTCGCCGAGCTGCACGGTGTCGGTGAGGAGCACGGTGCCCTCGCCGTCCACGTGGATGGCGCCGCCCTCGTTCACCAGGCGGGTGCTGTAGGTGCGGGTGCCGACCACGTCGGAGACGTGCCGGGCGATCTTCGAGTCGTGGTCCCAGCGGGCCCACTCCTGGGCGCCCCAGCCGTTGAAGGTCCAGTCGACGGCGGCCAGTTCACCGGCGTCGTTGGTGACGAACGTCGGGCCGATGTCGCGCATCCAGGCGTCGTCGAGCTCCTGCTCGACGAGCTGGACGTCGTCGCCGACGATCGCCCGGGCGCTCTCGGCGTCCCCGGGGGAGACGACGAGGGTCACCGGCTCGTAGGTGCGTACGGCGCGGGCGACGGCGCCCCAGGCCTGTCGGGCCTCGGCGAGCTCCTGCTCGTTGGTGAAGGTGGGGTTGGGGCTGGGCCAGGCCATCCAGGTGCGCTCGTGCGGGGTCCACTCGGCGGGCATCCGGAAGCCGTCGGCCGCGGGCTTGGCGGCGGGCTGTGCAGTCATGGCGGGTGTCCTTAGGGCTGGCAGGAGGTACGGGCGTTCGAGGGGAACCGGGCCGACATGCACAGCCGCACGCCGATCCACCACCTTTTGCGTCGATGGGTTAGAGCATCACTCTAACTGTTCATTTCCTCGCAATGAAGCATTGACCCGGGGCCAGGGCTTAGGTCACATTGAATGCCGCTCAAACGAATGCGCAACCACCCCCCGCCCTGCCAAGGGAGTCCCCCCATGCCCATCGAACAGCGCGGAGTCGACACCATCCCGGAGGAGGAGCGGACCAGCAGCCCCCGTGACCTGATCTCGATCCTCCTCGGCTCCAACCTCTGCCTCGGCGTGATCGTCTTCGGCTGGCTCCCCCCGTCCTTCGGACTCGGGCTGCTGCCTTCCGTCACAGCCATCGTGACCGGCACCCTCGTCGGCATCGCCTTCACCGCGCCGCTCGCGCTGGTGTCCCTGCGCACGGCCACCAACCTGTCCACCTCCAGCGGCGCCCAGTTCGGCGTACGGGGGCGGCTGGTCGGCTCCGTGGTCGGCCTGCTGCTCTCCCTCGGCTACACCGCCCTCACCCTGTGGATCGGCGGCGACGTGATGGCGGGGACCCTGGCCCGGCTCACCGGGCTGCCCGACACCGGCCTCACCCGGGCCGTGATGTACGGCGTGCTCGCCGCGTGCACCGTCGTCGCAGCCGTCTTCGGCTACCGGCTGCTGCTGCGCATGAGCAAGGTGCTCTCCGTCGCCATGGTGGTGCTGCTGGCCGTCGGCGTCATCGCCTACGCCCCGGACTTCACCGCCGCCGCCCCGCCGGACACCGCGTACCTGCTCGGCTCCTTCTGGCCGACCTGGCTGCTGGCCGCCGTCGCCGCCGGTCTCAGCGGGCCCGTCGCGTTCATCACCCTGCTCGGCGACTACACCCGGTACGTCTCCCCCCGCCGCCACGGCTCCCGCAAGGTCTTCTGGGCCACCTGCCTCGGACTGGTGGTCGGCCTGCTCGTACCGCAGCTGTTCGGCACCTACACCGCCCTCGCCGCCCGCGCCGGGGCCGACTACGCCGGGCCGCTCGTGGCGGCCGCGCCGTTCTGGTACCTGGTCCCGCTGCTCGTCGCCGCGGCGGCCGGCTCGGTGGGCAACGCCGGGCTGATGCTCTACTCCATGGGCCTCGACCTGGACGCCATCCTGCCGAAGGCCACCCGTACGAAGGCCACCGTGATCGCCGCGGCCGTGGCCACCGCGTTCGTCTTCTTCGGCTCCTTCGAGTGGGACGTTCAGTCCGCGATGACCTCCTTCGTGCTCCTGCTCACCGCGATCGGCACCCCGTGGGCCGTGATCACCCTGATCGGCTTCGTGCGCTGCCGCGGGGTCTACGACGCCGATGCCCTCCAGGTGTTCAACCGTCGGGCCCGCGGCGGCGTCTACTGGTACAGCGGCGGCTGGAACCTCCGCGCCACCGCCTCCTGGGCGGCCGGTGCGGTCACGGGACTGGCGGCCGTGTCGACCCCGGTGTACGAGGGCCCTCTGCTGGCGCTCACCGGCGGGGTGGACTGTAGTTTCATCCTGTCGGGGCTGGTCGGGGGCGTGGTCTACACCGCGCTGACCATCCGGCCGCAGGCGGCACCGGCCGCCGGCCCGGCACCGGAAGCAGTGATGGCGGCGGCCGACTAGGACAGGGGCCGCCGCGTACGACACGGGGAGGCGTCGTGGAGGAACTCGCATACGTGGCGAGCAAGATCATCAAGGGGGTCGCGGGCCTGGCCTACGCGTTCGGCGACGCCCTCGTCGGACTCGGCCCGGAGGGCTCGGGCAAGGAGCGCAAGGACAAGAAGGACAAGGGAGAGGCGGACGGGGAGCGCTGACCACGCGCCTCCTCCCCCCGTACGGCAGAAGGCCCCCCGCGCACCGCGCGGGGGGCCTTCCGTCGCACGGGCCCGGACTAGCCGAGCGGGTGCATCCAGCCGTGGGTGTCGGCGGTGCGGCCGGTCTGGAGCTCCAGGAGCGCCTTGCGGAGCTTCATGGTGACCTCGCCCGGCTGCCCGTCGCCCTGGGTCCAGCCGGCGCGCTCGGACTTGACCGAGCCGACCGGGGTGATGACGGCGGCGGTGCCGCAGGCGAACACCTCGGTGAGGGTGCCGTTCTCGTTGTCCCGCTTCCAGTCCTCGGTGGTGATGCGGCCCTCCTCGGCGGTGTAGCCGAGGTCGCGGGCGATGGTGAGGAGGGAGTCGCGGGTGATGCCGGGGAGCAGCGAGCCGGTGAGCTCCGGGGTGACGATGCGGTCGCCGTACACGAAGTACAGGTTCATGCCGCCCATCTCCTCGATCCAGCGGTGCTCGACCGCGTCGAGCCAGACGACCTGGTCGCAGCCGTGCGAGGCGGCCTGGGCCTGGGCGACGAGGGAGGCCGCGTAGTTGCCGCCGGTCTTGGCGGCGCCGGTGCCGCCCTTGACGGCACGGACGTACTCCTCGGAGAGCCAGACGGAGACGGGCTTGACGCCACCGGGGAAGTAGGCGCCGGCGGGCGAGGCGATGACCATGAAGAGGAACTCGTTGGCCGGGCGGACGCCCAGGCCGACCTCGGACGCGAACATGAACGGCCGCAGGTACAGGGAGGCCTCGCCGGAGTCCGGCACCCAGGCGCGGTCCTGCTTGATCAGGGCGTCGCAGGCCTCGATGAAGAGGTCGGCGGGCAGTTCCGGCATCGCCATGCGGCGGGCGGAGGCCTGGAAGCGCTCGGCGTTGGCGCGCGGGCGGAAGGTGGCGACGGTGCCGTCGGGCTGGCGGTAGGCCTTGAGGCCCTCGAAGATCGTCTGCGCGTAGTGCAGGGTCATGTTCGCGGGGTCGATCGCCAGCGGGGCGT
Source organism: Streptomyces sp. NPDC090077 (assembly GCF_044747545.1). NCBI lineage: Bacteria > Bacillati > Actinomycetota > Actinomycetes > Kitasatosporales > Streptomycetaceae > Streptomyces > Streptomyces sp. NPDC090077. The sequence goes on from NZ_JBIVEG010000011.1 coordinate 186,694, forward strand.
AGGGGACCAGCTCGGCGTCGTGCCAGCCGCGGCCCTCGGTCCACTTGATCGTCACCATGTGATCGGTGAAGTGGCGGCCGAAGCCGGGGCTGGCCAGGATCGCCTCGCGCTCCGCGTCGGACAGCGGGTTCGAGGAGGGCTTGAGCTCGATCGTGGGCGTCGTCATGAGTGCTTGTCCTTCACCGGTCGGGTATGGCGGACCGCGCTCATGCGTACTAGGACGTCCGAGCTTCCCCGTAGTCCGCGGCCTCGCGTTCGATTATCGCGCGCGGGGAGGCTTCGGAGAAACGGGGCTTTAGCGGCCCAGGGGAGATGGTGGCACCGGGGGCCGCACAGGAGAAGCCGCCAGGTCCCTTTGTGACCTGGCGGCTTCCTGGGTGGAGCGGCCGGGTCAGCCGGCTACTCGCGCGGCGAGGGCGTCGCCGATCGCGTCGGTGGAGCGGAAGGTGCCGTCGCGCTCGGCCAGGTCGGCGGAGACGGCCTCCTCGATGCGGACGGCCTGGTCCTCGTAGCCGAGGTGGCGCAGCAGGAGGGCGACCGAGAGGATCGTCGCGGTCGGGTCGGCCTTGCCGGTGCCCGCGATGTCGGGCGCCGAGCCGTGGACGGGCTCGAACATGGACGGGAAGGCGCCGGTCGGGTTGATGTTCCCGGAGGCGGCCAGGCCGATGCCGCCGGTCACGGCCGCGGCCAGGTCGGTGAGGATGTCGCCGAACAGGTTGTCCGTGACGATGACGTCGAAGCGCTCGGGCTGGGTGACGAAGAAGATCGTCGCGGCGTCGACGTGCAGGTAGTCGGTGGTGACCTCGGGGTACTCCTGGCCGACCTTGTCGAAGATGTTCTTCCACATGTGGCCCGCGTACACGAGGACGTTGTTCTTGTGGACCAGCGTCAGCTTCTTGCGGGGGCGGGAGTTCGCCCGCTCGTACGCGTCACGGACGACGCGCTCGACGCCGTACGCGGTGTTGATGCTGACCTCGGTGGCCACCTCGGCGGGGGTGCCGGTGCGCAGGCTGCCGCCGTTGCCGGTGTACGGGCCCTCGGTGCCCTCGCGGACCACGACGAAGTCGATCTCCGGACGGCCCGCGAGCGGGGTGGCCGTGTTCGGGAACAGCTTCGAGGGGCGCAGGTTGATGAAGTGGTCGAAGGCGAAGCGGAGCTTCAGCAGCAGGCCGCGCTCCAGGACGCCCGACGGGACCGACGGGTCGCCGATGGCGCCCAGCAGGATCGCGTCGTGGTGCTTGAGGGCCTCCAGCTCCGCGTCCGGGAGGGTCTCACCGGTGCGGTGCCAGCGCTGGGCGCCGAGGTCGTACTGCTTGGTCTCCAGCTTCACATCCTGGGGCAGGACCGCGGTAAGGACCTTGAGGCCCTGAGCCACGACTTCCTGGCCGATGCCATCACCGGGGATCACTGCGAGATTGATGCTGGTCGACATGTCGGAACCGTACTCCGTGTCCCAGCCCTCAGACATATCGCGTCCAGCATTTGGACCAACGGGACGCGACATGCCGGGCGTGGCCGGGTCGCCGTGCGGGGGCGCCCGGAAGGCGGTCAGGGGTGGTCAGTGGCCGGTCGAGCCGCCGTTGTCGCGGCGGTCCAGGGCGCGCTGGAGGGCGGCGGCGGCGTTCTTGCGGTCGGCGTCGGCCGGGGAGGAGTGGCGGACGCGACGGGATGCGGCGGTGGTGGGGGTCATGGTGATCGACTCCTTGGGATCACGGCGTGGCGGGGCCACGGATGAGGGGTGTTCCTTCAAGGCGCCGGAAGAGGCGGGGGGCCGTGCGCAGCAGGGGTTGCCTGCCAGTGGGCGCGCGCCCTCGACCGCCATTCGCAGGATCAGCGAGACGTTCGGCTCCTACAAAGCTAGGGCAGGTCCGGCTGTATGTCTCGGCAATTAGTCGGACTTCCTAGTATCTGAGACGGGAAACCGCCCGAAGGGCCCCTTCCGCAGGCTCCGTTTTCAGACCTTCTCGGCCCTGAGTTCCCTGATCAGAGCCCTGACAGCGAGAGTCGACGCAAGTTCCGTTGTAGTGACGTATCCCACCTGCCTCACGGGCCTCCGGGGCCCCAGGGCGGTGATCTCGACGGTCTCGGGGGCCTCCCGGAGCGACAGTTCCGGCATGATCGCCATGCCGAGGCCCCGGCCGACCATGGTCAGCACCATCGCGTCGTCCTCCGCCTTCACCGTGGCCCGGGGGATCCAGTCCTGGGACCGCCACCAGGCCCGGGTGTAGGAGCCGCAGTTCTCGTCCCAGTCCAGCAGGGGCAGACCCTTGGGGTCCGGGTGCCCGGCGGGGTGCACCAGGGCGTACGCCTCCTCCGCGAGCAGCCCGGTGAGCAGCCCCGGCGGTACGTCCTCGCGCGCGCCCAGCGTCGCGATGCCCAGGTCCGCCCGGCCCGCGGCCACCTCCCCCGCCGTGCCGGGGCCGATCTCGCGCACCACCCTGACCTCGGGCCGGATGCCGGGGTGCAGTGCGGCGAGCCGCTCCAGCGCGGGCGGCAGCAGGTGCAGGGCCGCACTGCGGAAGGCCGCGATCCGCAACACCCCCTCCACCGCGTCCCGCCCGGCCGGGCCCCGGGCCGCGCCGCGCGCCTCCGCGCCCAGCACCTCGTACAGCCGCAGGATGCGGCGGCCCAGCGCGACGGCCCGCTCCCCCGCCGGGGTGGGCGAGGCTCCGGTGCGCCCGCGCTCGAAGAGCACCGCGCCGACCTTGCCCTCGCTGCCGCGCACCGAGTGCGAGACGGCCGACTGGCTGACGCCGAGCGCTGCGGCCGCCGCGGAGAAGCCCCCCGTGTCGGCGACGGCGACCAGGACGCGGAGTTCCTGCGGGGCGAGCTCGGTCACGGGGTCCCACCTCGGTGTATGAGCGGCGTTCATGGATGTGCGGCTTCCATGAGGGCAACCCCCTGCCCGGCCGCGGGATTCCTTCCTAGGTTCGTGGCCATGAGCACCGACACCGCCCACGCCGTCCACCAGATCGCCCGCCCGACCGGCTTCCCGGCCGCCTCCGACTTCGCGTACGTCTCCTCCTCCGTCCCCGAACCCGCCCCCGGCACCGCCCTGGTGGAGAACCTGCTGCTGTCCGTGGACCCGTACCACCGCGGGCTGATGGACGGCGGCGAGGGCGGCTTCGAGCTGAACACCCCGCTGGAGGGACGGACGGTGGGCCGGGTGACCGCCTCCCGCGACCCGGGCCTGAAGGAGGGCGACCTCGTCTTCCACCGCGCGGGCTGGCGCACCCACGCCCTGGTCACCCTCGGCACGGACGGCACCCGCAGGCTGCGGGGCCACGAGGGCGTCCCGCTGGAGGCGTACCTGTCCATCCTGGGCGGCACCGGCCTGACCGCCTACGCCGCCCTCACCCGGACCGCGGCCCTGCGCGAGGGCGAGGACCTCTTCGTCTCCGCCGCCGCCGGCGGGGTCGGCACCGCCACCGGGCACATCGCCCGGCTGCTCGGCGCCCGCCGGATCATCGGCAGCGCCGGCTCGGCGGCGAAGGTCGCCCACCTCACCGGGGCCCTCGGCTTCGACGCCGCCTTCGACTACCACGACGGGCCGGTCGGGGAGCAGCTGGCGCAGGCCGCGCCGGACGGCATCGACGTGTACGTGGACAACGTGGGCGGGGACCACCTGGAGGGCGCGATCGACTCCCTGCGCGAGTACGGCCGGATCGCCTGGGTCGGCGCGATCTCGACGTACAACGGGGACCGCTCCCCCGCCGCGCCCCGCAACCTCTTCGAGGTGGTCCACAAGTCGCTGCGCCTGGAAGGGGTATTGGTCCGCAACCACACCAATCTCCAGGACGAGTTGGAGGATTTCCTGGTCCCCCACTTGCGCAGCGGCCGGATCGGCAGCGACACCACCGTTGTCCAGGGGTTCGACCGCACCGTGGAGGCCTTCCTGGGCATGCTGCGCGGCGAGAACACGGGCAAGATGCTGGTCCGGACCGGGAGCTGATTCCGGCCATCCGGATGTTCACCGAGTTCTTACCGCACGGATGTAGACCTTTGAGGCGGCTGCCGCCACCCTTGCCGTCGATGTGCCAGAGGGGCACTCGAGTGGGAGGCGAGCAGTCAGTGACACCCATCAGCCGCAGGGGTTTCGTGGGGATCGGCGCCGGGCTCGTGGCGGGGGCGGCACTGCCCGCCGCCCTGCCGGCAACGGCGGCGGCCGCCGCCGCGACGGGCACGATCACCGACGTGAAGCACGTGGTGGTCCTGATGCAGGAGAACCGCAGCTTCGACCACTACTTCGGCAGGCTGAAGGGCGTACGCGGCTTCGGCGACCGGGCCGCCGGCAACATCCCCGGCGGCTGGGGCACCTTCAACCAGCCGAACTGGGGCGGCCGGCAGTACCCGTGGAAGCTCTCCGCCACCCCCTCGGCCGGCGGGGCCGACGGCGAGACCCTGGCCCAGTGCACCGGGGACCTCCCGCACAGCTGGACCTCGCAGCACGCCGCCTGGAACAACGGCCGGATGGACAACTGGGTCGCCGGCGTGGGCAAGACCCACACCCTGGGCTACCTGGAGCGGGGCGACATCCCCTTCCACTACGGGCTCGCCGACAACTACACGATCTGCGACGCCTACTTCTGCTCCACCCTCAGCGCCACCGGCCCCAACCGCACCTTCCTGTGGAGCGGGAAGATCGACGCGGGCAGCAAGGACGGCGGCGAGGAGTCCGGGCTGACCTGGGAGTCGTACGCGGAGGCCCTCCAGCGGGCCGGGATGAGCTGGAAGGTCTACCAGAACGCCCAGGACAACTACGGGGACAACGGACTGGCCTACTTCAAGAAGTTCACCGACGCCCGGCCCGGCGACCCGCTGTGGGACCGGGGCATGGCCTCGGTCCCCAGGGTCACCGGCTCCACCCCGGACGACATCGCCGCCGCGATCCGCGCGGACGTGGTCGCCGGAACCCTGCCCCAGGTGTCCTGGGTCGTGGCGAACGAGGCCTTCTCCGAGCACCCGTACGCCCCGCCCGGCGACGGCGCGCACTTCGTCGACCTGGTCTACCGCGCGCTCGCCGCGAACCCCGAGGTCTTCGACTCCACCGTCCTCTTCCTCAACTACGACGAGAACGACGGCTTCTTCGACCACGTGCCCCCGCCGGTCGCCCCGCCCGGCACCCCCGACGAGTACCTCGACGGGGTCCCGATCGGGCTCGGCTTCCGCGTCCCGATGCTGGTGATGTCCCCGTGGACGCGCGGCGGCTGGGTCAGCTCCGAGGTCTTCGACCACACCTCGGTGCTGCGCTTCATGGAGAAGTGGACGACGGCGATCGGCACCCCCGCCCTCTGCCCCAACATCAGCGCCTGGCGCCGCAAGGTGACCGGCGACCTGACGGGCGTCTTCGACTTCGCGCACCCCGTCTACGGCGTCCCCTCCGGCCTGCCCTCCACGGCGAAGGTCATCGGCCAGTCCACCTGCGGCCCGCTGCCCAACCCCGTCCCGCAGGACAACGCCCAGCCCTCGCAGGAGGCCGGCACCCGGCCGGCCCGCGCCCTCCCCTACCAGGTGAACGGCAACCTGGACCGCTTCGAGTTCGGGCCGGCCGGCAAGATCCTCGCCTGGTTCTCGATGACCAACCAGGGTCCGCAGGCGAAGCAGGCGGCGCACTTCTCCATCCATCCGCACCAGCACCGGGACACCGCCGCCTGGCAGTACACCGTCGACCCCGGCGCCACCTCGACGGACTGGTTCTCCATCGGTCTGGGCGCCGGCTCCGGCAAGTACGACATCTCCATGTACGGCCCGAACCGGTTCCTGCGCCGCTTCATCGGCGACGCGACCAAGCCGGGCAAGGACCTGGAGGTCGCGGCCCGCTACGCGGTGGAGTCCGGCACCGGCAAGATGGCGGTCTGGTTCAAGATGACCAACGCCTCGGCCTCCCCGGTCACCTTCACCATCCGCTCCAACGCCTACCGCACGGACGGCCCCTGGACCTACACCGTCCCGGCGAAGTCCTCCCGCGAGGACTTCTTCAACGCCGTCGCGTACAGCAAGGGCTGGTACGACTTCACGGTCCTGGCCGACTCCGACGGCACCTGGTCGCGCCGCTACACGGGCCACGTCGAGACGGGCGCGGCGAGCGTCTCGGGTGCGTAGCTAGACGACGTCCCCGTCCCTCCAGTCGAAGTCGAGCCGCCCGGCGGAGTCAGGCGTGACCCCGCCGGGCGGCGTCCACACGTAGGTCGAGCCCTCCTCCTCGGGCAGCCGCTCGGGGCCGGCCGGGCCGAGCACGCCGATCTGCCCGGGGTACGGCTTCCACCCCCGGCTCTCGTACAGGGCCGCGCCCTCCTCGGACGCGGACAGGGCTCCCAGTACGTAGGCCCCGGAGATCACGCCCTCCAGCGCGGCCATCACCGCCCCGCCGAGCCCGCGCCGGCGCCGGTCGGCGCGGACGGCGACGGCCTCCACGTACCCGGTCCGCAGGGCCCGCCCCTGGTGGAGCACGCGCCGCTGGACGAGGCTGCCGTGCGCGACGAGCGCGCCGTCCTCGTACACCAGGGCGTGCATCCCGCCGAGGGCGTGCTCGAAGTCCTCGTCGCCGAAGTCCCCGTCGAAGGCGCCGTCCAGCAGGTCCCGGACGGCGGCGAGGGCGTCCGGGCCGAGCTGCGAGGTGTGCGCGAGGCGGGCGTGCGTGTCGTCGCTCATGCCCCCAGTCTGCCCCGCAGCCCCTCCAGTTCGGCCGCCGTCAGCCCCGCCCCGCGCAGGTAGGCGTCCGCATCCAGCCACCGCGCGGTGTCCAGGGCCAGGGCGTGCACGGTGGTGCCGAGGCCGGTGACGTAGCGCTCGATCTCGGAGTCGTCGTAGGGCCTGCCCCGGGCCGCGTACCGGGCCCGGACCTGCGGCTCGCTCAGCGCATGGTCGTCGGCGATCTCCTGCGGGTCCGCCCCGGCCAGCCGCAGCAGGACGAGCGCGATGATCCCCGTCCGGTCGCGGCCCAGACCGCAGTGGAAGGCGACCCCGCCCGGCGGGGCCGCGGCGACGGCGCGGACGACGGAGGCCACGCGGTCGGGGAACCGCTCCAGGAAAGGCCGGAAATACGCGGGGGTGCCGAACCCCGGAGTGCCCCACCACACGTCCCAGAAGTCCCGGTGCCCGATGCCGTCGAGCGGTATCCGCAGGGTGGTCAGCCCGGCCGGGCGCGGGGCGTGGTCCACCTCGGCCTCGCCGTCGTTGCGCAGGTCGATGACGGTCCGCACGCCATGGCCGGACAGCGTGGTCCAGCCGCGGGCGGTGAGCCCGTCGAGACTGTCCGCCCGTACCAGCGCCCCGGGCCGCAGCACCCCGAGCCCGCCCAGGTCGCGGGCGTTGAAGCAGCCCTCCCAGTCCACGAATCGACCGACGTTCGACACGGCCATAACCCCCCTGTCAGTACACAACGGACATGGGTTCACAACGCTCCGCTGGCCTCGGGAGTTCCTCCGCTGGAAGATCTGCCCATGTCGCCAGAGACCCAGCAGTGGACCCCCACCCATGGCCAGCCCTACCGGCCCGTCGCCTACCGTCCCGCGCGCATGCCCGGCCCCGAATCCCTCGCGCGCGCGGCGGAGCTGCGGGCCCGGATGGCCGAGCGGCGGACCGTGCGCCGCTTCTCCCCCGATCCCGTCCCGGAGCAGGCCGTCCGCGACGCCATCGCCTGCGCCGCCACCGCACCCTCCGGTGCGCACCAGCAGCCGTGGACCTTCGTCCTGGTCAAGGACCCGGTGGTGCGGCAGCAGATCCGTGCCGCCGCCGAGCAGGAGGAGCAGATCTCCTACGACGGCCGGCTCGGCGACGAATGGCTCGCCGCGCTGCGGCCCATCGGCACGGACGCGGTCAAGACCCACCTCACCGACGCGCCGGCCCTGATCGTGGTCTTCCAGCAGCGCTACTGGCTCGGCCCGAACGGCACGAAGCGCAAGCACTACTACGTCGACGAGTCCGTCGGCATCGCGGTCGGCATGCTCCTGTCGGCCCTGCACCTGTCCGGCCTGGCCGCGCTCGTCCACACCCCGAGCCCGATGCGCTTCCTGGCGCACGTGCTCAACCGCCCGGAGAACGAGAAGGCCTTCGCGGTCATCCCGGTGGGCTACCCCGCCGACGACTGCGAGGTCCCGGACCTGGTCCGCAAGTCCCTGGACCAGGTCCTCGTGGAGGTCTGACCCCGCACCCCGCCGCAACTGGGACCGCCCCCGCTCCGGACTTGGGGGTACCGGAGCGGGGGCGGGGTTCAGCTGTGGGCCGGATCAGCCCATGTGGGGGTAGCCGTACTCGGTCGGCGGGACCAGGGTCTCCTTGATGGAGCGGGTCGAGGTCCAGCGGAGCAGGTTGGACGCCGCGCCCGCCTTGTCGTTGGTGCCCGAGGCGCGGCCGCCGCCGAAGGGCTGCTGGCCGACGACGGCGCCGGTCGACTTGTCGTTGATGTAGAAGTTGCCCGCCGCGAAGCGGAGCTTCTCCATCGTGTCGGCGGCCGCGTAGCGGTCCTGGGCGATGACGGCGCCGGTCAGGGCGTACGCCGAGACGTTCTCCATCTGCGCGAGCATCTCGTCGTACTTGTCGTCCTCGTACACGTGGATCGCGAGGATCGGGCCGAAGTACTCGGTCGTGAAGACCTCGTTCTCCGGGTCGGTGCACTCGATGACGGTCGGGCGGACGAAGTAGCCCTCCGAGTCGTCGTACGTGCCGCCGGCGACGATCGTGCAGGTCGGGTCGGCCTTCGCGCGGTCGATCGCGGCCTTGTTCTTGGCGAAGGAGCGCTCGTCGATGACGGCGCCGATGAAGTTGCCCAGGTCGCGCACGTCACCCATGGTGATGCCGTCGACCTCGGCCGCGAACTGCTCCTTGAAGCCGTCGTTCCAGATGGAGGCCGGGACGTAGGCGCGGGAGGACGCGGAGCACTTCTGGCCCTGGAACTCGAAGGAGCCGCGGGTCAGGGCGGTCTTCAGGATCGCGCGGTCCGCGGACGGGTGCGCGACGACGAAGTCCTTGCCGCCCGTCTCGCCGACCAGGCGCGGGTAGGAGCGGTAGTTCTCGATGTTGTTGCCGACCGTCTTCCACAGGTACTGGAAGGTCTTGGTCGAGCCGGTGAAGTGGATGCCGGCGAGCTCGGGGTGGTTCAGGGCCACCTCGGAGACGGCGATGCCGTCGCCCGTCACCAGGTTGATGACGCCCTTGGGCAGGCCGGCCGCCTCCAGGAGCTCCATGAGGAGGACCGCGGAGTGGGTCTGCGTCGGGGACGGCTTCCACACGACCACGTTGCCCATCAGGGCGGGGGCGGTCGGCAGGTTGCCGGCGATGGCCGTGAAGTTGAACGGCGTGATCGCGTAGACGAAGCCCTCCAGCGGGCGGTGGTCGCTGCGGTTCCACACGCCGGCGCTGTTGGCGGCCGGCTGCTCGGCCAGGATCTGGCGGGCGAAGTGGACGTTGAAGCGCCAGAAGTCGACGAGCTCGCAGGGGGTGTCGATCTCGGCCTGCTGCGCCGTCTTGGACTGGCCCAGCATGGTGGAGGCGGCCAGCTTCTCGCGCCACGGGCCGGCCAGCAGCTCGGCGGCGCGCAGGATGATCGCGGCGCGGTCGTCGAAGGACATCGCGCGCCAGGCCGGGGCGGCGGCCAGGGCGGCGTCCACGGCCTCCTGGGCGTCGGCCTGGGTGGCGTTGGCGTACGTGCCGATGACCGACTTGTGGTCGTGGGGCTGGACGACGTCGAAGCGCTCGCCACCGCCCATCCGCTTGACGCCGTTGATCGTCATCGGGAGGTCGATCGGGTTCTCGGACAGCTGCTTCAGCTGGATCTCGAGGCGCGCGCGCTCGGCACTGCCGGGAGCGTACGAGTGGACCGGCTCGTTGACCGGCGCGGGGACCTGGGTCACAGCATCCATGGGGCGATAACTCCTTGACCTGGTTCTGGGCTAGTTCTTGGTGATCATCGAGCGGAGGAAGAAGAGCAGGTTGGCCGGCTTCTCCGCGAGACGGCGCATGAAGTAGCCGTACCAGTCGGTGCCATAGGCCGTGTAGACCCGCATGCGGTGCCCCTCGGCGGCGAGCCGCAGGTGCTCCTCGCTGCGGATGCCGTAGAGCATCTGGAACTCGTACTCGTCCAGCTTGCGCCCGGCCTGGCGGCCGAGCTCCTGCGCGATGGCGATCAGGCGCGGGTCGTGCGACCCGATCATCGGGTAGCCCTCGCCCTCCATCAGGATCTTCATGATCCGGACGTACGCCTTGTCGATCTCCGCCTTGTCCTGGTACGCGACCTCGGCGGGCTCCTTGTAGGCGCCCTTCACGATGCGGACGCGGCTGCCGGCGGCGGCCAGGCGGCGGGCGTCGGCCTCGGTGCGGAAGAGGTAGGCCTGGATCACGCAGCCGGTCTGCGGGAAGTCCCGGCGCAGCTCCTCGTGGATGGCGAACATCGAGTCGAGGGTGGTGTGGTCCTCGGCGTCCAGCGTCACGGTCGTGCCGATGGCGGCGGCGGCCTCGACGACCGGGCGGACGTTGGCGAGGGCCAGCTCGTGGCCGCCCTCCAGGGCCTGGCCGAACATGGAGAGCTTGACCGACATCTCGACGGTCTCGCCCAGCTCCAGCTCCTTGAGGCGCTCGATGAGCTCCAGGTAGGCGTCCCGGGCCGCGTAGGACTGCTCCACGGCGGTGATGTCCTCGCCGACGACGTCGAGGGTGACCTCGAGGCCCTTGCGGGTGAGCTCCTCGACGATCGGGATGACCTGGCCGACCGTCTCGCCCGGGATGAACCGGTTGACCACCGGCTTGGTCACCGGGGCGGCAGAGACGATTCGGCGCATCTTGTCGCTGCGCGAAGCGGCGAGGATCGCGGGACCCAGCACGGGGCACCTCCAACGGGTGGCAGAAGCGGACGAACGGACGCCGCAGGGGTGGGCCGCGACCGTAAGGAAAACGCAAGTAAAACCACCGTGAAACCTAAGGATCTCCACGATCCTCTGCCATCGACAGCTGTCACGCATCCGTGGCCCGGATCTCATACATCTGTCTGAAGACCCTGCCGCGGAGTGGGAGAATGTCCGCGTGAAGGGCGATTACCAGGACCTGGTGGACGAGATCTCGGCGCTGCTCGGCGCCCCGGCGACGCTGGAGAACCGGGACTTCCGCCTGATCGCCTTCGGGGCGCACGACAGCGAGGACGACCTCGTGATGGACCCGGTGCGCACCCGTTCGATCCTGACCCGGCAGTCGACGGCGGCCGTCCGGTCCTGGTTCGAGGGCTTCGGGATCGCCCGCGCCACCGGCCCGGTGCGGATCCCGGCGGCCCCGGACGCGGGGGTCTTCCGGGGCCGGATCTGCCTGCCCGTGCGGTACCGGGGCATCGTGCAGGGCTACGTGTGGCTCCTCGACCAGGACCCGGGCCCGGAGCCGGCCGCCCTGGAGGCCGCCATGGAGGTGGCCCAGCGGATCGGGGTGCTGCTCGCGGAGGAGGCCAAGGCGGGCGCCGACCTCTCGCGGGAGTTCCTGGCGGTGCTCACCGCCGGCCGGGGCTGGCAGCAGGACATGGCGGTGGCCGCGCTGCGGGTGGCGCTGGGGCCGGGGGCCGAGGGGCCGCACGCCGCCGTGTGCGTGGCCCCGTGGCCCGGGGAGGCTCCGGGATCGGTGCCGGGGGCGGCGGCGGTGTGCGTGGTCCCGGCGGGGCCGGAGGACCGGGACGGGCCGGGCGCGGGGGCGGGGGTGCTGGCGGTGCTGGTGCGGCTGCGGTCGGGGGACGCGCTCGGTCCGGCCCTGGCGGCGGTCGGGCGGCTGCTGCCCCGCGCGGCGGCGTCCCCCGGTGCCCGGGGCCCGGCCGGCGGGGGCGGCCCCGTCACCGCCGGGCTCTCCGACCCGGTCCGGGCGCTCTCGGAGCTGCCGCAGGCGTGGGGCCAGGCCACGGCCGCCGCCCGGGCGGCGGCGGCGCAGCCGGGGCTGGGGCCGGTGGCGCAGTGGGCGGGGATCGGGCCGTACCGGATGCTGGCCGGGCTGGCGACCGGCCCGGCGGACGACCCGGCGACGCGGGCCCTGTTGGCTCCGGCCCACCGGGAACTGGCCCGCACGGCCGAGGTGTTCCTCGACTGCGCGGGGCAGGCGGGCCGCGCGGCGGCCGAACTGGGCATCCACCGCCAGACCCTGTACTACCGGCTGGGCCGGGTGGAGCAGCTGACGGGGCTCGACCTGGACCTCGGCGAGGACCGCCTGCTGCTGCACATGGCCCTCAAGGCCGCCCGCCTGCGGGCCTGAGGGGCCGGGCTCCGGCCCGCGCCGCTACGGTGCCGCCTCCCCGGCGGAGCCGCCCCGGAGGGACGCCGTCAGGGCCTCCGCGAGCCGGCGCAGCCCCTCGGTGAACTCCTCGGCCGAGGAGGCGCTTGCGGGGTCGAGCAGCCACTGGACCATCAGGCCGTTGAGCAGCGCCTGCATGACGGAGCCGAGGGTGCGCTCGTCGCGTTCGGTGAGCTCCTCCTCCGGGGTGCCGGTGAGCAGCGAGATCAGGCCCCGGCGGCCCTCGCCCTGGGAGGCGGCGAGCATCCCGCGCAGCTGCGCCAGCCGTTCGCCGCTCAGCACCACCTCCATGCTGGCCGCCCAGACGGGCGCCGACTCCTCGTGCTGCGCGAGCACGCCGTTCCACATGGCGCCCAGGCGTTCCAGGGAGCCGTCCGCGCCGGGCAGGACGCCCTGGAAGGCGTTGGCGCCCCACTCCTCCGTCAGGGCGACGAACGCCTGGGTGAGCAGGGCGTCCTTGGAGCCGTAGTGGTAGCCGATGGACGCCAGGTTCGTACCCGAGGCGCCGACGATGTCGCGCGCGGTGGTCCGTACGAAACCCTTCTCGACCAGGCACTTCTTGGCGCCTTCGAGCAGATCCTCTTTGTGTCCCATGACCGCCACCGTAGCAAGACGGGCGTCCTAGACGAAGGTCCCACACAACTTTTCCATACGCACGTCATAGACAGACGTTCCATACGCTTGTACATTCCTGCTCATGACGAACCCCGCCACCACGGCACCCCTCGCCGGCCGCCGCGAATGGACCGCCTTCACCGTCCTGCTGCTGCCCCTGCTGCTCGTCTCGATGGACGTCTCCGTCCTCTACTTCGCCGTCCCGGCCATCACCCGGGAGCTCGACCCGAGCGCCACCCAACAGCTCTGGATCTTCGACAGCTACGCCTTCGCCCTCTCCGGGCTGCTGATCACGATGGGCTCGCTCGGCGACCGGATCGGCCGCCGCAGGCTGCTGCTGATCGGCGCGGCCGCCTTCGGCCTCGCCTCCGTCGGCGCCGCCTTCGCCACCAGCGCCGCGATGCTGATCGCCGCCCGGGTCCTGCTCGGCATCGGGGGTGCCACCCTGATGCCCTCCACGCTGGCCCTGGTCCGCAACCTCTTCCAGGACGCCGGGCAGCGCGGCAAGGCCATCGGGATCTGGTCCGGCGCCATGACCGGCGGGGTCGCCCTCGGGTCGGTGCTGAGCGGGGTGATGCTGGAGCACTTCCACTGGGGCTCGGTCTTCCTGATCAACGTGCCCGCGATGCTGCTCCTGCTGGTCCTGGTCCCGGTCCTGGTACCGGAGTTCAAGGACCCGGCCCCCGGCCGGTTCGACCTGGTGAGCGTGCCGCTGTCCATGGCCGCCGTGCTGCCGGTGGTCTACGGGCTCAAGGAGATCGCCGCCGAGGGCTTCGAGCCGTCGTACGCCGCCTGCCTGCTGGTCGGCCTGGCCTTCGGGTACGCCTTCGTCCGCCGCCAGCGCGGCCGCCGGGACGCCATGGTGGGCCGGGAGCTGTTCCGGGACCGCCGCTTCGGGGCGGGCATCGCCCTGAACGCCGTCGCCGCCTTCGCCATGATGGGCTCCGCCTACTTCACCACCCAGTACCTGCAGTCCGTGCTCGGCATGGGCACCCTGGAGGCCGCCCTGTGGAGCCTCGCCCCCTCGGTCCTCATCGGCGCGGCCGCGCCGGTCGCCGCCGCCCTGGCGCAGCGCACGGACCGGTCCCGGGTCATCGCCGGATCCCTCGCCGTCGCGGCCGCCGGGTTCGGGCTGCTCTCCCTCGTCGGCACCGACTCCCTGTGGCTGCTGCTGGCCGGCTCCGGGGTGCTCGCCTCCGGCATCGTCGCCGTGATGTCCCTGGTCTCCGACATGGCCCTCGCCACGGCCCCGGCCGAGAAGGCCGGTTCGGCCGCCTCGCTGCTGGAGACGGGCCAGGAGTTCGGCGGGGCCCTCGGGATGGCGCTGCTGGGCAGCCTCGGCACCGCCGTCTACCGCGCCGACCTGGCGGGCGAGCCCTCCGCCGTACGGGAGACCCTGGGCGGCGCCGTCGCCGCAGCCGGGCAGGCCGGGGGCGAGGCGGGCCGGCACCTGCTGGCCCTGGCCCGGGAGGCCTTCGTGCACGGGATGCAGTACGCGGCCTGGGGCGGTGCGGTGCTGCTCCTCGCGGCGGCGGGGCTCGCACTGGCCCTGGCGCGGGGCGGACGGGGCCCGGCTCCGGCCGGGGCGGAGGGTGCCCCGGCCGAACCGGTGCCGGCGCGCTGAGCCGCGTACGGCACGGAGCGGGGCGGAAGGGGGCATGCGAAAGGGCCCGGGGTCGAGACCCCGGGCCCTTCGCCTGTGCGCGACGGTCAGACGAGGTTGACCGTACGGGCCGAAGCGGCGCCGATCTCCGTCGAGATGGCCGCGAGGACGTCCACCGGGACCTCCGCGTCGACGGTGAGGACGACGAGCGCCTCGCCGCCCTCCTCGGCACGGGCGACCTGCATGCCCGCGATGTTCAGACCGGCCTCGCCGAGCAGCTGGCCGACCTTGCCGACCACGCCCGGGCGGTCGGTGTAGCGCAGCACGATCATGTGGTCGGCCAGGGCCAGGTCCACGTCGTACTCGCCCACGCCCACGATCTTCTGAAGGTGCTTCGGGCCCGCCAGGGTGCCGGAGACCGACACCTCCTGACCGTCCGACAGGGTGCCGCGGACGGTCACCACGTTGCGGTGGTCCGGGGACTCCGAGCTGGTGGTCAGCCGGACCTCGACGCCGCGCTCCTGCGCGAACAGCGGGGCGTTGACGTAGGAGACCGTCTCGTCGACGACGTCCTCGAAGACTCCCTTGAGGGCGGAGAGCTCCAGCACCTTCACGTCGTGCTGGGTGATCTCGCCGCAGACCTCGACGTCGAGGCGGACCGCGACCTCGCCCGCGAGGGCGGTGAAGATGCGGCCGAGCTTCTCGGCGAGCGGCAGACCCGGGCGCACGTCCTCGGCGATGACGCCGCCCTGGACGTTGACCGCGTCCGGCACGAGCTCGCCGGCGAGCGCGAGGCGCACCGACTTGGCGACGGCGATGCCGGCCTTCTCCTGGGCCTCGTCCGTGGACGCGCCGAGGTGCGGGGTGCAGACGACCTGGTCGAGCTCGAAGAGCGGGGAGTCCGTGCAGGGCTCCTTCGCGTACACGTCCAGGCCGGCGCCGGCGACGCGGCCCTCCTTGATGGCCGAGTACAGCGCGGCCTCGTCCACGATCCCGCCGCGCGCGGCGTTGACGATGCGGACCGACGGCTTGACCTTGTGCAGGGCCTCGTCCCCGATGAGACCGAGGGTCTCGGGGGTCTTGGGCAGGTGCACGGTGATGAAGTCGGCGACCTCCAGCAGCTCGTCCAGCGTCAGCATCTTGACGCCCATCTGGGCGGCGCGCGCGGGCTGCACGTAGGGGTCGTACGCGACGATCTTCATGCCGAAGGCGGACATGCGCTGGGCGACCAGGACGCCGATGCGGCCGAGGCCGACGACGCCGAGGGTCTTCTCGCTGAGCTCGACGCCCGTGTACTTGTTCCGCTTCCACTCGCCGTTCTTCAGGGCGGTGTTGGCCTGCGGAATGTTGCGGGCGGTGGCCACGAGCAGACCGCAGGCGAGCTCGGCGGCGGTGACGATGTTGGAGGTCGGGGCGTTCACGACCATCACGCCGGCCTTGGTGGCGGCGGAGACGTCGACGTTGTCGAGGCCGACACCGGCGCGGGCGACGACCTTCAGCTTCTTGGCGGCGGCGATGGCCTCGGCGTCCACCTTGGTGGCGGAGCGGACGAGGATGGCGTCGACGTCCACGATCGCGGGGAGCAGCTCACCGCGGTCGGCGCCGTTGACGTGCCGGATCTCGAAGTCCGGACCGAGTGCGTCCACCGTGGCGGGCGACAGCTCTTCGGCGATGAGTACGACAGGTTTCGAGCTCACGTGGGTCCTCACAAGTCCAGTGCGGACGGCCGTCCCGACGGCCGCAGGCGGTGGAGGGGGTAGCCGCGTGGAAGACGCACGACACTGTGGGCCTGACGCGTTGTGTTGAGCAGTGTAGTGGCGGATCGGGTGCGAATTTCCGCCTGTACGGAAGGATCACCCGTCCGGGATTGGCCGGGGTGGACAATCCGTCCTATCCGCGGGCTACATTCCGGTTGGTCTCCGGCCGGGGCCGGGGCGGAGCGGGTGTGCGGCGGGGCCGGGACGCACCGTCCCGGCCCCGCCGTTCACGAGATCAGCTCTCGTCGCTGTCGACCCAGCTCATCAGCTTGCGCAGCTTCTTGCCGGTGGTCTCCAGCAGGTGCTCCGAGTCGGCCTTCTTGTACTCGTTGTACTTCGGCAGACCGGCCTTGTACTCGGCCATCCACTCGTTGGCGAACGTGCCGTCCTGGATCTCCGCCAGGACCTTCTTCATCTCGGCCTTGGTGGCGTCGGTGATGACGCGCGGGCCGGTGATGTAGTCGCCCCACTCGGCGGTCTCGGAGACCGACCAGCGCATCTTCTCCAGGCCGCCCTCGTACATGAGGTCGACGATGAGCTTCAGCTCGTGCAGGCACTCGAAGTAGGCGATCTCCGGCTGGTAGCCGGCCTCGGTCAGGGTCTCGAAGCCGGCCTTGACCAGGGCGGACGCGCCACCGCAGAGGACGGCCTGCTCACCGAACAGGTCGGTCTCGGTCTCCTCGGTGAAGGTGGTCTTGATGACGCCGGCGCGGGTGCCGCCGATGCCGGCCGCGTACGACAGGGCCAGGGCGAAGGCGCTGCCCGAGAAGTCCTGCTCGACGGCGGCGATGCACGGAACGCCGCGGCCCTCCTCGTACTGACGGCGGACCAGGTGGCCCGGGCCCTTCGGGGCGACCAGGGCGACGTCCACGTTGGCCGGGGGCTTGATGAAGCCGTAGCGGACGTTGAAGCCGTGGCCGAAGAAGAGCGCGTCGCCCTCCTTCAGGTGGTCCTTGATGGACGCCTCGTAGATCTCGGCCTGGAGCGGGTCCGGGGTCAGGATCATGATGACGTTGGCCCACTCGGCGGCCTCGGCGACCGGGAGGACCTTCAGGCCCTGCTCCTCGGCCTTGGCCTTGGAGCTGGAGCCCTCCTTGAGGCCGACGACGACGTCGACGCCGGAGTCACGGAGCGACAGCGCGTGGGCGTGGCCCTGGCTGCCGTAACCGATGACCGCGACCTTGCGGCCCTGGATGATGGACAGGTCGGCGTCGTTCTCGTAGAACAGCTCGGCCACTGGGATATCTCCTTGGTGCGCTGGTGTTGCTCCCACCGTACGGCGGGGAACGGAATAAGAGTTTCTCGGTCTCGCTATGCGGTCCGGCGTGTCAGCCGCCGCGCCCGGAATCCGGCGCGGCGGGACCGGGGGCCGCGGGGCTCAGGCGCTGCGTTCGAGGGAGCGCAGGCTGCGGTCCGTGATGGACCGGCCGCCACGCCCTATGGCGATCGTGCCGGACTGCACGAGTTCCTTGATGCCGAAGGGCTCCAGCATCTTGAGCATCGCGCCCAGCTTGTCGGCGCCGCCGGTGGCCTCGATGGTGACGGCCTCCGGGGAGACGTCGACGGTCTTGGCGCGGAACAGCTGGACGATCTCGACGATCTGCGAGCGGGTCTCGTTGTCGGCGCGGACCTTCACCAGGACGAGTTCGCGCTCGATGGCGTTGGACGGCTCCAGCTCGACGATCTTGAGCACGTTGACCAGCTTGTTGAGCTGCTTGGTCACCTGCTCCAGCGGGAGGTCCTCGACGTTCACGACGATGGTGATGCGGGAGATGTCGGGGTGCTCGGTGACGCCGACCGCGAGGGAGTCGATGTTGAACCCGCGGCGGGAGAACAGCGCGGCGATCCGGGCGAGGATGCCGGGCGTGTTCTCGACCAGGACGGAGAGCGTGTGCTTGGACATGTGAGTCGTTCTCTCTCTCAGGCTCTCTCGGCTCAGTCGTCTTCGTTGTCGCCGAAGTCGGGGCGGACGCCCCGGGCTGCCATGACCTCGTCGTTGGAGGTGCCGGCGGCGACCATCGGCCACACCATGGCGTCCTCGTGGACGATGAAGTCGACCACGACCGGGCGGTCGTTGATCGCGTTGGCCTCGGCGATGACCTTGTCCAGGTCCGCCGGGTCCTCGCAGCGCAGCGCGACGCAGCCCATGGCCTCGGACAGCTTGACGAAGTCCGGGACGCGGGTGCCCATGCGGGGGGAGGCGGACTCGCCGAGCTGGGAGCCCACGGTGTCGTGGCCGGTCTCGTCCGCGTGCAGGACCGTGTTCGAGTAGCGCTGGTTGTAGAACAGGGTCTGCCACTGGCGGACCATGCCCAGGGCGCCGTTGTTGATGATCGCGATCTTGATCGGGATGTTGTTCAGCGCACAGGTGGCCAGTTCCTGGTTGGTCATCTGGAAACAGCCGTCGCCGTCGATCGCCCAGACGGTGCGGTCGGGCATGCCGACCTTCGCGCCCATCGCGGCGGGGACCGCGTAGCCCATGGTTCCGGCGCCGCCGGAGTTCAGCCAGGTGCGGGGCTCCTCGTAGTTGACGAAGTGCGAGGCCCACATCTGGTGCTGGCCGACGCCGGCCGCGTAGATGGTGCCCTTCGGCGCCAGCTGGCCGATCCGCTCGATGACCTGCTGCGGCGAGAGGCTGCCGTCCTCGGGCAGGTCGTAGCCCAGCGGGTAGGTCTCGCGCCAGCGGTTGAGGTCCTTCCACCAGGCGGTGTAGTCGCCGGTGTTGCCCTCGCTCGCCTCGGCCTGGACGGCCTGGATCAGGTCGGCGATGACCTCGCGCGCGTCACCGACGATCGGGACGTCGACGGCGCGGTTCTTGCCGATCTCGGCCGGGTCGATGTCCGCGTGGATGACCTTGGCGAAGGGGGCGAAGCTGTCCAGCTTGCCGGTGACGCGGTCGTCGAAGCGGGTGCCGAGCGCGATCAGCAGGTCCGACTTCTGGAGCGCGGTGACGGCGGTCACGGCACCGTGCATGCCGGGCATGCCGACGTTCTGCGGGTGGCTGTCCGGGATGGAGCCCAGGGCCATCAGGGTGGTGACGACCGGGACGCCCGTGAGCTCGGTGAGGACCTTCAGCTCGGCGGTGGCGCCGGCCTTCATGACGCCGCCGCCGACGTAGAGGACCGGGCGCTTCGCGGCGGCGATCATCTTGGCCGCCTCGCGGATCTGCTTGGCGTGCGGCTTCGTGACCGGCCGGTAGCCGGGCAGGTCCTGGCTGGGCGGCCAGGAGAAGGTGGTCTTCGCCTGGAGGGCGTCCTTGGCGATGTCGACCAGGACCGGGCCGGGGCGGCCGGTGGAGGCGATGTGGAAGGCCTCGGCGATCGTCTTCGCGATGTCGTCGGCCTTGGTCACCAGGAAGTTGTGCTTGGTGATCGGCATCGTGATGCCGACGATGTCCGCCTCCTGGAAGGCGTCGGTGCCGATCGCCTTGGAGGAGACCTGGCCGGTGATCGCGACGAGCGGGACGGAGTCCATGTGCGCGTCGGCGATCGGGGTGACGAGGTTGGTGGCACCCGGGCCCGAAGTGGCCATGCACACGCCGACCTTGCCGGTGGCCTGGGCGTAACCGGTGGCGGCGTGGCCCGCCCCCTGCTCGTGGCGGACCAGGATGTGACGGACCTTCTTGCTGTCCATCATCGGGTCGTACGCCGGGAGGATGCAGCCCCCCGGGATGCCGAAGACGGTGTCGCACCCCACCTCTTCGAGAGAGCGGATGAGGGACTGGGCGCCCGTGACGTGCTCAACTGCGGTGGGCTGGTGGTGCCCACCCGTACGGGGCCGCGGCTGCGGATGGTGGGCCCCGGAGGCCTGCTCGGTCATCGGCATTCTCTTCTCGAAGCTGAGGGTTTTACGAGGAGCGGGGGGTGATCCGGATCAGGTCCGGACGCGTGTGCCAGTGCAACAAAAAACCCCTCGTGCCGGGTGGCAAGCGAGGGGAGCGCGTCGGTGGTGTCGAGCGGGGACATGCAGGCCCCAGCTTCAGCCGACGCGCTTTCCAAGTACGAGAATTCGGGTGCGCATGGCATTGACCCTCCCTCCGGCGGGAGGTGGATGTCAAGCGGGTGGGACGGGCGTCTCATTATTTGAGCCTCTACGGATGACCATCGAGCCACCGGACGGGCCACCGGCCAAGGCGGGCTGGGCCGTACCGCCCGGTACTGGGAACGTACCTCTCACGAGCGCGCGCCGCAGCCTGTATTCGTCGAGAGGTCCGGAGAAGGCCGCTCCCTGACCGTGGGTGCAGCCCATCGCCCGCAGCGCGAGCAGCTGCTCGGGGAGGTCCACCCCGTCGGCCACGGACTGCATGCCGAGGTCGTTTGCGATCCGCAACAATCCGGCCGTGATCTTGTGCAGTCTGGCCGATTCGACCACCCCTTCGACCAGCCCCCGGTCCAGCTTGAGCAGGTCCACCGGGAGCCTGCGGAGGGCGCTGATGGCCGCGTAGCCGCTGCCGAAGCCGTCCAGGGCGATCCGTACGCCGAGCCGGTGCAGGGCCGTCAGACGGCGCTCCAGCTCGTCGAAGGGCACCCTGGGGTCCGAGGCGGCCAGTTCGAGCACCAGGGACCCGGAGGGCAGCCCGTGGCGGGCCAGCAGGGCCTCCACGCCGGCGCCCGGCACGGAGCGGTCCAGCAGCCGCTGGGCGGTGATCCTCACGGCCACTGGTACGTCGTGCCCGGCCCGGTGCCGCTCGGCGGCCTGCTCGACGGCCTCCTCCAGGAGCCATCGGCCCAGTTCGGCGGTGCGCGAGCCGTCCGGCCCGGCCGCCGGACCGCCCTCGCTGTGCTCGGCCACCCGGAGGAACTCGGCCGGGGTGAACAGGATCCCCTGGGCGGAGCGCCAGCGGGCCTGCGCGGCCACGGCGGTGACCTCGCCGGTGGCCAGGCAGACCACGGGCTGGTGCAGCAGGGCGAACTCGCCCTCGTGCAGTGCGGTGCGCAGCCGCCCGGCGAGCTCGGCCTTGCGGACGACCTCGGCCTGCATCTGGGGCGCGTACAGCTCGACCCGGTCCTTGCCGCCGGCCTTGGCCCGGTACATCGCGAGGTCCGCGTTGCGCATCAGGTCCGAAGGGGTGATGCCGGGGTCGGCGAAGGCGACCCCGATGCTGGCGGCCACCCGGACCTCGCTCCCCGCGATGCGGTAGGGCTGGGAGAGGGTGGCGCGCAGCCGGTCGGCGATGTCGTGGACCTGGTACTCGCGGGCACTGCGGTCGCGGCTGCCGTCGCCGAGGATCAGCGCGGCGAACTCGTCGCCGCCGAGGCGGGCGGCGGTGTCCCCGGCCCGGACGGCGTCCTGGAGCCGGCGGGCGGCCTCGACGAGGAGCTCGTCGCCGGCCTGGTGGCCGATGGTGTCGTTGACGGCCTTGAAGCCGTCGAGGTCGATGAAGAGCACGGCGGTGCTGTGGTCGCCGGCCCGGCGGCCGGTGAGGGCCTGGCGGACCCGGCGGGTGAACAGCGCCCGGTTGGGCAGGTCGGTCAGCGGGTCGTGCTCGGCGCTGTGCTGGAGCTGCGCCTGGAGGCGGACCCGCTCGGTGACGTCGCGGCTGTTGAGGATGAGCCCGCCCTGGTGCCGGTTGACGGTGGACTCCACGTTGAGCCACTCGCCGCCGCCCGACTTGAACCGGCACTCGATGCGGGTGGTGGGCTCCTCGGCGGGCGGGGCGGCCAGGAAGCGGCGCACCTCGTGGACCACCCGGCCGAGGTCGTCGGGGTGGATCAGGGCGGCGAGCTCGGTGCCGACCAGCTCCTCGGCCTCGCGGCCGTAGACCCCGGCGGCGGCGGGGCTGACGTAGCGCAGGGTTCCGGTGGGCGCGGCGATCATGATGACGTCGCTGGAACCCTGGACCAGGGAGCGGAAGTGGTTCTCCTTCTGGGCCAGTTCCTGGGTGAGCGCGATGTTGTCGAGGAGCATGATGCCCTGGCGGATGACGAGGGCGAGGACGACGGTGCAGCCCGTGAAGACCACCATCCGGTCCACCTTCCGGCCGTCCACCACGTTGTAGAGGATGCCGAGGGTGCAGACGGCGGCCGCCAGGTACGGGGTGAGCGCGGGCAGCGAGCCGGTGATGGGGCGGCTGTACTGGCGCTCCGGCCGCGGCGGTGCGGGACGGGGCGCGGACTCGGACCGGCGGGCGCCCCAGGGAGCGTAGGCGAGCAGCAGCGAGCCCGCGAACCAGCCGGCGTCGAGGATCTCCCCCGAGCTGTAGGTGGTGTTGAGCAGCGGCGAGGTGAACAGGGCGTCGCTCAGGACGGTCAGGGCGAGGGCCGCGATGGCCGTGTTGACGGCCGAGCGGTTGTTCGCGGAGCGCCGGAAGTGCAGCACCAGGACCATCGAGACCAGCGCGATGTCGAGGAGCGGGTACGCGAGCGAGAGCGCGGCGCGCGGGACGCTGCCGGGGGCGCCCGACTGGGCGGTGCGGGCGGCGTTGGCGAGGGCCAGGCTCCAGGACAGGGTCAGCAGCGAGCCGCCGATGAGCCAGGAGTCGAGGCCGAGGCAGACCCATCCGGCGCGGGTGACCGGCCGTTTGGCCAGGACGAGCAGGCCCACGATGGCGGGCGGTGCGAAGCAGAGGAAGGCGAAGTCGGCGAGCGAGGGCTCGGGGACCTTCTGGCCGAGGACCACCTCGTACCAGCCCCAGACGGCGTTCCCCAGGCCGCCCATGAGCGAGGAGAAGGCGAACATCAGCCAGGCGGGGCGTTCACGCCGGTCGATCGTGCGGGCGTAGTGGTAGCAGGAGACGGCGGCCAGTAATCCGGCGGCGCTGAGGCCGAAGTCGCCCATGATCTTGGCGAGTTCGGGTGATCCCCAGCCGAGGGCGGCTCCGACGGCGTAGCCGCCGCTGACCAGCGCGAGGAGGAGTTGCGCAGCGAGGCCCCGGGTCCCTCCGCCCGCGACCGGCGGCCGGGTCAGCAGCGCCGCCCCCGGGGCGCTCACCGGTGCCCCTCGCCGGCCGGTTCTGGCGCGGTCCAGTCCCGGCACAGTCGCCGCCGGCGGCTCTGCCGCATCGGATCCTTCGTCCATTGGCCGTGCATCGCCCGTCGCCCCCCAAAGTGTCCGATCACTCCCCAGCGCCAGACGTACGTGGCGCAGCCCCTTGTTCCGGACGATACACCACTTTCGTCACTCAGCGACATAGCTTCTCTACGCTCAGTCACCAAGAGGGGGGTCCTGGCCACCGGTCGCGCACGCACCGTCGCCCAGCGTAGCCGCGCGCCACCGCGAAGTGCGGGACGCGCCCGCATCAGTCCTTGATCAGGACGGTGTTGTGTACCTCCTCCCCGGCGGCGAACCGGGCGAGCTGCCGGGCCACGAGCCGCTTGGCCCGGGGTTCGAACGCCGAACTGCTGCCCCCCACATGAGGGGTGATCAGGAGGTTCGGGGCGTGCCAGAGGGCGTGGCCGGCGGGCAGCGGCTCCGGGTCGGTGACGTCGACCGCGGCGCGCAGCCGGCCCGACTCCAGTTCCGCCAGCAGGGCCGCGGTGTCGACCACCGGCCCCCGAGAGACGTTGACGAGCAGGGCCCCGTCCTTCATCCGCCCGAGGAAGGCGGCGTCGACGAGCCCCCGGGTGTCCGCGGTCAGCGGGGTGGTGAGGACCACCACGTCCGCGTCCGGGAGGAGTCCGGGGAGGCCGGCGAGGGCGTGGACCGGCCCGTGCGGGGCGGTGCGGGCCGAGCGGGCGACACGGGTGATCCGGCCGCACTCGAAGGGGGCCAGCCGGTCCTCGACGGCCGCGCCGATCGCCCCGTAGCCGACGATCAGGACGGACCGGTCGGCGAGGGCCTCGTAGAAGCCGCCGTGCCACTCCTCGCGGTCCTGGCCGCGCACCATGCCGGGGATGCCGCGCAGGGAGGCCAGGACGAGGGTGAGGGCGAGTTCGGCGGTGCTGGCCTCGTGCACGCCCCGGGCGTTGCACAGCCGCACGCCGGGGCGGAGGTCACCGAGGCCGGGCAGGACGTGGTCGATGCCCGCGGTGAGGGTCTGCACCACCCGGAGGGCGGGCATCCGGGCGAGCGGACGCAGGGTCACCTCCTGGGACTTCATGTACGGGGTGACGTAGAAGACGCAGTCGGCCGGGTCGGCCGGAAAGGCGTCCTCGCCGTCCCACCGGCGGTAGCGGAAGCAGTCGGGGAGGCCGTCGATCTCTCCGGGCGGGAAGGGGAGCCAGACGTCCCCGGTCGTTGCAGTCATGATCACGAGGCTATGCGAAGGGAACTGGATCAAGCCGTTAGTTTGAGGGCCGGACCGGGACCGGGCCGGAAGGGGGACGCAGGGGTGGAGCGCAGGTCGATCGGGTCGGGACCGCTGACGGTCGGAGCCATAGGGCTCGGCTGCATGCCGATGAGCTGGGCCTACGCGCCTTCGCGCCGGCGGGGCGAGGAATCGCTGCGCACCCTGCACACGGCGCTGGACCTGGGGGCGAACCTGCTGGACACGGCCGACCTGTACGGGCCCTACACCAACGAGCTGGTGCTGGGCCGGGTGCTGCGGGAGCGGCGGGCCGAGGCCTTCGTGTCCGCCAAGGTGGGGCTGCGGGCGGGCGAGGGGCACGTGGTGGCGGACGGGCGGCCCGGGTACGTGCGGCGGGCGTGCGACGCCTCGCTGCGGCGGCTGCGGACCGACGTCATCGACCTGTACCAGCTGCACCGGGTGGATCCGGAGGTGCCCGTGGAGGAGACCTGGGGTGCCATGGCGGAGCTGGTGCAGGCGGGGAAGGTGCGGGCGCTGGGGTTCTGCGCGCTGGGCGCGGGGGCCGGGCCGGGCGCGGGGCGGCGCGGGGACCGGGGGTACCGCACGACGCTGCGGCAGCTGGACCGGGTGCAGCAGGTGTTCCCGGTGACGGCGGTGCAGGCGGAGCTGTCGGTGTGGTCGCCGGAGGCGGCGTGGCAGCTGCTGCCGTGGTGTGCGGCGCGCGGGGTGGGGATGCTGGCGGCGATGCCGCTGGGCAGCGGGTTCCTGACCGGGACGCTGACGCCGGGGCAGGGGTTCGAGGAGGCGGACGTGCGGGCGCGGCACCCGCGGTTCACGGCG
This sequence comes from Streptomyces sp. NPDC090077, assembly GCF_044747545.1. Lineage (NCBI taxonomy): Bacteria > Bacillati > Actinomycetota > Actinomycetes > Kitasatosporales > Streptomycetaceae > Streptomyces > Streptomyces sp. NPDC090077. Next base: position 211,946 of record NZ_JBIVEG010000011.1, read on the forward strand.
CACGCGATGGCCTCCAACCAGGTGCTGGTGGCGGGGCTGCGGCGGGTGGCCCGGCGGCACGGACCCGAGGTCACGGCGGCGCAGGTGGCGCTGGCCTGGGTGCTGGCGCAGGGGCCGCACGTACTGCCGGTGCCGGGGGCGGAGCGGGCCCGGTGGGCGGCGGAGAACGCCCGGGCGGCGGAGGTGCGGCTCACGGCGGCGGAGCTGGCCGAGATAGCGGCGCTGCCGGCGGCGGTGGGAGCCTGGGACTAGGACGCGGCGGCCGGATCCCGTCCGTTCCCCCAGGTCCACTCGATCGGGTGTACGAGGGGTGGAACTTCGGGAGCGGCCGGGTCTGTTGAGAGTGGTGAAGGGCAGGACTGGAGGACACCGGACAGGGGACGGACGACCGGAGGGGAGCGGGACGATGCGGTACGGGCAGTTCCACAGGGACGGGGCGGTACGGGGCCGGGCACCGGGGTACGGGGGCGGCCGCGCGCGGCGCCGGGGCGTGCTGGCGGGGCTGGCGCTCGCCGGGTGCGGAGCCCTGCTGACGGCGGGCTGTTCCCCGCCGGACGGCGAGCGGTCCGGGCCGGGCGCCTCCCCGCCGGGCTCGCCGCCGGCGTCCTCGGGGGCGTCGGGGTCCGCGGTGAAGGGGTCGGTGACGGTGTCGGGCGAGGTCGCCGGGGGGCTGGAGTCCCCCTGGGGCGTGGCCCCGCTGCCCGGCGGGGACCTGCTGGTCGCCTCCCGCGACAAGGGCACGGTCAGCCGGGTGCGGACGGACACGGGCGCGGTGACGCGGATCGGTGAGGTCCCCGGGGTGGCCCCCGGCGGGGAGGGCGGGCTGCTGGGGCTCGCCCTGTCCCCCGACTTCGCCTCGGACCGGATGGTCTACGCCTACTTCACCACCGAGTCCGACAACCGGATCGCCCGGATGCGGTACGACGAGCAGAGACCGGCCGGGCAGCAACTGGGCGCACCCGACACGGTGTTGCGGGGGATCCCCAAGGGGCTCATCCACAACGGCGGCCGGATCGCCTTCGGCCCGGACCGGATGCTCTACGCCGGCACCGGCGAGACCGGGGACACGGCGCTGGCGCAGGACAGGAAGTCACTGGGCGGGAAGATCCTGCGGATGACCCCGGACGGGAAGCCGGCGGACGGCAATCCGGAGGCGGGCTCCGTCGTCTACTCCTTCGGGCACCGCAATGTGCAGGGGCTCGCCTGGGACGGGGACAAGCGGCTGTGGGCGTCCGAGTTCGGCCAGCGCACCTGGGACGAGCTGAACCTCGTCGAGCCCGGCGGGAACTACGGCTGGCCGGAGGCGGAGGGGAAGGCCGGCAAGGCGGGCTTCCGCGATCCGGTGGCGGTGTGGAAGACGGACGAGGCCTCGCCGAGCGGGATCGCCTGGGCGGAGGGGGCGATCTGGATGGCCGGGCTGAGGGGCGAGCGGCTGTGGCGGATCCCGCTGGAGGGGACCGCCGCCGCGGCACAGCCGGAGGCCTTCCTCCGGGGGAAGTACGGCCGGCTGCGCACGGTGGTGTCCCTCGGCGGGGGCGAGGTGCTGCTGGTGACGAGCGAGACGGACGGGCGCGGGTCGCCGAAGCCGGGCGACGACCGGATCCTGAAGCTGACGGTGCGGTGACCTGAGCGGCCCCGGAGGGGCGGAAGGCGGGACGTGCGCGGTGTTCAACATGATCGAGGAACTGTTCAACCCGGGACGCAAGCACACGGACGAGGAGAAGAAGCGGCTGGAGCTGTCCCGGACCGACGTCGGTGACGGCGATCCGGGACGGGGCCCCATAGACCTCGACTCCGGCAAGGTGCTCATACGCCCGGCCGAGGCCCACGGGCCCGGCGCGGACGACGGGGGCGAGCCGGTCTAGGAGCGTCCTCCCGGGGGCACGGGGGACGGCGGGACGAGCGGTGCGCCGAACAGGCGCAGCCGGTGGGCGAGGGCCGCGGCCTCGCCCCGGCTCGCGACTCCGAGTTTGGCCAGGATGTTCGACACGTGCACGCTGGCCGTCTTCGGGGAGATGAAGAGCTCCTCCGCGATGCCGCGGTTGGTGCTGCCCGCGGCGACGAGGCGCAGGACGTCACGTTCGCGGCTGGTCAGCCCCAGGGCCTCGATGGGGTCGGTGTCCGGGACCGGGGCGGCCCGGTGGGCCTCCTCGGCGGTCAGCGGGAGCCGGGCGCGCTGCGCGAGCAGGGCGAGGTCCTCCCGGAGCCGTCGGGAGCCGAGCCGGTCGGCGGCGGCGTGGGCGTCGCGGAGCAGGTCGGCGGCGGTCTCGCGGTCCCCGCCCGAGACGAGGAGCGCCTCGGCGAGCCGGTGGCGGGCCCGGGCGAGCAGGTAGGGGCGCTGGAGGGGGCGCACGGCGGCCTCGACCGCGGTCCAGTCGGCGACGGCGTCCCGGTCCTCGGCGCGGAGCAGCTCGGCCCCCAGGTACTCGGCGTGCGCGGCCCATACCGGGACCGGGGTGGCCAGGGTCCGGGCGGCGGTGCGCAGTACCTCCAGGGCGGCTGCGCGGCCGGCGTCGGCGGCCGGCAGGCCCCGGGCGTCCGCCTCGGCGGAGGCGGAGGCCAGCAGCAGCGGCCAGGCGTAGCGGTGCTGGCCGAGCGGGAAGCCGTGGGCCACGGCGTCGGCGGTCTCGGCGCGGACGTCGGCGATGCGGCCCTCGCCGTCGGCCAGTCCGATGGCCAGCCGGTAGAGCGGGAGCCGGTGCTGGGGCTGGCGGTCGTGGGTGCCGAAGTGGGCGTGGGCGGCGGCGAGCTGCTGGGCGGCCTCGGTGAACTCGCCCCTGGCCAGGGCGAGGTAGGCGAGGCGGGCGGAGGCGGAGCCGCGCGGGGCGGCGCTCTGGCCGACGCGCAGGGTGCGGCGGGCCGCTTCGGCGGCCTCGTCCCAGCGGCCGAGGCTGTACAGGCTCTCCGCCATGTTCCCGCAGACCCAGGCCTCGGTGTCCAGGAGCCGGGACCTGCTGACGAGTTCGACCCCTTGTTCGGCCAGTTCCACGGCTTCGCGGGACCGGCCCATGGATTCGAGTTGGGAGGTGATGTTCACGTGAGCGCGACCCGCGACCACGGTGAGTCCGAGGGCGGCGGCGCGGTCCTTGACCGCGTGCAGTTCGGCGAGGCCGTTGGTGCCGTCACCGGAGTCGGTGAGCAGGCAGCCGTAGGTGATCCGGGCGTTGAGCTCGGTCTCCTCGGCGCCGATCATGCGGGCGTACTCCACGGCCCGTTCGGCGGCGGCGAGGTTGCCGGGGCCGGGGTTGTGGAGCATGCCCCAGCCGGCGGCACGGACGAGGACGTCGGCGTGCACCTGGGACGGGGGCAGCCCCTTGACCAGTTCCTGGGCCGTGGCGATCTCGTGCCAGCCGTCGCCCCGGCCGAGGTTGGCGACGAGGCGGGAGCGCTCGGTCCAGAACCAGGCGGCGCGCAGCGGGTCTTCGCCGTCCTCTTCGAGGGTGCGCAGGGCCAGCTTGGTGAGTTTCAGGGCGCGTTCGCGTTCGCCTCCGAAGCGGGCGGCGACGGTGGCCTCGGCGAGCAGGTCGAGGCGCTGGAGCGGCGTGGTGGCCGGGTCGCAGCCGCAGGGCGGGTAGACCTCGGTGTAGTCCGCGGGGCGCAGGGCGGCGCGGACCTCGTCGGGAACGCCGTCCCACAGGTCCATGGCCCGTTCCAGCAGGCTGAGCTGCTCGGAGTAGGCGTGCCGGCGGCGGGCGGTGACGGAGGCGGCGAGGACCGCGGGCAGGGCCTTGGCGGGGTCGTTGGCGGCGTACCAGTAGTTGGCCAGCCGGATGACCCGCTCCTCGGCCCGGAGCAGCGTCGCGTCCTCTTCCATGGCCTCGGCGTAGCGGCGGTTGACGCGGGCGCGCTCGCCGGGCAGCAGGTCGTCGCTGACCGCCTCGCGGACCAGGGAGTGGCGGAAGCGGTAGCCGTCGCCGTCACTGGTGGCGAGGAGGATGTTGGCGCCGACGGCGGCCCGCAGGGCCTCGATCAGTTCGTCCTCGCCGAGCCGGACGACGGCGCGCAGCAGTGCGTACTCGACGGTGGAGCCGCCCTCGGCGACGATGCGCACCACGCGCTGGGCGGCGTCGGGCAGTACTTCGACGCGGACGAGCAGGAGGTCGCGCAGGGATTCGGTGAGCCCGGTGCGGCAGCCGCTCTCCTGGGAGGCGACGAGTTCCTCGACGAAGAAGGCGTTGCCGTCGGAGCGGTCGAAGACGGAGTCGACGAAGCTCTCCTCGGGCTGCGACGCGAGGATCCCGGCGAGCTGGCGGCGCACCTCGGCCCGGTTGAAGCGGGGCAGTTCGATGCGGTGGACGGTGCGGAGCCGGTCGAGTTCGGCGAGCAGCGGGCGCAGCGGGTGGCGGCGGTGTATGTCGTCGGCGCGGTAGGTCGCGACGAGGACGAGGCGGCCGCGGGCGAGGGTGCGGAAGAGATAGGCCAGCAGGTGGCGGGTGGAGGTGTCCGCCCAGTGCAGGTCCTCCAGGACGAGGACGACGGTGCGGTCGGCGGCGAGGCGTTCCAGCATCCTGGCGGTGAGTTCGAAGAGGCGGGCGGTGCTCTCCTCGTCGTGGGGGCCGCGGGGTGTCTCGCCGAGTTCGGGGAGGATCCGGGCGAGTTCGTCCTCCTGGCCGGCCGCGGCCTCGGCCAGTTCGCCGGGGAACAGGCGGAGCAGGGTGCGCAGGGCAGTGGAGAAGGGGGCGAAGGGAAGTCCCTCCGCCCCTATCTCGACACAGCCTCCGACCGCCACCACGGCGCCGCGGCGGGCGGCTTCCGTGAGGAACTCCTCGGTCAGCCGGGTCTTGCCGACTCCGGCCTCTCCTCCGATGAGCAGGGCCTGCGGCTCCTGGCCGGCGGCGCGCCCCAGGGCGTCGACGAGTGCGGCCAGTTCGTCGGCTCGGCCGACGAACACCGGGCTGACAGATCTGGTCTCCACGCCGCCGAGCATCGCACACGCGTCCGGTCCGGTGGCAGTGGTCGTCACTGTGCTTGTCATGTCGCGCAGGTCCGGGCGTTCCGCGGCGCGGGTTACGCGGCGCGGGTGAAGAGGCCGCGGTGGCGACTCACCCGCCTTTCGGATTCCTGGCTCCGGGACGCCTTCTTGGCCTCCTGGGCGGCCCGGTACCGGTCGGCCTCGCGGATGAGGTCGGCGCGGCGGGCGGTGGCGATCTCGTACTCGAACATCTCGTTCTCCCTGGTTGCTCTTCTCGGGCACCTCGTTCGGTGTGATCCAAGATTCGCTTCCCAGAGGGGTGCGGCACATGGGGCTGATGCCGCATCTCCGCAGTGCCGGGGTCCTTAGGCCGGGGCCCGGGTGGCCTGAGCCGGCCTGGGGCGGCCTAAGGCGGGGCGGGAGGTCCCGTAAGGCGGTGCCTACTCGGCGGCCGTGGGGAGGGGGAAGAGCACGTCGAAGTACATGAGGCCGAAGAGCAGGACCCCGAGGAGGCCCAGGGCGACGGCGGCCCAGGAGACGGAGCGGACCCAGGCGGGGTGGACCCGGCCGGGGGCGCCGAAGGCGGGACCGGCGAGGACGAAGACGGCGAGGAGGAGGGCGAGGGTGGAGAGGACACCGTTGACGAGGGCGGTCATGTGCCAGGCGTCGCCGTACAGGGCGGCGATCTTCTCCTTGGCGGTGGTCGCGCTGACGGACTCGATCTGGCCGATGAGCGTCTGGCGTTCGGCGGCGACGCGGGAGACCCAGCTACCGCTGAGGGCGACGAGGCCCAGGCCCGCGGCGACGACGGCGGAGGCGGCGGCTCCGACGCCGGTGCTCCGCTCGGGGGCGTCCTCGTCGAGGCCGTCGGCGTCTTCGTCCTCGGCGTCCGCTCCGTCCTCGGCGGCCTCGGCGTCGGCGGTGTCCTCGGCGGCCGCGGGGGTGCCGTTCTGCTCGCCGTCCGGGGCAGCGGCGGGTGCGGCGGCTGCCGCGGCGGGGGTGGCCGCCTTGTCCTCGGGGGTGTCCGCGTCCGCGTCGGGGGCGGTCGGGACGGGGGTCTTCGTGGTGTCCATGCGGGGCACCGTAAGCGGCGTTTCTGAGAGCTTCCTGAGAGGCCCGGGCGGGCTCCGCCGCAGGTGGGCCGCGGGCCCCCGGCGGTGGGGGTCACGGCCGGCGGGCGGCGGCCCGTTCGTGGGCGAGGACGGCCCAGACCTCGGTGTCCTGGCGGACGCCGCGGTGGAGGTGGTTCTGCCGCAGGACGCCCTCGCGGGTCAGCCCGAGGCGTTCGGCGACGGCGATGCTCGCCGCGTTCCCGGAGGCCACGTGCCATTCCACGCGGTGCATGCCGCGTACGTCGAAGGCCCAGTCGAGCAGGATCCGGCAGGCCTTGGTGACCAGGCCCCGGCCGGCCGCGGCGGGCTCCAGCCAGCAGCCGACCTCGCAGGTGCCGGCGGCGGGGTCGAAGGTCCGGAAGAGCACCCCGCCGACGAGCGTGCCGTCGACCCGGATGCCGTAGAGCCTGGCGCCGTCCCGGGCGGCCTCCTCCGCCTTGGAGCCGAGCAGGTGCCGCGCCGACGGGAGGTCGGTGACGCGGTCCGGGAGGCCGATGAACCGCCCGATGAACTCGCGGCCCCGGTCCATGTGCGCCAGGAACTCCTCGGCGTGCCAGACCTCCAGCGGGAACAGCTGGGCGTCGTCGGCGAGGTCTATCGCGAACATGAGGGGTTCCTTACGGCTCGTGACCGGTCAGCGGGGCGTGCGGGCGGCGGGCTCGGCCTGGTCGGCGTCCGGCCGCTGCGACGGAAGTGTCGCACGGGGAGCGGTGCGTTCCGGGGGCTCAATGCTGATGCGGGGCAGGCGGCGGTCGAGCCAGGCGGGGATCCACCAGTTCGCGCCGCCGAGCATGTGCATGAGCGCCGGGACGAGCAGGGTGCGCAGGACGAAGGCGTCGAGCGCGACGGCGGCGGCGAGCGCGATGCCGAACATCGCGATGAGCCGGTCGCCGCTGAGGACGAAGGCCAGGAAGACGGAGATCATGATGACGGCCGCCGAGTTGATCACCCGGCTGGTCTCGGCGAGGCCGACGCGGACGGCCCGCCTGTTGTCCCCGCTCTCCAGCCACTCCTCGTACATCCGGCTGACCAGGAAGACCTGGTAGTCCATGGAGAGCCCGAAGAGGACCGACACCATGATCACGGGCAGGAAGGGCTCGATCGGCCCGGCGCTGCCCAGGCCCAGCGGTTCGCTCCCCCAGCCCCACTGGAAGATCGCGACGACGACGCCGAAGGAGGAGGCGACGGCGGCGACGTTCATGGCGGCGGCCTTGAGCGGTATGCCGATGGAGCGGAAGGCGAGCAGCAGCAGGACGCAGCCGAGCGCGATGACCACCCCGACGAAGAGGGGCAGTTTGCCGACGATGACCTCGGCGAAGTCGTCGTAGCCGGCCGTCACCCCGCCGACGTGGGCGTCCATGGTGCTGCCGTGTCCGGCGCGGGGGATGACGTCCCGGCGCAGGGTGTCGACGAGTTCGCTGGTGGCCCGGGACTGCGGGGCGGAGTCGGGGACGACGGTGAGGACGGCGGTGTCCCCGCTGCGGTTGAAGACGGCCGGGCCGGCGGAGGCGACGCCGTCGGTGGCGCGCAGGGCTTCCGCCAGCCGCTCGACGGCGACGCGGTCCCCCGCCCCGTCGAGCCGGGCGACGACGCTGAGCGGGCCGTTCGTGCCGGGCCCGAAGCCTTCGGCCAGCAGGTCGTAGGCCTTGCGGGTGGTGGACGAGGCGGGGTTGTTGCCCTGGTCGGAGGTGCCGAGGTGGAGCGAGAGGGTGGGCAGCGCGAGCACGGCCATCACCAGGGCCGCGACCAGTCCGAGCAGTTTGGGGTGGCGTTCGACGAAGGCGGACCAGCGGGCGGCGAACCCGGTGGGCGGCTGGGGCCGGGGGCCCTCGGCGGCGAGCCTGCGCCGTTCGCGGCGCGAGAGGGCCCGCATGCCGATGTACGAGAGGAGGGCGGGCAGCAGGGTGACAGAGGCCGCCACGGTGAGGATCACCGTGAGGGACGCGGCTATCGCGACCCCGTTGAGGAAGTTCAGCCGGAGCACCAGCATGCCGAGCAGGGCTATGCAGACGGTGGCCCCGGCGAACACCACGGCCCGGCCGGTGGTGGCGACGGCGCTCGCGGCGGCTTCCTCGACGCCGAGGCCGCGCGCCAGGCCCTTGCGGTGCCGGGTGACGATGAACAGGGCGTAGTCGATGCCGACGCCGAGGCCGACGAGGGTGCCCAGCATCGGGGCGAAGTCGGCGACGGGCATGGCGTGCCCGAGGAGGGTGATGCCGAAGTAGGCGCTGCCGACGCTGACGAGGGCGGTCGCGATGGGCAGGAGGCTCGCGGCGAGGGAGCCGAAGGCGAGGAAGAGGACCACGGCGGCGATGCCGACGCCGATGACCTCGGCGAGGTGGGCGCTGGGCGCCTCGGTCAGGCCGATGGCGCGGCCGCCGAGTTCGACCTGGAGGCCGTCCGCCTCGGTGGCGGGGTTCTTCGCGGTGTCGACGACGGCCCTGGCCTGGGCCTTGGGCACGGCGTCGGCCTGCCGGTCGAAGGTGACCACCGCGTAGGCGGTGCGGCCGTCGGGGCTGATCTGCGCGGCCCCGGCGGGGCCCGCCGCGTAGGGGCTCGCGACCGATGCCACTCCGGGCAGGGCCGCGACGGCGTCCAGGGCCCGGGTCATGCGCTGTTCGATGTCCGGGGTGCGTGCCGTCCGGTCGTCCGGGGCCCGCCACACGATGGTGTCGGTGTCGCCGCCCTGGCCGTGGAAGCCCTCCCGCAGCAGGGCGTGGGCCTTGGCCGACTCCGTGCCGGGGACTTCGTAGTCGTTGGAGAACGCGGTTCCGGTCGCTCCGGCCGCCGCGGCGGTCCCGCCGAGGGCGAGCAGCCAGATCAGAACGGTGACCAGTCGGTGCCGCAGGCACCACCGTGCGATTGCTGCCAACGGACGTGCTCCCTGGTGGTTCGGATCTTCACCGGGAGGTAGCCCGACGCAAAGAACTCATGAACTCGTGAACTTGTGAAGGTTCGGCCGCGGGGTCCACCGTGGCCAGGGTGGTCTACACCTCGATTGACACGATTCCAGCCTTTCGTGATCGTTGGCTGGTTTCGTGTGCATCGTCACAGGCATGTGGCGGGATGCGGGACCTTGGTCACTGGCGCTCCGGGGCGGACGGCTCGTCGGCCCGGTAGCCGGGGAGCGAGGGCCAGCGGACGGTGAGGACCACCGAGTCCTCCTCCGCGTACCAGGAGTGGTCGACCCCGCGCCCCCAGACCACGTAGTCCCCCTGCTCGGCAAGGACCACGGTGCGGCCGGGGAACTCCAGCCGGAACCGGCCGCTGATCAGCACCTGGAGGGCGGTGCGGCGCTCGCCGGTCACCCACCGCCCGCGCTCCTCGCCCTTGGGGTGGACCCCCCACTTGATCTCGACGTCCTCGCTGTGGCGGGGATCGCCGGGTGCCTTGAAGTGGCCGAGGAGCCAGCCCCGGTCGGCGGCGGCGTCGGGGGTGGCCTTACCGGTGTGGATCAAGGAGTCGTCGTTCACGGGGTGAGGCTAATGCAGTTGTGGGAACGGCCCCGCACCTGGTCGGCTGCCCCCCATGACGATGGATCTCGATGAACTGCTGAAGGTGCGCGACCGCTACGACGCGGAGATGCGGCGCGACGCGCAGCCCGACGCCGCACACGCACGGGTGGAGCGGGTGGGCCGGGTCGTGCGCCAGACCGTGCCGGGACTCGGCTGGAACGGCGTGCTCTGGTCGGACCTCAACGAGGACACCGCGGACGCGGAGATCGCGGCGCAGGTGGCTCACTTCGGGGCGCGCGGCGAGGACGGGGGCGGGCCGGAGTTCGAGTGGAAGCTGTACTCCCACGACCGCCCGGCGGACCTCGGGGACCGGCTGCTCGCCGCCGGGTTCGTGCCGGAGCCGCCGGAGACGCTGCTGGTGGCGCGCACGGCCGATCTCGCCGCCCTGCCGGTGGAGCCGCCGGAGGGGGTCACGCTGCGGGTGGTGACGGACGAGGCGGGGGTGGACCTGATGATGGACGTGCACCACCGGGCCTTCGGCACGGAGCGGCCCCGCATCCGGGAGCAGATGCTCTCGTTGCTGCGGGACGAGCCGGACACCATCGAGGCCGTGGTGGCGATGGCCGGGGACGTCCCCGTCAGCGCGGCCCGGATGGAGATGCGCCCGGGCAGTGCCTTCGCCGGCCTGTGGGGCGGCGGCACCGACCCGCAGTGGCGCGGCCGCGGCATCTACCGCCTGCTGGTGGCCCACCGCGCCCGCGTGGCGGCAGCCCGGAACATCCCCTACCTCCAGGTCGACGCCTCGGACGACAGCCGCCCGATCCTGGAGCGCCTGGGCTTCGGCGTGCTCGGCGTGACGACCCCCTACCTGTGGACGGGCACCGCCTCCTGACCCCGCGCCGGGTCCGGGGTCCTCGCCGGCCCGGAAATGCGTTTCGCGGGACCGCGGCGGCGGGAGAGGATCCCGTCATGCAGAACACGGAACGCACGGGGCCGCCGCTGACCGCCGGGGAGCGCGAGACGCTCCGGGCCTACCTCGACTTCCACCGGGCCACCCTCGCCCTCAAGTGCGAGGGGCTCGACGACGAGGAGCTGCGGCGGCAGGCGTCACCGCCGTCCACCCTGTCCCTGCTGGGGCTGGTGCGGCACATGGCCGAGGTGGAACGGCAGTGGTTCCGGCGCACGATCGGCGGCGCCGACGTACCGCACCTGTGGTCCGACGAGCGCGACTTCCAGGCGGCGTACGACGCCGCGGACGCGACCCGCGCCGAGGCGTTCGCCGCCTGGGAGGCGGAGGTGGAGCACTCCCGCGCCGTCGAGGCCGCCGCGGAGTCCCTGGAGGTGACGGTGTACGTCCCCCGGTGGGAGCAGGAGGCCTCGCTGCGCCTGGTGATGCTCCACATGATCAACGAGTACGCCCGCCACAACGGCCACGCCGACTTCCTCCGCGAGGCCGTCGACGGCACGGTCGGGGTGTAGCCCGGAACGCGGGGGCGGGCGCCGGCCCCTACCCGGCGCGCCAGTAGCCCAGGCTGTTCACCCGCTGCTTCGGCAGGCCCAGTTCCTTCTTGAGGTAGCCCGCCAGCTCCCGGGTGGTCGCCGTGTCGCAGGCCAGCCAGACGTACGCGCCGGCCCGGTCCGGGCCGAGCAGCTCCGGCAGTTCGGCCCGCACCCGCCCGGCCAGGGCCGAACCGCCGCGCGCCACCCGCCGGACGTCGTGCCGGCCCGGTTCGGCGCGCAGCGGCAGCTCCGCGTCGGAGTCGTGCTGGGTTTCGAACCAGATGGTGGCCGGGGTGCTCGGGTAGGCGTCCAGCAGGGAGTTGACGGCCGGCAGGGAGGCCGGGTCGCCGATCACCAGCAGCCGCTCCGGCTCCGGGTCCGGTGCCGTGAAGCCGGTGCCCTGCACGGTGGCCTCCAGGGTGTCCCCCGGCGCGGCCGTGCGCGCCCACCGGCTCGCGAGCCCGTCGTGCAGGGCGAACTCGAAGGCGAAGGTGCCGGCCGCCGGGTCGGGGTCCACCAGCGTGTAGGCCCGCTGGTGCGGACGGCTGCCGCCCTGGAACCAGGCCCGGACCCACATGGTCGGGTGCAGGGATGCGCCGGCGGCGGCCAGCAGCCCGCCGTCGCTGAAGCGGATCCTGCGGAAGTGCTCGGTGACCTCCTCCACCCCCGTGACCGTGAACGTGAAGTCCTTGCCGCGCAGCAGCTTGAGGACCACGCCCTCCCAGCCCTTGCCGACCGCCATGTCCGCCCCTCCCCTGACACCTTTACAGTAAGGCCAGCCTAACCTAAGTCGACGGGCCCTTACAGGAGGTCGTCGACCCCCGGCACCACCAGTCCGAAGAGGTCCGCGACCGTGGTCAGGGCGGCCGCCTGGAGGGTCGCCGCAGGCAGGACGGAGCCGTCCGGGGCGGCCAGGGCCCGGGTGGCGGTGGCCTCGGCGACCACCGCGGGACGGTAGCCGCGGTAGAAGGCGCCCTCGGCGGTGAAGGTGACGCACATGTGCGTCATGAACCCGGCCAGCACCAGGCCCTTGCCGCTGCCGGCCCCGAATCCGAGCCCCGTGAGGACCTTCTCCAGCTCGGTGCCGTGGAAGGCGTTCGGGACCTGCTTGACCACCACCGGCTCCCCCTCGGCCGGGGCGACCTCGGCGCTGATGGCGCCGATCTCGGCACGGATGTCGTACGGGGTCCCCACACCGCCGTCGTTGACGACGTGGACCACCGGGACGCCCGCGGCCCGGGCGCGCTCCAGCAGCCGGGCCCCCGCCGCGAGCGCCGCCCCGGCACCCTCCAGGGCCATCACGCCGGTGCGGTAGGTGTTCTGGAAGTCGACCATCACCAGGACGGAGTCGGCCAGCCGTGCCGGACGGGCCTCCAGCCCGCTCAGCTCGCGCAGGGTCGTGGACGCGGTGCTCGCACTCATGGGAATCCTCTCAAAAGGCCAAAAAGGGAAGGGAAGTAGGCACGGCGAAGCCGGCCGTCCTGCAGAAGGAGCGGGCAGGGGGTCAGCCGGCCTGCGTACGGAACCGCCGGCGGTAGGCCGCCGGGGTGGTGGCCAGCTGCCGGCGGAAGGCCCGGTGCAGGGTCTCCGCCGAGCCGAGACCGGCGGCGGCCGCGACCTGGTCGAGCGGGCTGTCGGTGGTCTCCAGCACCCGCCGGGCCACCTCGATGCGGGCCGCTTCGACGTAGGCGGCGGGACTGATGCCGGTCTCCTGGGTGAAGACCCGGGCGAAGTGGCGCTCGCTCAGGCACATCCGGGCCGCGAGGGCCGGCGCGGACAGGTCCGCGTCCAGGTGGTCGGCGATCCACAACCGCAGCTCGTCGATGTCCCGGCGGCCCGCCGCCGGCCGGCTGAGCGGCACCGAGAACTGGCTCTGGCCGCCCTGCCGCTTGAGGTACATCACCAGCTGCCGGGCCACCGCCAGCGCGGCCTGCTCGCCCAGGTCCTCCGCGACCAGGGCCAGCGCCAGGTCCAGACAGGCACTGATCCCCGCCCCGGTCCACAGCCGGCCCCGGTCGGTGCGAACGAAGATCGGATCGGGGTCGACCACGACCTCCGGATGATCCGCCGCCAGCTGCGCGGCCGTCGACCAGTGGGTGGTCGCCGTCCGCCCGTCCAGCAGCCCGGCCGCCGCCAGCAGGTGCGCCCCCACGCACACCGACGCCACCCGCCGGGCGTGCGGGGCGGTCTCCCGCACCCACGCCACGACGGCTTCGTCGATCCGGGCCACCGGCCCGGCGTCGGTCATGTCGACCGCCCCGGGCACCAGCAGCGTGTCCACCCGTTCGCCCACCTCGGCGAACGCGCGGTCGGCGAACAGCCGCACCCCGGCCGACGTCCGCACCGGTCCGGCCGCGGGCCCCGCGAGGGTGACCTCGTAACCGGCCCGCCCGCCGGTCTCCCGGTTGGCCAGGGCGAAGACCTCGGCCGGACCGGTGACGTCGAGGAGGTCGACATCGGGGAAGACCGCGATGACGACCCGGTGCGAAGTGGGCATGACCCCATCCTCGTGCGGCCCCCGCATGGCGGCAATGACGATTCCCCGTCACATCCGGACACGGCCTCCGCCGCGGCCGGACACGGCGGAGGCCCCGCACCGGGATCCGGTGCGGGGCCTCCGTCAGGTGTTGCCCGGGGCTCAGCCCTCGACGCCGAGGCGCTCCAGGATGAGCTCCTTGACGCGGGCCGCGTCCGCCTGGCCGCGGGTGGTCTTCATGACCGCGCCGACCAGGGCCCCGACGGCGGCGACCTTGCCGCCGCGGATCTTGTCCGCGATGGCCGCGTTGCCCGCGATGGCCTCGTCCACGGCCGCGCCCAGCGCACCCTCGTCCGAGACGACCTTCAGGCCGCGCTTGTCGACGACCTCGTCCGGGGTGCCCTCGCCGCCGAGGACGCCCTCGATGACCTGACGCGCCAGCTTGTCGTTCAGGTCGCCGGCCGCGACCAGGGCCGCGATCCGGGCCACCTGGGCCGGGGTGATCGGCAGCTCGTCGACCGAGACGCCCTGCTCGTTGGCGTTGCGCGCCAGCTCGCCCATCCACCACTTGCGGGCGGCGGTGGAGTCGGCGCCCTCCTCGATGGTGGCGACGATGGAGTCCACCGCGCCCGCGTTGAGGATCGACTGCATGTCGTGCTCGCTGACGCCCCACTCCTCGCGGAGGCGGTTGCGGCGCACGCGCGGCATCTCCGGCAGACCGGCGCGCAGCTCCTCGACCCAGGCGCGGGCCGGAGCGACGGGAACCAGGTCCGGCTCGGGGAAGTAGCGGTAGTCCTCGGCGTTGTCCTTGATGCGGCCGGCCGTGGTGGAGCCGTCCTCCTCGTGGAAGTGCCGGGTCTCCTGCACGATCGAACCGCCCGACGAGAGCACCGCCGCGTGGCGCTGGATCTCGAAGCGGGCCGCGCGCTCGACCGAGCGCAGCGAGTTGACGTTCTTCGTCTCCGAGCGGGTGCCGAATTCCTTCGTGCCGTTCGGGCGCAGCGACAGGTTCACGTCGCAGCGCATCTGGCCCTTGTCCATGCGGGCCTCGGAGACGCCGAGCGCCTTGATGACCTCGCGCAGCTCGGCCACGTACGCCTTGGCGACCTCGGGGGCCCGCTCGCCGGCGCCCTCGATCGGCTTGGTGACGATCTCGATGAGGGGGATGCCGGCGCGGTTGTAGTCCAGCAGGGAGTGGGACGCGCCGTGGATGCGGCCGGTGGCACCGCCGACGTGCAGCGACTTGCCGGTGTCCTCCTCCATGTGGGCGCGCTCGATCTCCACGCGGAAGATCTCGCCGTCCTCCAGCTGCACGTCGAGGAAGCCGTTGAAGGCGATGGGCTCGTCGTACTGGGAGGTCTGGAAGTTCTTCGGCATGTCCGGATAGAAGTAGTTCTTCCGGGCGAAGCGGCACCACTCGGCGATCTCGCAGTTCAGCGCGAGACCGATCTTGATCGCGGACTCCACGCCGATCGCGTTGACGACCGGGAGCGAGCCCGGCAGACCGAGGCAGGTCGGGCAGGTCTGCGAGTTGGGCTCGGCGCCCAGCTCGGTGGAGCAGCCGCAGAACATCTTGGTCCTGGTGCCGAGCTCGACATGGACCTCGAGGCCCATGACGGGGTCGTACGACGCGAGGGCGTCCTCGTACGACAGCAGTTCGGTGAAGGTGGTCACGGTGAAACTTTCCCTCTCAGCCCAGCAGGACGTCGTCGTCGCCGAGGCGCTTCAGCTCGCGGTACAGGATCGCGAGGCCGGTGACGATGGCGGCGGCGGATACGACGGCGTCGACGAGCTTCAGCGTGTCGTGGTCGGTGCGGGCTTTCTTGGCCTGCTTGATCACGCTGATGGCACCGAAAGCGGTGGTGCCGATCGACAGGTAGGTGCCGGACTTGGACTTCTTGAAGCCCTTGGCCTTGGACAGTGCACTGGAACTCACAGGGACGGAGCCTCCTCAAGCAGCGGGTGGCCCCAGCGCTCGACGAAGGCGGCCTCGACGGCGGCACCGACCTTGTACAGGCGGTCGTCCTTCATCGCCGGGGCGATGATCTGCAGCCCGACCGGGAGACCGTCCTCCGGGGCCAGGCCGCAGGGCAGCGACATGGCGGAGTTGCCGGCCAGGTTGGTCGGGATGGTGCACAGGTCCGCGAGGTACATCGCCAGCGGGTCGTCGGTGCGCTCACCGATGGCGAAGGCGGTGGTCGGGGTCGTCGGGGAGACGATCACGTCGACCTGCTCGAAGGACTTCTCGAAGTCCTTCGTGATGAGCGTGCGGACCTTCTGGGCGGAGCCGTAGTACGCGTCGTAGTAGCCGGAGCTGAGCGCGTACGTGCCGAGGATGATGCGGCGCTTGACCTCGTCGCCGAAGCCGGCCTCACGGGTCAGGGCGGTGACGTCCTCGGCGGACTTCGTGCCGTCGTCGCCGACGCGCAGGCCGTAGCGCATGGCGTCGAAGCGGGCCAGGTTGGAGGAGGCCTCGGACGGCGCGATCAGGTAGTACGCGGCCATGGCGAGGTCGAAGGACGGGCAGTCCAGCTCGACGATCTCGGCGCCGAGCTCCTTGAGGAGCTCCACCGACTCGTTGAAGCGCTGGACGACGCCGGCCTGGTAGCCCTCGCCGGCGAACTGCTTGACCACACCGACGCGCATGCCGGCGACGGAGCCGTTGCGGGCGGCCTCGACGACCGGCGGGACCGGGGCGTCGATGGAGGTGGAGTCGAGCGGGTCGTGGCCGGCGATGACCTCGTGCAGGAGGGCCGCGTCCAGGACCGTACGGGCGCACGGGCCGCCCTGGTCGAGGGAGGAGGAGAAGGCCACCATGCCGTAGCGGGAGACGCCGCCGTAGGTGGGCTTCACGCCGACGGTGCCGGTGACGGCGGCGGGCTGGCGGATGGAGCCGCCGGTGTCCGTGCCGATGGCGAGCGGGGCCTGGAAGGCCGCGAGTGCGGCCGCGGAACCGCCGCCGGAGCCGCCGGGGATCTTCGTGAGGTCCCAGGGGTTGCCGGTGGGGCCGTAGGCGCTGTTCTCGGTGGAGGACCCCATGGCGAACTCGTCCATGTTGGTCTTGCCGATGATGACGACGCCGGCTTCCTTGAGCTTGCGCGTCAGGGTGGCGTCGTACGGCGGGATCCAGCCTTCGAGGATCTTCGAACCGACGGTGGTCGGGACCCCGACGGTGGTGAAGATGTCCTTGAGGGCGAGCGGGACGCCGGCCAGCGGGCCGAGCTCCTCGCCGGCCGCGCGCTTGGCGTCGACGGCCGCCGCCTGGGCGAGCGCGCCCTCGCGGTCGACGTGCAGGAAGGCGTTGACCTTCTCGTCCGTCGCCTCGATGCGCGCGAGGTGGGCCTCGGTGACCTCGACGGCCGTGAGCTCGCCGGAGGCGATCTTCTCGGCGGTCTGGGCGGCCGTGAGCCTGATGATGTTGATGTCAGCCATGGTGATTAGTCCTCCCCCAGGATCTGCGGCACCTTGAAACGCTGCTGCTCCTGGGCGGGAGCGCCGGAAAGCGCCTGCTCGGGGGTGAGCGAAGGACGGACCTCGTCCGCGCGCATGACGTTCGTCAGCGGCAGCGGGTGGGAGGTCGGCGGGACGTCTTGGTCGGCGACCTCGGAAACGCGGGCGACCGCGCCGATGATGTCGTCGAGCTGTCCGGCGAAGTGGTCGAGCTCTTCGCCGGACAGCTCCAGACGTGCCAGCCGAGCGAGGTGAACGACTTCCTCGCGCGTGATGCCAGGCATGCAGCGATCCTCTGGGGTTGGAGTTCTGGGCGTAGCCCCAATCCTAGAGGTCGCCGTTGCCCCGCATCGCACCAGATATTCATCCCCGCGTTCGCGGGGACCACGGCCGACCGGCGAACCGGTCGAGCTCATCGCCGGGATCGACCCCGCGCACGGCGGGGACCACGGCACCCACCGTACGCGGATTCACCCCGCGCGCCCTGCCGCCGGGACTACGGCGCCGGGGTTTCGGCGGAGGCCGTGGCGGCGAGTTCTGCGGTGATGTCCGCCGGGCGGCGCCAGCCGCGTTCGCCGCGGGCCAGCAGCCAGGCGGTGGCCTCCTGCGGCGGCATGGCGGCGGCGACCAGCCAGCCCTGGACGGCGTCGCAGCCCAGGTCGCGCAGGCGCTCCCAGGTCTCGTCGTCCTCGACGCCCTCGGCGACCACGAGCAGGCCCAGGGAGTGGGCCAGGTCGACCGTGCAGCGGACGATCTCCGCGTCCTGGGCGTCCACCGCGAGGCGGGCGACGAACGAGCGGTCGATCTTCAGCTCGCTCACGGGGAGCCGGCGCAGGTGGACCAGCGAGGAGTAGCCCGTGCCGAAGTCGTCCAGGGACATCTTCACGCCGTGGCCCGTGAGGCCCGCCATGGTGTCGGCCGCCCGCTGCGGGTCCTCCAGCAGGACGTGTTCCGTTATCTCCAGCTGGAGGCCGCTCGCCGGGACCCCGTGCCGGGCCAGCCGGGCGGCGACGGCTCCGGCGAAGCCGGGGGTGTGGACGTCGCGCGGCGAAACGTTGACGGCGACCGGGACCTTCAGGCCCTGGGCCCGCCAGCGGGCGACCTGGGCGAGGGCCGTCTCCAGGACGTACTCGGTCAGGTGCGGCATCAGCCCGGAGGTCTCGGCGATCGCGATGAACTCGTCCGGAGGGACCCGTCCCCGCTCGGGGTGCACCCAGCGGACCAGCGCTTCCAGGCCGGCCACCTGTCCGTCGAAGCGGACCTTCGGCTGGTAGTGGAGTTCCACTTCGCCGGCGTCGAGGGCGCGGCGCAGGTCGCCGAGGAGTCCGAGCCGGTCGGGGGTGTTGCTGTCGCGCTTGGACTCGTAGACCTCGACGCCCGTGCGGTCCCGCTTGGCCTGGTACATGGCCACGTCGGCGCGGCGCAGCAGGCCCTCCGCGTCGAGCGCGTGGTCCGGGAAGACGGCGAGGCCGGCGCTGGCCTCCAGGACCAGGGTGAGGCCGTCGAGGTCCAGCGGGGAGCTGAGCTCGGCGACCAGGTTGCGGGCGACGCGCTGGGCGCTGGTGGTCGAGTCGGTGGTGGGCAGGAGCACGGCGAACTCGTCGCCGCCGAGCCGGGCCGCCTCCGCCTCGGCCGGGAGCGCCTGGCGCAGCCGCTCGGCGATCTGGAGCAGCAGCCGGTCCCCCGCGAGGTGGCCGAGCGTGTCGTTGACGGCGCGGAAGCGGTCCAGGTCGATCAGCACGAGGGCCGACCGGGTGCCCTGGCGTTCGGCCTCGTCCAGGGCGGACCAGGCGCGCTCCAGCAGCCACTGCCGGTTCGGCAGCCCGGTCAGCGGGTCGCGCAGCTGCTCCTCGGCGCGGGCGCGGGCGATCCACAGGGTGGAGTCGAGGGCGATGAGCGGTACGGCGAACAGCGGCAGCAGCACCGGCTGGGTGCTGGCGACCACGCAGATCAGCGGGGCGATGCCGAGCAGGGCCGCGGCGACCAGGGCCTGGCGCAGGATGGTCGCGCGGGCCACGGTGGGCAGCCCGCCGCCGCGCGGGGTGAGCGCGAACCACAGCAGGATCCGGGTGACGAGCAGGTAGGAGAGGGCGACGAGGACCACTTCGGGGGCGGCCGCGAGGTCCCAGTCCACGGGCAGCCACGGCTGCTCGACGCTCGGCGCGTCGCCGAAGGCGGCGAGTACGAGGGCCCCGGCGCCGATGCCGAGGATGTCGACGGAGCCGTGCAGCAGGCCCTGGCGCCAGCGCTGCCGGCGCGCGGCCCCGACGAGGGAGACCACGGCCAGGGAGACGAGTCCGGCGGGGATCCAGCCGTAGAGGAGCAGGACGCCGAGGGTGAGCGCGGCACCGGATCCGGTGCCGCCCCACCAGCGGTCCCGGCCCAGGGCGACGAGGTGGCCGACGATGATGCCGGTGAGCAGGGCGAGTCCCCACCCCACGGGGCCGCCGGGGAAGAGGGCCTGACGGTCGGTCAGTGCGGAGGCGATGCCGGCGGCGAGCACCACGGCGGCGAGGCCGACGAGGGCGAGGGGCAGCGCGGTGCGCCGGGCCTGTCCCGGTCCGCCCGGTCCCGTGTCGAGGGCGCGGGTCTGCGGTGTCCTGGCACCCAGGACACCGAGCCGGCCCGCCCGTACGGGCGGGAGCTCCCCGCCGGATTCAGGTGACGGGTCGGCGCTTTCGGTGGGTTTCATGCCCGTCCCTCTCACAGCCGGCGATGCCGATGCCACGCGATGGCCCCGATGTCATGCCATCACGGCTGAAAGCGCATCAGGCAGCCGCGCACGACAGGCGCACCCCACAACAGTAGGACGCGAGAGGCTCCCAGGGGCAGCTGTCGGCGGTGGTTGCCCGAATGCGGCCCAGCCATCCTCATCAGTACGGTATCCGCCGAACGGGTGAGTTTGGACCAGGACCCCCCTGTCACCCGTCCGATGATCCGACAGCTCGTGGCCCCGCGACCAGCCGTGTACCGGCCGTTTGCCACCGGCGGCCGCGCCCGGCGTGCGCCCGCCCGTACGGCCGCACGCCATGCATCCGTTCGCCTCCGCCGACCCCTGGACGACTCCCCCTGCGGGCTACTGCGCGTCCTCGGCCGCGGCGGCGCCCTCCAGCGGGAGCGCGGCCCCGCGCGCGGCCTCGGGGCCCTGTTCGAGGAGCACCTCGAAGCCGGCGTCGTCGAGGATCGAGAGCCCCAGCTGTACGGCCTTGTCGTACTTCGAGCCGGGGTTGTCGCCGACGACGACGAAGGAGGTCTTCTTCGACACCGAGCCGGTGACCTTGGCCCCGCGGCTCTGGAGGGCCTCCTTGGCCCCGTCGCGGGTGTGGTTCAGGAGGGTGCCGGTGACGACCACGGTCAGGCCTTCCAGCGGGCGCGACCCCTCCTCCTCGGCGGAACCTTCCTCCTCCATGCGCACGCCGGCGGCCCGCCACTTGCGCAGGATCTCCTGGTGCCAGTCGACGGCGAACCACTCCTTGAGCGAGGCGGCGATGATCGCCCCGACGCCCTCGGTGGCGGTCAGCTCCTCCTCGGTGGCCTGCTCGATCCGCTCGATCGAGCGGAACTCGCGGGCGAGGGCCTCGGCGGCGACGGGGCCGACGTGCCGGATCGACAGGCCGTTGATGATCCGGGCCAGCGGGCGGTCCTTGGCGGCCGCGATGTTCTCCAGCATGGCCAGGGCGTTCTTCTTCGGCTCGCCCTTCTGGTTGGCGAAGACCGTGACGATCTTCTCCTCGCCGGTCTTCGGGTCCCGCTTGGGCAGTCCGCTGTCCTGGTCCAGGACGTACGCCTTGATGGGCAGCAGCTGCTCGATGGTGAGGTCGAACAGGTCGCCCTCGTCGAGCAGCGGCGGCTGCGCCGGCTCCAGCGGTCCGGTCAGCGCGGCGGCCGCGACGATGCCGAAGTTCTCGATGTCCAGGCTCTGCCGGCCGGCCAGGTAGTAGATCCGCTCGCGCAGCTGCGCGGGGCAGGTCTGCCCGTTGGGGCACCGGACGTCGATGTCGCCCTCCTTCATCGGGCGCAGCTCCGTCCCGCACTCGGGGCAGCGGGCCGGCATGACGAACGCGCGCTCGCTGCCGTCCCGCAGGTCCACCACGGGGCCGAGGATCTCGGGGATGACGTCGCCGGCCTTGCGCAGGACGACGGTGTCCCCGATGAGGACGCCCTTGGCCTTGACGACCTCCTGGTTGTGCAGGGTCGCGAACTCGACCTCGGAGCCGGCCACCGTCACCGGCTCCACCTGGGCGTACGGGGTCACGCGCCCGGTGCGCCCGACGCCGACCTTGATGTCGACGAGCTTGGTGTTGACCTCTTCGGGGGCGTACTTCCAGGCGATGGCCCAGCGCGGGGCGCGGGCGGTGGAGCCGAGGCGGCCCTGGAGGGCGATCTCGTCCAGCTTGACGACGACGCCGTCGATCTCGTGCTCCACGGAGTGCCGGTTCTCGCCGAAGCGGGCGATGAACGCGCGCACCTCGGCGAGGGTGGAGACGACCTCGTTGTGCCGGGCGGTGGGCAGGCCCCATTCGCGCAGCAGCTCGTAGGCCTGCGACTGGCGCTCGATGTCGAAGCCCTCGCGGGCGCCGATGCCGTGCACCACCATGTGCAGCGGGCGGCTCGCGGTGACCTTGGGGTCCTTCTGGCGCAGCGAACCGGCCGCCGCGTTGCGCGGGTTGGCGAAGGGCTTGCCCTCGGTCTCGACGAGCCGGGCGTTGAGCTCCTCGAACTTCTCCATCGGGAAGTACACCTCGCCGCGGATCTCGACGAGGGCCGGGACCCGGTCCCCCTTGAGGCGGTCCGGGATCTCGGCGATGGTGCGGACGTTGGGCGTGATGTCCTCGCCGGTGCGGCCGTCGCCGCGGGTGGCGGCGCGGGTGAGGCGGCCGTTCTCGTAGGTGAGGTTGACGGCGAGGCCGTCCACCTTGAGCTCGCACAGGTAGTGGTAGTCCGGGGTGTTCACGTCCCGGGCCACCCGGTCGGCCCAGGCGGACAGTTCCTCGTCGTCGAAGGCGTTGTCGAGGGAGAGCATCCGCTCGCGGTGCTCGACGGAGGCGAAGTCCGTCTCGTACGCCCCGGCCACCTTCTGGGTGGGCGAGTCGGGCGTGCGCAGCTCGGGGTACTGCTCCTCCAGGGCCTCCAGCGAGCGCAGCAGCCGGTCGAACTCGGCGTCGCTGACGACCGGCTGGTCGTTCACGTAGTACCGGAAGCGGTGCTCCTCGACCTGCTCGGCGAGCAGCTGGTGCTGCTCGCGCACCGCCGTCGGTACTGCCGTGTCCTGCTGTTCGGCTGCCATGCCGTGTCCTCCCGTGGCCCGTGCTCGACCGTCACTCAGGGTTGTCGGCGAGCGACCTCGCCGCCCTGACGCAATGGGCCTGCGCCGCGCGGGCGTACGCGGGCGAGGCACCCGCCAGACCGCACGACGGGGTGACCACGACGGACTCGGCGAGAGTCCCCGGGGCCAGTCCCAGCCTGCGCCAGAGCTTCCTGACACCCATGACGCTACCGCCCGGGTCCGACAACGGGGCATCGGTGCCCGGCACCACTCCGGCGAACAGTTTCAGGCCGCCTTCGACGGCCTCGCCGATGGCGTCGTCCTCGCGCTCGGTGAGCAGGGAGAAATCGAACGAGACTCCTGCGGCACCGGCCCGGTGCAGCAGCGCGAAGGGGACTTCGGGCGCGCAGGAGTGCACGGTGACGTCCCCGTCGTGGACGGCGAAGAGGTCGCGCAGGGTGCTCTCGACCACCTGTCGGTCGACGGCCCGGTAGGTGCGGTAGCCGCTGGCGGAGCGCACCCGGCCGCGCAGGACGGCGGTGAGCGACGGCTCGTCGTACTGGAGCACGATCTCGGCGCCGGGGACGCGCTTGCGCACGTCGGCCAGGTGGTCGCGCAGGCCCTCGGCGAGGGAGGCGGCGAGGTCGCGGCAGGCTCCGGCGTCCTGGAGGACGGCTTCGCCGCCGTGCAGTTCGAGGGCGGCGGCCAGCGTCCACGGGCCGACGGCCTGGACCTTCAGCCTGCCGGTGTAGCCCTGGGTGAACTCCTCCAGGGCGTCGAGGTCCTCGCCCAGCCAGGAGCGGGCGCGGCGGGTGTCGCGGCCGGGGCGGTCGCTGATCCGCCAGCCGCTGGGCTCGACGTGGGCGTACAGGTCGACGAGCAGCCCCAGGGAGCGGCCGATCATGTCCGCGCCGGGCCCGCGCGCGGGCAGCTCGGGCAGGTACGGGAAGTCCTCGAAGGAGCCGGTGGCGGTCTTGGCGGCCTCCCGGGCGTCACCGCCGGGCAGCGAACCGACGCCGGTGGCGCCGGCGGTCATCGGCCGGGCCTGACGGACAGGTCGTTGACCTCGGCGTCGCGCGGCAGGTCGACGGCCATGACGATGGTCGTCGCCACGGACTCGGGGTCGATCCAGCGCTCGGCGTCGTACTCCTTGCCCTCCTGGGAGTGCACCTTGGCCTGCATGGGGCTGGCGGTGCGGCCGGGGTAGACGGAGGTGACGCGGATGCCGTTGGCCTTCTCCTCGGCGCGCAGGGAGTCGGCGAGGGCCTTCAGCCCGTGCTTGGAGGCGGCGTACGCGCTCCAGTCGGCGTGGGCGGTGAGGCCGGCGCCGGAGTTCACGAAGACGACGGTGGCCTGGGAGGCGCGCAGGGTGGGCAGCAGCAGCCGGGTGACCTCGGCGGGGGCGATCAGGTTGACGTTGAGCTGCTGGTGCCAGGTCTTGGGGCGGAGCTCCCCCACCGGTCCGAGGTCGACGATCCCGGCGATGTGGAGCAGGGAGTCGATCCGCTCGGGCACGGGCTGCTTGGAGAACGCCCAGGAGAGCCGGTCGGGGTCGGACAGGTCGCCCACGAGGGTCCGCGCGCCCGGGTAGCGCTCGACGAGCTGCCGGGCGCGGGCGGCGTCGCGGGCGAGCAGGACGAGGTCGTCGCCGCGGGCGTGCAGGCGGGCGGCGACGGCG
Organism: Streptomyces sp. NPDC090077; assembly: GCF_044747545.1. NCBI lineage: Bacteria > Bacillati > Actinomycetota > Actinomycetes > Kitasatosporales > Streptomycetaceae > Streptomyces > Streptomyces sp. NPDC090077. The sequence goes on from NZ_JBIVEG010000011.1 coordinate 235,795, forward strand.
GCGCCGATGCCGGATCCGGCACCGGTGATCAGGTGAGTAGGCATACCGCCATGCTCGCATCCGCCGGGGGCCCGTCGCCGCCGTGGTCCGCGGCCCGCCGCGGGCGGGTGGTCAGAGTCCGGCGGCCTCGCGCAGGGCGCCGGCCGTCCCGGTGGCGTCGTAGCCGGCGGGGACGCCCTCGACCAGGAAGGCGGTGCCGGGGATGTGCTCGGTGCGCAGCGGGAGGATGGCCTGGTAGGCGTCGGAGGCGTACCAGGCGCGGGCCCGCTCGATGTCGGGGAAGCCGATGACGACGACCGTGCCGGGGAAGGGGCCCTCCAGGACCTCGACCTCCTTGCCGTGGACGAGGAAGCGGCCGCCGAAGGGGTCCATGGTGGCCTGGATCCGCTCGATGTAGTGCAGGACGTCCTCGTTGAGGGTCGGCTGGTGCAGGTGGGCGATGGCGTACGCGGTCATGTGGGCCTCCCCTGTCGGTGTGCCGGGTGGTCCCGGCCGCTGATCCGATCCTGTCAGCGGGCGGCGGGCGTGGCGATTACCTCGGAGGTCATGGCCGGGCGGCGGGCTGGAAGGTGCGGCGGTAGGCGATCGGGGAGACGCCGACGGACGCGCGCATGTGCTGGCGCAGGGAGTTGGCGGTGCCGAAGCCGGAGCGGTGCGCGACGAGGTCGACGGGGAGGTCGCTGGACTCCAGGAGCTGGCGGGCGGTCTCCAGGCGCTGGGCGGTGAGCCATTGGACGGGGGTCATGCCGACCTCGTCGCGGAAGCGCCGGGTGAAGGTGCGCAGGCTCATCCGGGCGTGGTCGGCGAGTTCGGCGAGGGAGATCGGCTCGTCGAGCCGTTCCAGGGCCCAGGCGCGGGTGGCGGTGGTGGTGGCGACGGTGGGCTCGGGCACCGGGCGGTCGATGAACTGGGCCTGCCCGCCGTCGCGCCAGGGCGGGACGACGCACATGCGGGCGGCCCGGTTGGTGACGGCGGCGCCGTGGTCGCGGCGGATCAGGTGGAGGCACAGGTCGACGCCCGCGGAGACGCCGGCGGAGGTCAGCACGTCGCCGTCGTCGACGAAGAGGACCTCCTCGTCGACGCGGACCCGGGGGTAGGCGCGGCGGAACTCGGGGGCGAGGTTCCAGTGGGTGGTGGCGGGGCGGCCGTCGAGGAGCCCGGCGGCGGCGAGGACGTACGAGCCGGTGCAGATGGAGACCAGCCGGGTGCCGGGGCGGATCCCGGCGATGGCGGCGGCCACCGCGGGCGGCAGCGGGCCGCCGCGCGCCAGGTCGGGCATGGCGTGGGTGGGCGGGATGATCACCGTGTCGGCGGCGGCGAGGGCCTCGGGGCCCGCGGCGGGCTGGAGCGTGAAGCCGGAGTCGCTGAGGACGGGCCCGCCGTCGGCGGTGCAGACGACGACCTCGTACAGGGGCCGGCCGTCCTCGTCCACGGCCTCGCCGAAGACGCGCGGGGGGATGCCCAGCTCGAAGGGCGGGAAGCCGGGGAGGGCGAGCACGGCGATCAGGTGCCTGCCGTGCGGGCCGCTTCCGTCGGGGTGTGCGCTCATGGCCAGATCCTGTCAGATAGTGGCCGGACGGCCAACACCACGGTGGTGCGCGGTGCCCGAATCTGAGTGATGTCACCGGGCAAGCCCCGGAAAAGTACGGAATCAGTGGGAAAGAGGCAGTAGAGATGCGTGCGATCGTCGTGAACGAGTGGGGCGGCCCCGAGACCCTCGTCGAGCGGGACGTCGAGCGGCCGGAACCCGGTCTGGGCGAGGTCCTCGTCCGCGTCCACGCGGCCGGCGTCAACCCGGTCGACTGGAAGACCCGGGCCAGCGGCGGCCTGATCACCTGGGGCGGGACCCCGATCGTCGGCTGGGACGTCTCGGGCACGGTCGAAGCCGTGGGCCCCGGCACGACCGTCTTCCGGCCGGGCGACGAGGTGTACGGCATGCCGCTCTTCCCCCGGCAGGCCGGCGGCTACGCGGAGTACGTGGTCGCCCCCGCCCGGCAGCTGGCGGCCAAGCCCGCCTCGCTGAGCCACGTCGAGGCCGCCGCCCTGCCGCTGGCCGCGCTGACGGCCTGGCAGGCGCTGGTGGACACCGCGGACGTGCGTCCGGGCGAGCGGGTCCTCGTGCACGCGGCGGCCGGCGGCGTCGGACACCTGGCGGTGCAGATCGCCAAGGCGCGCGGCGCGTACGTGATCGGCACGGCCAGCGCGGGCAAGCACGAGCTGCTGCGCTCGCTGGGCGCGGACGAGGTGGTCGACTACCGGGCCGTGGCGTTCGAGGACGTCGTCGCGGACGTGGACGTGGTCCTGGACGGCCTCGGCGGCGAGGTCGCCGAACGCTCCCTCTCGGTGCTGCGCGAGGGCGGCCGGCTGGTCACCCTGCCGGGCCCGGACGACGTCCCGGCCGACACCCGCGGCTTCCGCGCGGACTGGGTGCTGGTCGAGCCGGACCGGCTGGGGCTGCGCGAGATCGCGGCGCTGGCCGACTCCGGCGCGCTGAAGCCGCTGGTGGAGACGGTGCTGCCGCTCGCCGAGGCCGCGCGGGCGCACGAGATCGGCGAGCTCGGCCGCACCACCGGCAAGATCGTCCTGACGGTCGTCCAGACGGCCTAAGCGGTGGCGCCGGCCGCCGCGCGGGTCGTCGTCGCGATGGTGGCGGAGCCGACCACGCGGGTGTCGTCGTAGAGCACGATGGCCTGGCCGGGGGCCACGCCGCGGACCGGCTCGGTGAAGGTGACGCGCAGCTCGCCGTCCACGACCTCGGCGAAGACCTCGGTCTCGCCGCCGTGGGCGCGCAGCTGCGCGGTGTAGGTGCCCGGGGCGGCGGGGGTGGAGCCGCACCAGCGGGGGCGGATCGCGGTGAGGGCGGTCACGTCGAGGGCCTCGACGGGGCCCACGGTGACGGTGTTGTTCACCGGGGAGATGTCGAGGACGTAGCGGGGCTTGCCGTCGGGGGCCGGGTGGCCGATGCGCAGGCCCTTGCGCTGTCCGATGGTGAAGCCGTAGGCGCCCTCGTGGGTGCCGACCTTCTCTCCGGTGGCCTCGTCGACGATGTCGCCCTCGGCCTTGCCGAGGCGCTGGGCGAGGAAGCCCTGGGTGTCGCCGTCGGCGATGAAGCAGATGTCGTGGCTGTCGGGCTTCTTGGCGACGGCCAGGCCCCGGCGCTCGGCCTCGGCGCGGATCTCGTCCTTGGTGGTGATCGTGTCGCCGAGCGGGAAGAGGGCGTGGGCCAGCTGCTTCTCGTCGAGGACGCCGAGGACGTACGACTGGTCCTTGGCCATGTCGGAGGCGCGGTGCAGCTCGCGGGAGCCGTCGGCGTTCTCGACGACGGTGGCGTAGTGGCCGGTGCAGACGGCGTCGAAGCCGAGGGCGAGGGCCTTGTCGAGCAGCGCCGCGAACTTGATCTTCTCGTTGCAGCGCAGGCAGGGGTTCGGGGTGCGCCCGGCCTCGTACTCGGCGACGAAGTCCTCGACGACGTCCTCGCGGAAGCGCTCGGCGAGGTCCCAGCAGTAGAAGGGGATGCCGATGACGTCGGCCGCGCGGCGGGCGTCGCGGGAGTCCTCGATGGTGCAGCAGCCGCGGGCGCCGGTCCGGAAGGACTGCGGGTTCGCGGAGAGCGCCAGGTGGACCCCGGTGACGTCGTGCCCGGCTTCGACGGCGCGGGCGGCGGCGACGGCGGAGTCCACGCCGCCGGACATGGCGGCCAGGACACGGAGGGGGCGGGCGGTGCGCGGCAGGTTCTCAGTCATAGCACCATCCAGGGTACGGGGAACCCGGCGGGGTCACAGCGCGTTATCGGCTGTGGGGGGTGGATCACATGACCGAGCAGGTGGAGAAGGGGCCCGAGGGGCCGCGCCGGACCAGGCGGGCGGTGCTGCTGGGCGGGCTGGGGGTCATCGCGGCGGCGGGGTTCGCGGCCCGTGAGGAGATCGGGCGGGCCTGGTGGCTGCTGCCGGGGGTGTCCAAGCCGCGCAAGGAGGGCGAGCTCGACTACGCGGGCGCGAACTGGACGGCGGCCTCGCCGGCGAACTGGCGGCTGGCGGACCGGCCCGACGACTACCGGGTGGACCGGATCGTCGTCCATGTCACACAGGGCGGCTTCGAGTCCTCGGTCGACGCCTTCAAGAACCCGTTCCACAAGGCGTCGGCGCACTACATAGTGCGCCAGGACGGCCATGTGGAGCAGATGGTGCGCGAGCTGGACGTGGCCTTCCACGCGGCGAACCGCGACATGAACGAGCGCAGCATCGGCATCGAGCACGTGGGCTTCGTCGACCGCCCCCGGGACTTCACCGACGCCATGTACGCGGCCTCGGCGCGGCTGGCCGCCGACGTCTGCCGGAGGTACGGCATACCGGCGGACCGGAAGCACATCCTGGGGCACGACGAGGTCCCGGGCGCCGACCACACGGACCCGGGCCCGCACTGGGACTGGGACCGCTACGTCCGCATGGTCGGGCAGGAGCTCGGGGCCGGGGCCGCTAGCTGAGGCCGGCGGTGCGGGCGCGTTCCACCGCGGGGCCGATCGCGGCGGCGACCGCGGCCACGTCCGCCTGGGTGGAGGTGTGGCCCAGGGAGAACCGCAGGGTGCCGCGGGCCAGCCGCGGGTCCGTGCCCGTCGCCAGCAGGACGTGGCTGGGCTGGGCGACCCCCGCGGTGCAGGCGGAGCCGGTGGAGCACTCGATGCCCTGGGCGTCCAGCAGCAGCAGGAGGGAGTCGCCCTCGCAGCCGGGGAAGCTGAAGTGGGCGTTGGCCGGCAGCCGGTCCTGCGGGTCGCCGCCGAGGACGGCGTCGGGGACGGCGGCCAGCACGGCCGCGATCAGCTCGTCGCGCAGGGCGCCGACCTCGGCCGCGAAGCGCTCGCGCCGCTCGGCGGCGAGCGCGGCCGCCACGGCGAAGGCGGCGATGGCCGGCACGTCGAGGGTGCCGGAGCGGACGTGCCGCTCCTGGCCGCCGCCGTGCAGGACCGGGACGGGTGTCTGGTCGCGGCCGAGGAGCAGCGCGCCGATGCCGTAGGGTCCGCCGACCTTGTGGCCGCTGACGGTCATGGCGGCGAGGCCGCTGTCGCCGAAGCGGACGTCGAGCTGCCCGAAGGCCTGGACGGCGTCGGAGTGCAGGGGTACGCCGTACTCCCGGGCGACGGCGGCGAGTTCGCGGACCGGCATGACGGTGCCGATCTCGTTGTTGGCCCACATCACGGTGGCGAGGGCGACGTCGTCGGGGTTGCGTTCGAGGGCCGCCCGGAAGTCCTCGGGGTGCACGCGGCCGTAGCGGTCGACGGGCAGGTACTCGACCTCGGCCCCTTCGTGCTCGGCGAGCCAGTGCACGGCGTCGAGGACGGCATGGTGCTCGACGGGGCTGGCGAGCACACGCCTGCGGGCCGGGTCGGCGTCGCGGCGGGCCCAGTAGAGGCCCTTGACGGCGAGGTTGTCGGCCTCGGTGCCGCCGGCGGTGAACACCACCTCGCTCGGGCGCGCGCCGAGCGCCTCGGCGAGGGACTCGCGGGCCTCCTCGACGGTACGGCGGGCCCGGCGGCCGGCGGCGTGCAGGGAGGACGCGTTGCCGGTGGCGGAGAACTGCGCGGTCATCGCCGCAGCGGCTTCCGGGAGCATCGGCGTGGTCGCGGCGTGGTCGAGGTAGGCCATGATTTTTTGATTCTACGAGTCCGCCGCCGCGCCGGTTCCCGTCCGGGGGTGGTTGGTCGGACCACCGGGCCGCCCCCTGTGCGACCCGGTGCCCCCTCGGACACCCCCTAGCGCGGGGCGCGGGCCAGCTGGCGGGACTGGGCCACCAGGCGGTCCGTGGAGTCCCAGACCTCGGCGTCCTCCTCCAGGAAGCCCCCGGCCAGGTTGCGGGTGACGATGCCCACCCGCAGCGGGCCCGGGGCCGGGCGGTGGCGGATGTGCGTGGTGAGCTCGACGGTCGGGGCCCAGCCCAGCAGGCCGAGGTCGAAGGCGGTCGGCGGCAGGGCGTCCACCGCGAGCAGCAGCGACAGCGGGTCGGCGTCACGGCCGTCGGCCAGCTCGAACCAGGCCCGCATCTCGCCCTTGCCGGAGGGGGCGCCGACCGCCCAGCCCGCGGTCGCCGGGTCGAGGCGGAGCCGGAGCCGGTCGACGATCGCGCTGCTGCCGGGGATGGGGGCCGGGCCGGCTTCGGCGCCGAGGCAGTCCTCGTACGCCGGGATGGCCGGCGGGCGGGCCACCGTGTGCACGGTGTCCGGGAGCGCGGCGAGGTCCCCGTACGAGGCGAGGACGCGGATCCGCTCGACCTCGGCGCCGTTCTCGTCGTACTGGAACAGCGAGGCCTGGCCGGTGGAGAGGGTGCGGCCGACGCGGACCACCTCGGTGCGGATCACGGCGGGGCCGGGCACGGAGGAGGTCAGGTAGTGGGCGGACACGGTGAAGGGGTCCGGGTGCGGCAGGGCCGCCGCGAGGGCCCGGCCGACCAGGGCCAGCAGATAGCCGCCGTTGACGGCGGTGATGATCGTCCACCCGGCGGACAGCTCCGCGTCGTACACCCCGGGCTCGCCCGCGCGGGCGGTGACGGTGGTGTCGCGGTCGAATTCGCTGTCGCCGATGGAGGCCTGGGCCGCTGCGTAAGACATGCGAACGACGGTACACCGGCAAGCTACTAAGCGGTAGCTTTTCTTTGCCGGGGGCGCACCTACACCTCTTCGGACACCGAGGAGCGGCGGTTCCAGGCCAGCGGGGCCCGCCAGTGGTAACGCATGGCGAGCAGCCGCAGCACGAAGGTGGTGACGATGGCGATGGCGGTGGTCAGGGGGTTGAGCATCTCGAACCCGATGAACACGGCCACCATCGAGGCACCGACGACGGCCGGCACGGCGTACATCTCGCGGTCGCGCAGCAGCGAGGGCACCTCGTTGGCGAGGACGTCGCGCAGCACACCACCGCCGACGGCCGTGGCCAGGCCCAGCGCGGCGGAGGCGGTCAGACCGAGGCCGTACTCGTAGGCCTTGGTCGTGCCCGTCACGCAGAACAGCCCGAGGCCGGCGGCGTCGAAGACGTTGATGGCGCGGTTGATGCGCTGGACCTCGGGGTGCAGGAAGAAGACGAACGCGGCGGCGATCAGGGGGGTGACGAAGAAGCTGAGCTCGCCGAAGGCCGCGGGCGGGACGGCACCGATGCAGAGGTCCCGCAGGAGGCCGCCGCCGAGGGCGGTGACGAGGGCGAGGACGCAGATGCCGAAGACGTCGAAGTTCTTGCGGACCGCGAGGAGGGCGCCGGCGGTGGCGAAGACGAAGATGCCCGCGAGGTCCAGGGCGTGCTGGATGCCGGGCGGGAAGAGATCGTGGAGCACCCCGCCATTGTCGCCCGGCGGCGGGGTGGTGGCGTCCAGCCTCTGCGCTGCCGCTGCGGTGGGCGGCCGCGGGTGCGGGCAGCCGCTGCGCGGGGCTGGGTCCCCTACCCGCCCTTCGCCCGTTCCCTGGGGCTCCGCCCCAGACCCCGCGCCTCAAACGCCGGCGAGGCTGAAATCAGCCCCGCCGGCGTTTGAGGCGCGGGCGCGGTAGCGCCGTAGGGGTCCGGGCGCAGCCCGG